>CACOGC010000003.1 GCA_902626645.1 uncultured Pelagibacteraceae bacterium | reverse complement strand
TGAAAAACCTTAAAGAAAAAAATTCATCAATTAAAGCTCTTGCATATCAATTGTATGAGAACAACGGAGTCCTTCAAAGAAATCAAGTTACAGATTATCTAAAAATATTAGGACAAAATGAGAGGAAATTTTTAAGAGATCAAGGAGTAAAATTTGGAAGATATCATGTATTTTTACACAAATTAATCAAACCGGAGGCTGTATCCTTAAGAACTTTACTTTGGAAAAATTATCATCAAAAATATTTTAATTTAAAACCTCCTGTCTTTGGTTTAAATTTTTTAGAAAATGACAAGATTAAAAACAGAAATTTTATGTTACTATGTGGATTTGAGAAATTTGACAATTTTTACGTAAGAATTGATATTTTAGAGAGATTATTTGTTCAAATTATTAATTCAAACACAGAAAAAAATGAAATTAAGTTAATTCCTGAAATGTTGAATTTACTTGGATGTAATAAGGACAACTTTAAAAAGCTTTTAAAAACTATGGATTATAAAGTTTTTGAAAAAAATAATGATATATTTTTTAAATACAATCCAAGAAAAAACTCAAAAAAAGTAAGTAAAAAATTCATTAAAGAAAGTCCTTTCAAAGTGTTAAAAAATTTAAATTTAAACCAGTAAGTAATGTTTTTTAAAGAAAAAAAAGGAGATACTAAAACTAGTGATTTAGCAAGAGTTGCGGCATTATTAATTCATGCCGCAAAAATTGATGAGAACTTCTCAAATGAAGAAGAGGTTATAATAAGTAAGGCACTTTTAAAAATAGGTGCAGACCAAGATAATTTAGAAAATATTTTAAAAGAAGGTAAAGAAATAGAAGAAAACTCCAACCAAATTTTGGATTTTACAAGAGAAGTTAAAAATATGGATGATAAAAAAAAAATTGAAATTATAGAAACCCTTTGGAGAATAATTTACTCAAATAAAGAAGCAGATATGTTTGAAACTAATTTGATGAGACGACTTGCAGGCTTATTGTATATTGACAAAAAGATCATGGGAGATATCAAAGAAAAAATTAAAAAAGAAAATCAATAATGGCATATATAGTTAATGACAAATGCATTAAATGTAAATTAATGGACTGTGTAGAAGTTTGCCCTGTAGATTGTTTCTATGAGGGAAAAAATATGCTTGTAATTAAACCTGATGAGTGTATAGATTGTGGCGTTTGTGAGCCTGAGTGTCCTGTTGATGCAATAAAAGCTGATACAGAGCCGGGGTCTGAAAAATGGCTAGAGATCAATAAACAATATTCCGAAATCTGGCCAAATATAACAGTTAAGAAAGATCCTCCACCGGATCACAAAAAATATAAAGATGAGCAAAATAAGTTTGAAAAGTATTTTAAAGAAAACCTTTAAAAAAAGTAAAGCTACTAAATCAAAAAAAAAGGCAAAAACCAAAAAGGTTGTTAAATTAAAAAAAGTAAAAAAGAAGATTAATAAATTACCAAAAAAATTAATTAAAACTAAAAAAGTACCTTTAAAAAAATCCATAAAATCTGAAGTCAAAACTACAGACCAGAAAAGTGATGGTTTAAGAATTACAAAAAATAATGAGGCTAAACCAGAAATTAAAAAAGTAAAAAAACAAGAAACAGAAAAAAGAGAATATAAAATCAAAGATTACGTCGTATACCCAAAACATGGTGTTGGACAAATTACTGAATTTAAAAAAATAAATATTGGAGGAATAGACGTTGAAACTTACGTTATAAAATTTGAAAAAGATAAAGCAAATGGAATGGTGCCTGTTAATAAACAATTACACTTAAGACCATTAGCTACTATCAATCAGGTAAATAAATGCATTTCAATATTAAAAAGTAAGCCTAAAATAAAAAGATCTATGTGGAGTAGGAGAGCACAGGAATATGAGGCAAAGATTTCATCAGGTAAGATTTATGAGCTAGCTGAAGTAGTAAGAGACCTTAATAAGGGGGATGATATGATGGTTGACCAATCTTATAGTGAAAGACAATTGTTTGAAAAAGCATATGAAAGAATTCTTTCAGAATTTCAAATTATTTTAAATCTGTCATTAGAGGATACTCAAAAAAAATTAGATAAAGCTTTAAAAAGAAACTTAAATACTCAACCTAAACCAGAAGCAGCACCAATAAAGCAACCTTCATCAGATTTACCTGAAGAAGAGGCTGTTTCAGAAAATGAAGAAGATATAGAAGAATAAAAAAAAACGCCTCTCACACGTAAATCGTTATGAGAAGCGTTTTTAATAAAGAATACTAAGTAATTATCTTCTTCTTCTTTTTTTAGCTTTTTTCTTAGCTTTTTTCTTAGCCTTCTTTGCTTTTTTTCTTCTCTTAGGCATCTTTAGCTCCCTTTTTAAGTTAAACGAATCAATTGATTCGCTATTAATCTATTTTTATTTTTTTATGTGCCTTATGTCAAATCTTAAATTTTAAAGAAAATTTTAAAAATAAAATTAAAATAAAAATTTTTTTTTAAAAAATTTAAATTGTAAAAAAGTTAGTGTTTATGCGCTTAATAATCAAATATTTTGTAAAAAATTAATAAAGTTTTTCTAAATCTTCTTTATATTTTTCTAGAATTTTTTTTCTTTTTAGTTTTAAAGTTGGTGTTAACATTCCATTTTCAATTGTAAATTCTTCATTAATTAATTTTATTTTTTTTACTCTCTCAACAAGAGATAAGTTTTTATTTAAATCATCTATATATAATTCAATTTCTTTTTTATTTTTTTCATTATCACTTACAATTAAAGCAACTAAATAAGTTTTTTTGTCTCCATAAACAAAACTTTGTTTAATTTTTTCATTAAGACACAATAAATTTTCAATTTTTGAGGGCGAAATATTATCACCACCAGAATTTACAATAATTTCCTTTTTTCTATCAGTAATTTTCAAATTTCCTTCTTTTGTAATTTCACCTATGTCTCCTGTGTGTAGCCAGCCATTTTTGAGTATATCGTCTGTTTCTTTTTTCATGTTCCAGTAACCAAGCATGACATTTTCACCTTTAACCAGAATTTCTCCATCCCTTGCTATTTTCACCTCATTTGTTTTAAAAGGGGGTCCTACTGTGTCAATCTTGATTTTTTCAGGCATATTACAACTTACTACTGGAGATGCTTCTGTTAGGCCATAACCTTGTAAAGTTGGCAGTCCAATAGAATTCAAAAATTCTCCAATTTTTTGATCTAACGCACCCCCTCCAGAGACAAAAGCCTTTAAATTTCCGCCAAACTGACTTTTGATTTTTCGTCTTACCAATTTTTCACATAAATAATTTAGTATTTTTTCTTTTAAGCTCATATTCTCATTATTTAGTTTTTTTATTCCAAGCAAAATTGTCAAAGATATTAATTTTTTCTTGAGACCTGTTTGTTTTGAAAAATTAATCGAAATCTTGCTATACAAATTTTGATAAAATCTAGGCACAGCAGTCATTATAGTTGGTTTAGCAACTGACATATTAGATAATAATTTTTCTAAACTTTCAGCATAATAAATTTTTGCTCCTAATGTGATTTGTACAAATTGAACAGCATGTTCATATGAATGTGATAAAGGTAGCCAAGTCAAAAAAACAGGTTCACTATCTTTAACAAGCGAATTCAAAATTTCTTGCGCACCCTCACAATTAGATAAAATACCCCCATGACTCAACATTACACCTTTGGGGTTACCAGTTGTTCCCGATGTGTAAATGATACAAGCTAAATCTTTTCTTTCAATATTTTGGTTAAAGCTTAAATGATCTAAAGTTTTTTCTTTAGAAAATTTTTCAAAAATATTTTCTATACTATCAATTTGTTTATCTATATTTTCTATTGATAAAACTTTTATTTTATCTGAAATGAATTTATCTATTTTTTTCAATTGAGTATTATTTGAAACAATACAAATTTTTGGATTACAATCATTAATAATATACTCATAATCTTTTTCAGAGTAAGTTGTAAATAAAGGAACTGTTACCCCACCAGCGTTCATTATGGCTATATCAGAAATAAGCCATTCAGGTCGATTTTCAGATAATAAAATACACCTATCCCCTTTAGATAAATTTTTTCTTAAATATTCAGATAAAATTTGAATATGTCCTTCAACTTGTTTCCAACTAAGAAAATCTTTCTTATTATCCTTTAACCACTTTAAAAATGGCTTATTAGAAGTAGAGTTTAACTCCTTATACTTCGTAAAAAAAAGTTCCACTAAACTGTTAATTTTACTTAATTCCATAATTTGGTGGGCGAAGAGAGAATCGAACTCTCACTTCTTGCGAAACACGATTTTGAGTCGTGCGCGTCTACCAGTTCCGCCATTCGCCCTAGTTATTTAATTATTTATTAAATAGTATAAGAACTAAAATTATATTAAAACCAAAAAATGTTTAAAAGTCTTTACAAAAAATGTTTAGATTTAGCAGCTCACAAAAGTTCTAAATATTATTTAGCAATAGTCTCTTTTATTGAAAGTTCGTTTTTTCCTATTCCACCAGATGTAATGGTTATTCCAATGGTAATATCAAAAAAAAATGATTTTATTAAAATCTTTCTTATAACTACAACTTTTTCAGTTTTGGGTGGTATGCTAGGTTACTTAATTGGTGCGTTCTTTTTTGAATTTGGAGCACACATTATGAGTTTTTATGGTTATGAGGATAAGTTATCAAAAATTAAAGGAGACTTGGTTAATAGTGATGGTTTTTATGCTTGGTTAGGGGTACTTTTTTTAGCTGGTTTTACTCCTCTTCCATATAAAGTTTTTACAATTGCAAGTGGTTTAATAGGATTTAACTTTTCAATCTTTGTTTTAATAAGTTTAATTTCCCGAGGATTAAGATTTTTCATTGTATCATACCTTTCTTATAAGTTTGGTGATTTATTTAATGAATATATGGATAAGCATGGGTCAAAATGGTTTACAATAATTGGAATATTAATTGTTATTGTAAGCTTAATAATTTATTTGATTTTTAAGTCTCATGTTTGATCTTAAGCCTGAAATTTACTTGAAAATAATCTTTCTATTTAGTTTAATTGCTTTGATTTCTGCTTATTTTATAGAATATGTTCAAGGCTACCAACCATGTAATTTATGTTTGATAGAGAGAATCCCTTATGGGTTAAGTATAATTTTGATATTTTTAATGTTTATTATAAAAAAAAATGAAAATTTCTTTATATTGCTTTTAATATTAACTTTTATTTTTTCTTTTTTTATTTCATTGTATCATTTCGGTATAGAGCAAGGCATTTTCCAAGAGTCAACTGTTTGTAGTGTAAAAAACTTTTCTGAAAATACAAGTAAAGAGGAATTACTTAATAAACTAAGTGAAAAGACTATAAGCTGTAAAGATGTGACATTTAGGATTTTTGGGTTATCACTTACTACTATTAATATTGTAATTAGTATATTATTTATTATAACCCTAGCAAAAATTTTTACTAAATATGAAAAAAACAGATAGTAGAGTTGAAGAATTTATTAGAGTTGACCATGCAGGCGAGAGAGGTGCTGTCAAAATTTATGAGGGTCAGTTATTAGCTTTAAACACTATTATAAAAAATGATAATTTGAAAAAAACAATTGAAGATATGAAAGAACATGAAATTGAACATTGTCAATTTTTTGAAAAAGAAATAAAAAAAAGAAATATTAAACCAACAAAATTTTTACCATTATGGGATCTTCTAGGTGTAGGTTTAGGTTTTGGGTCTACTATTCTTGGGAAAAAAGCGGCTATGCTATGTACTGCCTCCGTTGAAGAAGTCATAGATAAACATTACCAAGATCAAATAAATCAATTAGGCCCAGAGGAAAAAGAATTAAAAAAAAAAATCACTAAATTTAGACAAGATGAATTAGATCATAAAGATATCGCATATGAGGAAGGTGCTTCAAAAAAAGGGCTATACTCTATTATGGATAAAATAATTAAAACAGGGTCTAAAATAGCAATTCGAATATCAGAAAAAGTATAAAACTTAAGCTTCTAATTCAACATCCCAATATAAATAATCCATCCAGCTTTTATGTAAATAATTTGGGGGAAAATTTTTTCCATTACGATGCAAATCTTCTGTTGAAGGTTGATAAGGATGTTGGGCTAGCTTCATGCCCGATAATTTTAATAGTTTGCCTCCTTTTTTAACATTACAAGCAGAACATGCTGTAACAACGTTATCCCAATTAGTTTCTCCACCTTTTGATCTAGGCAATAAATGATCAAAAGTTAATTCCTCGTTGCTGCCACAATACTGGCAGGAAAATTTATCTCTCAGAAAAACATTAAATCTTGTAAAACTTGGTTTAGATTGAGGAACAATATAATCTTTTAGAGCAATTACACTTGGCAATTGCATATTAAATGAAGGACTTCTTACTACACGATCGTAATTACTTACTATAATTACACGATCTAGAAAAACTGATTTAACAGTATCCTGCCATGACCATAGTGATAGAGGATAGTAGCTCAATGGTCTATAATCAGCATTTAAAACTAGTGCAGGACATTTTTCTAATGAAACATTTTGATCAATAAAATTATTCATATCAAATTTTAACTTAAATAAAAATTTTTTTCAATATTTAGGAATTATTAAATTTTTTTAAGATATAATTCAATGCAATACTTGAAGCATTTACAGGAATATGATGGTCACAATTTTTTATGAGATGCGTCTCAATGTCTATATTATTTCTCATAAAAAAATCTTTTGCCTCTAACATAAAATTTGGCGATACAACTTGATCAGAATCACCATGAATTAGCAAAATACTTGTTGAGTTTTTTTTTCTCAATTTCAAATCCTTTTCATCAATAATTTTTCCAGAAAAACCCACAACACAATTAAAAGGTTTTTCAGAAGTAAGTCCTAAGTTTATTGACATCATGCAGCCTTGGCTAAAACCAGATAAACAAATTTGTCTATTTTCAAAATTAAATTCATTTTTAATTTCATCAATAAATATTGATAATTTTTTTTCAGCCTTTATAGATTGATCCAAAATATACTCTGGATCATCTTTGCTTAAATCAAACCACTGATATCCATTTGGGTTTATACTGCATGGTTCATGGCCATTAGGACAAATAAAAATAGTATTTGGTAAATGTCTTTTCCAGTTCAATGAGAGCATACTAATATCCTTGCCATCACCACCATAACCATGAAGTAAGATGATAGCATTTTTAATCTTCTTATTAGCTTCTGGTTTGACCATTACTGAATCTAGGCAAAATGTCATAGTGTGTGAATTATGTTTTTTTATTTTAAAAACACCCTACAATACCTTCATGTTATCTGGAATAATAGTTAAAATATTATCTATAGTTTTGTTAATGGCAGTTGGGATTGTTTTAATTCTTGGTATCGGAACTTTATTTAAAGGTGGTGAAACCAGCAAAAAATATTCTAATAAATTAATGCAATTAAGAGTTTTGCTCCAATTTATTGCAATAATTGCTTTGGTTGGTTTTGCATATTTTTTCAAAAATTAGTTGTAACTAGCCAACCATTCAACAAAATTTTTTTCCTTAAAATCGATTGACCCAACAATTCTTGCAAACTCATATCCATCCTTATTTATCAAAATTGTGGTGGGCACTCCTCTTAGTCCAAACTTTTTTGCTAAGGTAATTGGTGAGTCGAAATATATCTTAAGATTATCTATGCCTAAATCCTCAAAAAATTTAGAGGCTTTATCTAAATTATCTTGACCAACATTAATCGGAAATATTTTTAAATTATTTAAATTTTTTTGAGACTGTAATTGATCAAGAGATGGCATTTCCTCTTTGCATGGGACGCACCAAGTTGCCCAAAAATTGAGCAAAACCAAATTGCCTTCAAATTGATCAAGTTGAATTTCATTACTCTGATCATCTAAAAACGTTAATCCATCATATTTTTTAAGCTCTTTATTGATAACAAGATTTTTTATGTCTTTGATTTCTGCCACTACGCAATTAGATATTAAAAAAGCAAATATTATTAAAAATCTCATGTTAAATAGGTATAATTAATTATCATGTCGAAAAATAAAAACAACCAGGCAATATGGGGCAATAGAATAAAAAAAAACACTTCATCAATTTTTCAAAAAGTGGGAAATTCTATTGATGTTGATAAGAGACTATATAAAGAGGATATAATTGGATCTATTGCACATGTCGAAATGTTATTTAAACAAAAAATTATTACTTTTAAAATAAAGAATAAGATTGTTTATGGTTTAAACAAGATCAAAAAAGAAATAACAAACAAAAAATTTGAATTTAATAAAAAGTATGAGGATATTCATATAAATATTGAAAAAAGACTTTTTGAAATAATTGGTGAAGATGCTGGTTTTATTCACACAGCACGATCAAGAAATGATCAGGTGATTACAGACTTGAAAATTTGGATGAAATCATCAACCAAAGAAATTAATATTTTATTAGATATTGTAATTAAAAGTGTAATAAGAGCAGCAGAGAAAAATATATATACTCTTATGCCTGGATTTACTCATTTAAAAAATGCTCAGCCAGTTTCATTTGGCCACTATTTGATGGCTTATGTTGAAATGTTTAAAAGAGATCAAAAGAGGTTCATAAATAATCTAGATAGTTTAAATGAAAATCCTTTAGGTGTTGCCGCTTTAACTGGAACATCTTTTAATATTGATAGAAATTACACTACAAAAAAACTTGGATTTGCAAAACCAACTAATAACTCAATAGATACAATTTCTGACAGGGATTTTGTGCTAGATTTTCTTTACTCCATTTCAGTCTGTGCCATGCATATTTCTAGAATAGCTGAGGAACTTATCATATGGAACTCTGATGCTTTCAAGTTAATAAATTTATCAGATAAAGTTGTAACTGGTTCTTCGATAATGCCACAAAAAAAAAATCCAGATCTTTTGGAATTTTTACGAGGAAAGTCTGGAATTATTTATGGTAATTTGTTTTCTATGCTTACAGTTTTAAAAAGTTTACCTTTATCTTACTACAAAGATCTTCAAGACGATAAGGAAATTGTTTTTAAATCGAATGATACACTGCAAAATTGTTTAAAAATACTTGATGAGATTCTTAAAAATTTTGCGCCAAATAAAAAACAAATGATAGAATTAGCTAACACAGGATATTTGACTGCAACTGATCTTGCAGATTATCTCGTAAAAAATCACTCAATGCCATTTAGAAAAGCATACAAAGTGACTGCTAATATTGTGAACTTTGCTGAAAAAAAGAAAAAAAATCTCGATCAATTAACGTTGGCTGAACTTAAAAAAATTGAACCAAAACTATCAAATGATGTATTAAAAGTGTTTGATTTAAAGAATTCTGTAAATTCTAAGAAATCATATGGCGGAACATCTTTTGATAATATTAAAAAAATGATATTGAAATATAAAAAAAAAAAATGAAAAAAAAAATTATTTTAGCAATAATTGTATTTTCTACATTGATCGCTTGTGGAAAAAAAGGAGACCCAGTATATAACGAATCTCAAAGTAATTCAAAAATACCAAGCTACCTTCTAAATAAAGCTTAATGAGATTTTTAAATAGTAAACTTAAGATTGAAAATACAATCCTGCAAAATATTGCTAAAAAATATGGAACACCTGCATATTGTTACTCGTATAAACAACTAAGAGAAAATATAAATGATTTCAAAAAAAATTTTAAATCCATCTCACCATTAATTTGTTTTGCTATTAAATCTAATACTAACTTAAATTTAGTAAAAGAAATAAAAAGATTTGGACTTGGAGCAGATGTTGTATCGATGGGCGAATTAATGTTAGCTCTTAAGGCTGGAATTAGTCCAAAGAAGATTGTTTTTTCAGGAGTTGGTAAGACTTCCAAAGAAATTAATTTTGCAATTGATAAAAATATTTTATTAATTAATTCAGAGTCCAAAAGTGAAATCATAGAAATTGATAAAATTGCTAAAATAAAAAAAAAACAGGTTAATATTGGTATTAGATTAAACCCAAATACCGATGCGAAAACTTTGAGCCAAATATCGACTGGTAAAAAAGATAATAAATTTGGAGTTAATGATAAAACATTTTTTGAACTTGTAAGATATTGTAAGAATTCTAAAAATATTAATTTAAAATGTTTAAGTGTACATATTGGAAGTCAAATTTTAGATCATAAACCCTATGAAAAAATGTTAAGAATATTAGATAAAATCATCAAAAAAACTCAATATAAATTTGATTTTATTGACCTTGGGGGAGGTATGGGCATCCCATACAATAATGATAAAAAACTAAATTATAAAAAATATCATTCAGCAATTAAAAAATTTTTAAAGAATAAAAAATCTCAGATTATATTTGAGCCAGGTAGATCAATAGTCGGCAATACAGGAGTTTTAATTTCAAAAGTAATTTACATTAAAGAGAGTTATAAAAAAAATTTTGTTATTATAGATGCTGCTATGAATGATTTAATGAGGCCCGCACTTTATGGTGCAGTACATCGCATCTTACCATTGTTAAAAAGAGGTAAAAAATCAAAGAAAATTTATGAATTTGTTGGCCCAATTTGCGAAAGCACTGATAAGTTTACGTCCATAAAAAATTTTCAAGAACTAAAAGAGAAAGATTTTATCGCAATTTGCGATGTAGGTGCCTATGGTATATCACTCAGTTCTAATTATAATCTTAGACCTAAACCTATAGAAATATTAATTAATGGATCAAAAATAAGAGTAGTTAAAAAAAGACAAAAGCACCATGAGATAATTTAGCTTTTGATAATTAATGATAAGAAACGTTCTATTTTCAATTTTCTTTTTTTCAGGAATAATTTTAATTTTAATTTTTTTTCTGCCAGCGTTAATCTTACCACAAAAATTTACACTTTTTGGTGGGAAATTAATGGGTTATTGGGCTGCTATTTGTTTAAAAATTTTCTTGTCCACAAAAATCATTGTCAAAGGTAAAGAAAATTTAATTAAAAATGAAAAATTTTTTATTGCTTCCTCTCATCAATCTATGTTTGAAACTTTTTTCCTACAAACGATTTTTAATTCTCCTGTATTTATCTTAAAAAAAGAACTGCTTATGATACCTATTTTTGGCTGGTACTTAAAAAAAATAGGATCAATTTCTATCAAAAGAAATAAGGTATCGAAAGAAAACATCAATTTTTTTGAAGATATTTCTAAAATAATTGCAAACACAAATCGTCCAATAATAATTTTTCCTCAAGGAACTCGAGTATTACCCCACGAACAACCACCATTTAAAAAAGGTGCATCAAGGATTTATGAAGAATTGAAAATAAAATGCCAACCGGTTGCTATTAATTCTGGTTACGTCTGGCCAAAAAAGGGAAAAAAAGATATTAATAAAACAATTACAATTTCAATTTTGAAACCTATCAAACCTGATTATTCCAAGGAAGAATTTTTAGGGATTTTAGAGAGAACTATATATTCTGAACTTAAATTGCTAAATTAACCTTTCATAGGCATAACTACAAAAATACTATCGAAATCACCAGGATCTTTGATTAGCGCAGGTGAACCTGAATCATTTAGAAACATCTCAATATTATTTCCATCTAATTGTGAAGCAACATCTATCAGATATTTAGAATTAAAACTAATTTCTAAATCATGATCAAATTTCACTACAAGGGACTCTTTTCCATCACCGCTGTTGGTATTATTTACAGACAAATCTAGTTTATCTTTACTTAAGCTAAATTTTACACCATCTTTTTTATCAAGCGATACTGAGGCTACTCTATCCACCGAACTTTGAAAAATTTTAAGGTCAATTTCTAATTTTTTTTGATTATTTTTTGGAATTACTTGAATGTAATTAGGAAATTTTCCATCTATTAACTTAGAAATTAAGATACTATTATTTAATTCAAATTTTATCTTAGATTTCATATTTGAAATTTTTACTTCGCCATCATAATTTTCTAATAATGAACTTAATTGAAAAATAGTCTTCTTAGGTAATATAATCGGTTCAAAAATTTTTTTTTCATTTAATCTGAGTTTAGAAATGGACATACGATGACTATCAGTTGATACTGCAGTTAAGTAATTCTTATCCTCAACCTCTGTTTGATGAAAATAAATTCCACTTAAATAATGTCTGGTCTCATCATTTGACACAGAAAATTTACATTTATTTAGCAGCTTTAAAAGGTCTTTTGATTTAAGGCTAAATTCATTCTCATTAAAATTTTCATCTGTTAAAGGAAATTCCGAAGCAGGCATACAATTTAAATTAAACATAGATTTTTCTGACTCTAGATGAAGTTTGCTATTGTCTGTTAAAGTTAAATTTATTTTTTTTCCTGATGAGAGTTTTCTAACAATATCATACATAGTAGACGATGTAGTGGTTGTTTTTCCTTCCTCTATGACTTCGACGTTGTTTATTTGATTAATAAATATTAAGTCTAAATCTGTCGCTGTTATAGTGAGTTTTGAATTTTGTGCATCGAGTAAAATGTTTGACAATATTGGAAGCGTACTTCGTTTTTCTATGACTCCTTGACAATAATTTAATGCTTGCTGTAGGTCTTGTTGGTTTACATTAAATTTCATTTTCTTTATTGCTATATAATATTTGATTTTTTAGTTTATCTATATTTGCAATCATATCTGAATCTTTTTCTTTTAATTTTTCAATAGTTTTAACTGAGTGAATTATAGTTGTGTGATCTCTATTTGAAAACTCTCTTCCAATTTCAGGCAGAGATTTTGAAGTCAAAATTTTTGTTAGATAAATTGCTGTTTGCCGTGGTCTTACTAGGTACCTAGATCTTCTTGATGAAAGCATTTCATTTTTACTAATCTTAAAAAATTTACACACAATAGTTTGAATGAGATCAATAGTTACTTTATTTTCATTTAAATTAAGTAAATCTTTTAATATAACTTTTGTCTCAGCTAAGCTTGGTATTTTGTTATAAATTCTTGAAAAAGATATAATTCTATTTATTGCACCCACCAATTCTCTTACACTCGTTGTGATTTTAATGCTTATAAAATCCTTAATTTCCTCAGGTATATTAAACTTTTCAGGATACAAATTATTTAAGTCACTTATTTTACTTTCAAGGATTTTTTTTCTGAGTGCTAAATCAGTTTTTTGAATATCCACAACTAGACCTCCTGCAAATCTTGACTTTATCCTCTCCTGAATTCTTGACAGCTTATTAGGAGACCTATCAGCAGAAATTATAATTTGAGAACCTTTGTCTAATAATGCATTAAAAGTATGAAAAAATTCTTCTTGCATTGCCTCTTTACCATTCATGAATTGTATATCATCAATTAACAAAATATCTGTATTACGAAAATACTCTTTAAATTTGACCATATCATTAGATTTGATTGATTTTACAAATTGATACATAAAACGTTCTGCCGATATAAACATAACCTTATTATCTTTTTTCAGGTGATAACCAATTGCATTTAAAAGATGTGTCTTGCCCATTCCAACACCACCATAAAGATAAAGTGGATTATAGTGTGAAATATTCTCTGAAACTTTTACAGAAGCTTCGTATGCTAATTTATTGCTGGATCCAGTAATAAAGTTTTCAAAATTTTTGTTAGGATCTATGCGATTATATTGTAAATAAGAGTCTTTTATAAAAGAAACATTTTCTTTATTTTCTATGACATTAGTATTATTTTCATCCTGAATTGAAGTAGGTTTATTTTCAGTTATTTTGAATTCAATTCGAACAATTTCTTTTTTGTAATTTTTTATAATTTTCAAGATTTGATCTAAATATCTAGAGGTAATCCAATCACGAATGAATCTAGTAGGTACGGATAATAAGATATAATTATTGATTTCCTCAATAAAAGTTATCTTTTTAAGCCAACTCTCATAAATATCTAATCCTAATTTATTCTTCATTTCAGCTTGAACTAAATTCCAATCAAGAATATCGGATTTAGAATTTTTTAAACTATTATTATTTATAGAATTGTTCATAAATGTGGAGAGTGTTCAGTTAGAACCATAATAAAATTATTGCAACAAATAATTTTCAAAAATAAAAAAAAAATAAAATCTAGGATTGTGTAATTTTTTTTTTTTTTAAAAAAAGTATTTGACAAAAAAAATAAAGAAAAATAAAAAAAAAAATATAAATAAAATTTATAATTGAATTAAATAAGTTTGTTTATTTACTAAATCTAAATATTGTGTGGAGAATTTTTAAGATCACAGATTTTGTAGATTTAAAAGTTGTATTAGGGTTAACAACCTGAAGTGTAATTAAACTAGATTGATGCTATTTTTTTAGTAAACCTTGAAACGTTTCTAGAAGCGTTTTGTTTCTTTACGATGCCTGTTTTAGCTATTTTCATTAACTCAGAATTCAACTTAGGTAAGAACTTTAAAGCCTCAGACTTCTTTTTAGCTTCAATTAAAGAATTCATTTTCTTCAAAGCATTTTTATATCTACTTTTTCGAGCCTTATTAACAGCTGTTTGTTTTGAAATTCTTCTAATTCTTTTGATTGCCGATTTTGTGTTAGCCATATGCGCAGGGGTATAACTTGAGAATGAATTTTGGTCAATTAAATAATTATTATATTTGGCAGATATTACAAAAAAAAGAAGATCTATTGGAAATCATTTTTTTTTTAATAATTCCTTTGCATCCAGACCTCTTACAATTAAGTCCTTTTCTCTCATAAACATTAAAATTCTTTTGGAAATTTCCTGATTTACCTGATGTGTTTTTAAAATCTCTAATACTTGATCCTCCCTTTTTGATAGCATTAATCAAAACCTTTTTAGAATTAAATATTATTTTTTTACAATCTTCTTTATTTAATAAAGATACTTTTTTATCAGGTTTAATTTTACATAAAAATAAAATTTCACTTGCATAAATGTTTCCTATCCCTGATACAAAATTTTGATCTAAAAGAAAGTTTTTTATATTTTTTGTTTTTCCTTTTAAAAAAGAATAAATATAACTTAAGTTAAATTCTGATTGAAAAGGTTCTGGTCCAAGTTTAGAGAATCTTTTATCCAAAAAATATTCATTAACCACTATTTCAAAAAAACCAAATCTTCTTGGATCGTTATATACAATTTTAAGATCATCAAAAACTATTTCTACGTGATTATGTTTTTTAGGTAATGTAGGTGAGCTATAAAAACTAGTATTAGTTACCAAACTTTTTTTTTGATTATAAATTAGATGAATAGTTCCTGACATACCCAGATGTAAAAGACAATAACTTTGATTTGACAGGCAAATAATCAGATATTTTGAAAATCTTTTTACTTTGATTATTTTTTTGCCTTCAAGGAATCTTGAAAAATTAAGTGGGATTTTAGTTCTTAAATTTCTATTTCTAACTATTACTTTTTTGACCTTTTTTTGTTTAATCTTTTTGTCTAAAGATTGACGTACAATTTCTACTTCTGGTAATTCTGGCATTTGATACTATATTGAATATATATTTTTGAATTATGCAACAATATCTACAAAATAAAAAAGGATTGGTCCAAAATGTGTTTAATCAAGTGTACGATCGTTATGATCTGATGAATGATTTTATGTCATTAGGGATTCATCGATTGTGGAAAAAAAGTCTATTAAATATGATGAATCCATCCAGTAATCAAAATTTAATTGATGTTGCTTGTGGTACTGGAGACATAGCTAAACTATTTGTTAAACATGTAAATAAATTATCTCGTGTTGCATGTGTCGATCCAAATAAAAGGATGATAAGTAAAGGGAAAGAAAAGTTATCTAAGTTTAAAAATATAAATTGGATTATATCTCCAGCCGAAAAAATTCCTTTATCTGATAATTTATTCGACTTTTATACTATAAGCTTTGGGTTAAGAAATACTGCCAATATAGAGAAGGCTCTTTCTGAAGCTTATAGAGTTTTAAAACCAGGGGGTCGTTTTTTAAGTTTAGAGTTTTCAAAAATCCAGAATACAAATTTAGAAACCCTTTATAAAAATTACTCTAAGCTAATACCTTCTATTGGCAAGTTTGTTGTTGGTGAAAAACAGCCGTATGAATATCTAATTAAAAGTATTGAAGATTTTTTAAACCAGGAGGAATTAATTGATGCAATGGTCAAAAGTAATTTTAAAAAATGTACTTATAGAAATTTATCAGGTGGAATAGTTTCTATTCATAGTGGATGGAAATTTTGATGGTAAAAAAATTAATTAATCTCTTTAAACTTGGAAGAAAAGTAGCTTGTTCTGATATTTTAAATATTGTATCAAAATTTAAGGAACCACCTTTATTTATAAAGATTTTATTTAAGATATTATCATTTTCCTTTTCACCAAAAAAACAAATAGATGCAAATAAAGACGAGGGAGAGAGATTGTCTGACTCTTTAGAGTCAATGGGAACAACTTTTATTAAACTTGGCCAATTTTTAGCAACCAGACCTGATATAATTGGTGAAGAACTTTCCAAAAAACTTGAAAACCTTCAAGATAAATTGCCACCATTTTCTCTGTTACAGGCTAAAGAAATAATTAAAGATGATCTAGGTAATGAAAGTTATGACTCTATAATAAATTTAAGTGAACCAGTTGCTGCTGCTTCAATTGCTCAAGTCCACAAAGCTCAAATAAATGACAATGGAGTTCTTAAGGACGTTGCAATTAAAATTCTAAGACCAAACATAAAAAAAATATTTAATGAGGAAATTGATGCAATAATGCTTTTTGCTTTCTTAATAGAATCATTTATTAAAAAAACAAAAAGACTCAAGCTGGTAGAAGTAGTATTTTTATTAAAAGAAATCACAAATCTAGAGATGGATTTAAGATTTGAAGCAGCTGCTGCAAATGAATATGCTGAAAATACAAAGAATGATGTTGGATTTAGAGTTCCTCAAATTTATTGGAATTATACAAGCGAAAATGTAATGACCCTAGATTGGGTGGATGGAATATCTATTAGAGAAACGGAAGAACTAAAAAATAAAGAATTTAATACTGAAAAAATTGCAGAGGATATTATTCAAAATTTTTTAAGACATGCTGTAAGAGATGGTTTTTTTCATGCAGATATGCACCAAGGCAATATTTTCATAGATAATGATGGTCAAATTGTTCCGATTGATTTTGGAATTATGGGTAGATTAGATAAAATGAGTAAAAGATTTTTAGCTGAAATTTTATTTGGTTTTATTCAAAGAGATTATCGTAAAGTTGCTGAAGTACATTTGATTGCAGGTCTTGTGCCAAAAGAAGTTCCAATAGATGATTTAGCTCAAGCCCTAAGATCCATCGGTGAACCAATTTTTGGTCAAGCAGTTAAAGATATTTCTGGAGGAAAATTATTAAAGCAACTATTTGATGTCACAGAAAAATTTAACATGCAAACTCAACCTCAGCTTCTAATGTTACAGAAAACAATGGTTGTTGTTGAAGGTGTAGCTAGAAAATTAAATCCAAATACAAATATTTGGACCACTTCAAAACCAGTTCTTGAAAGTTGGCTAAAAGAAACAAAAGATCCAATGACAAAACTAAATGAGACACTTCAAAATACATCTGAAGTAATAAAAAGATTACCAGAATTTCCTGAAATTATGGATAAAGCTAATCAAGCTCTTACTTATCTTGCTAGTGGACAAATCCCACAAAATTCAAATTCCTATACGGCCTTAAACACTCAAAAATCAGAAATGACTGCTTTTAGAAACCAATCTATTATTGGTTTATTAATCCTTGTAATTTTTGGTCTTTTAATATTTTAATTCAGTCGATGAAAGATTTATCAAACAAAAAAGTTCTTTTTATAATATGTGGTGGAATTTCTGCTTACAAAAGTCTTGAAACGATAAGAATGTTTAGAAAGAATAATGCTGAAATAAAAACAATACTAACTAAAAGTGCAAAGGAGTTTGTAACCCCATTATCTGTAGCCTCTTTATCTCAAGGTAAAGTTTATGATGATTTATTTAGCCTAGAAAATGAGACAGAAATGGACCATATTTCTTTATCAAGATGGGCCGATGTAATCATCGTCGCTCCAGCAACTGCCAACACCATTTCCAAATTAAGCCAGGGTAACTCAGAGGACTTATCATCCACAGTTATATTAGCTTCAAATAAACAAGTTTTTTTAGCTCCAGCAATGAATGTTAGAATGTGGGACCATCAGTCTACACAAAATAATCTAAAAACATTGAAAGGTTTTGGCTACAAAATTATTGGGCCTGAAATAGGTGATATGGCTTGTGGTGAATATGGTGAGGGTAAAATGTCTGAACCTTTAGTTATTTATGAAGAAATTCAAAATTTTTTATTTAGTAAGATCAAAAATAATAAACTCAAAGCTCTTGTAACTGCGGGTCCTACTAATGAATATATAGATCCTGTAAGATTTATTACAAATAAATCTAGTGGTAAACAGGGTTACGAGATAGCAAAATCGCTCTATAAAAGAGGTTTTGATACCACTTTAATATCTGGACCTACAAACCTAAAAATAGATGAAAATATTAGATTAATCAAAGTTGAGACTGCTGAAGAAATGTTTAAAGCCACTCAAAAAAATCTTCCAACTGATATAGCTGTATTTGCTGCTGCTGTTGCTGATTTCAAAGCTAGTTATGAACATAAAGAAAAGATTAAAAAAGTTGATAATTTGATATTAAATTTAGAGAGGAGTATCGATATTTTAAACTATGTTTCAAATCATAACTCTATGAGACCAAAAATGGTTATAGGTTTTGCAGCTGAAACAACAAGTTTAGAGAAAAATGCTGTGCAAAAATTAAAAGATAAAAATTGCGACTGGATAATAGCTAACGACGTCTCAAAAGATGAAAGTGGTTTTAATAATGAAAATAATGAAGTTACAATTTTCTATAAAAATAAAAAAATGAAAAAGGAGAAACTTTCATTAAAAAAGAAGTCAGAGATTTCAGAGGAAATTGTAGATAGAATAGTTGCTCAAATAAATTAATGGTTAAAGTTCTAATCAAAAAACTTGACCCAGATGTACAATTACCTGAATATAAAACCAGTGGCGCATCAGGTGTAGACTTAATCGCATTTATAAAAGAGCCCATTATTCTAAAACCTAAAACATCTGTTTTAATTCCCACAGGATTATCTGTTGCTTTCCCAGAAGATTATGAGATTCAAATAAGACCAAGATCAGGTTTAGCAGCCAAAAATAATATTAGTGTGTTAAACACTCCAGGAACAATTGATAGTGATTACAGAGGAGAAATAAAGGTTATCATCTATAATCATGGTAATGAAAATTTTTCAATTAATAATGGTGATAGAATTGCTCAAATGATATTAGCACCTGTGGTCAAGATGGAATTAGAAGAAAAAAACGATTTACCTAAATCTATCAGAGGTAAAGGTGGATTTGGTTCAACAGGTAAATGAATATCAATTTAGATAAAAATCAAATAGAGAGATTTTCAAGACAAATAGTTTTAAAAAATATTGGAAGCTTAGGCCAAAAAAAAATTATTGGAGCAAAAGTTTTAATTATTGGGATGGGAGGTTTAGGTTGTCCAGCGGCTGAGTTCTTAGCAAGAGCAGGCGTAAGTGTTTTGGGCATTGTTGACCCTGATATTGTTAATTTATCAAATATTCACAGACAAAGTCTTTACAGCATCGAAGACTTAAAAAAATCCAAAGTAAAGTCTGCTCAAAAAAAATTAAAAAAGATAAACTCAAAAATAAAAGTAAACGCGTATAAAGTAAGATTTAATATTAACAATTGTCAAAAAATTATAAAAAATTTTGACTACATAATTGATGGATCAGATAATTTTGAAACAAAGTTTTTAATTAATGATGTTTCAAGAAAATATAAAAAATTTCTTGTAACCGGAGCAATAAGTAAATTTGATGGTCATATTTTTAGTTTTGATTTTAAAAATAAAAAAACACCTTGTATAAGATCTTTTTATCAAGAATATGAGATTTCAGACGATATATTAAATTGTGAATATGAAGGCATCTTGGGGACAGTAGCTGGTATAATAGGAATTATGCAAGCGAATGAAATTTTAAAAAAAATTTTATCTATTGGTAAAAATTTGAATGGTCAAGTTTTAGTTATAGATCTATTAAATCTGAATTTTAGAAAAATTAAATTTAAAAAGTTAAAAGATGTTAAAAAAAAAATTTAAACTTTTTCTTATAACTTTATTTTTATTATCTTTTACCTCATTAAGTTCTGCTCAAGAAACTTTCTTGTCTTTAAAGAAAAGTAAGGTGAATGTAAGGTATGGACCGAGTTTTGAATCTCCTATAAAGTTTATTTATAAAAAAGTGAATTTACCTCTAAAGCAAATTGATAAAAAAGAGAACTGGCGAAGAGTAATTGATTTTAAAAACAACAGCGGATGGATACATTGGTCTCAATTAAAAAAAATAAATTCAATCATTCCCACAAAAGATAAAATTTTATTTGAAAATCCAACAAATTTTTCTAGACCGTTGGCTAAAATTAAAAGGGGAAGAGTTCTAATAGTTCAAAAATGCAATGGAATTTGGTGCAAAATAAATACGGATGATTTTGAAGGTTGGATAAATACAGACAATATTTGGGGTGTATTAGATTAAGAGTTTTTTGATTTACTCGCCCACCACTTATCTAAAATAAAATACCATATAGAATTAGCTATTGGTTCTACTATTGCGTCTGTTAGTGCTATCATAAAGCTGACATCAGCAACAAGCATTAAAACAGTTATAGCTATTACAAAATGACCAATTGTATAAACAATTGTTCTTAAAATTGAGCCTCTATTATTTGTGTAGATCTGTCCAGCAGCTTTAAATATGCCGGTTGTCAATTCCATTATTTTTTAAACGGACTTTCAAGTACACATGCAACTAGGTGCACTCTAGCCTGCTCTCCTCCATTAAAAAAGTTATGGTATTTTGTATTATTTGTTATCCAAACCTTACCATCAGCTGGAAGATGTTTTGCTACATTTTCAATTACCATAGAGCAACCTTTATTAGTAATAATGGGCACATGCAGTCTGCATTCAGGATCTTTATGCCAGCTCAATGTCGATCTTGGTTCTTTTAATAAAAGTCTTACTCTACCTAGTTTAAACCTTTTACTTAAAGTTTCGTAAACTTCTTTAAAATATGTTTTTTCAAATTCAGGAACTAATTGGGTATATTTTGTTTCATCAATATCAATATCTCGAGAAACTTCTTTTCCAGTTTCATCTGCAATAGTCCAATATTTTCCTCTTATATTATTTCCCTCAATAGAACTTCTATCGTTTGGAATTTGGTTTAATGGTATTGCTCCAAAGTGGGTAACCCCGGGAGAATTGAATTTTTTAGCTTTTAAAATTTTATCTAAGTCCTCTCTTAACTTTGATATATCAAAATTAAGATTGGGAACTTCATAGAAATCTTCAAAATTTGCTTTTACCATTTTTTTTCCGCTTTATAGCTTAATTTAACTTCAAGTCAAATCGATCTGAATTCATAACTTTTACCCATGCGGCAATAAAATCATTTATAAATTTATTACTTGAGTCCTCACAAGCATAAACCTCAGCTAGAGCTCTTAGTTGAGAATTTGAACCAAAAATTAAATCAACTCTTGTCGCCTTCCATTTAGTTTTTTGAGTTCTTCTATCTTTACCAACAAATGTTTGTTCAGATTTATCCTCCTCTTTCCAAGTGGTATTCATGTCTAAAAGATTTATGAAATAATCGTTAGTAAGAGAACCAGGTCTGTTAGTAAAAACACCATGTTTTGAGCCATCAAAATTTGTGTTTAATACTCTCATACCACCCACAAGTGCAGTCATTTCTGGAGCTGTTAAACCCATCAATTGAGCCTTATCAACTAGTTTTTCCTCTGCAGAAACATTTGATGCTCCACCATTTAGGTAATTTCTGAAACCATCTGCTTGTGGTTCTAAAAGACTAAATGAGTTAATATCAGTCTGATCTTGCCTTGCATCTCCCCTTCCTGCTGAAAATGGAACTTGAACTTTGTAGCCAGCTTTTTTTGCAGCCATTTCGATACCAACACCACCAGATAGCACAATTAAGTCTGCCATTGAAACACTTTTCTTTTTACTATCGAATTTGCTTTTAATTTTTTCTAAAGCTCTAATTACAGTCAATAATTTTTTTGGATTGTTCACTTTCCAATTTTTTTGTGGTTCCAACATTATTCTTGCACCATTAGCACCACCTCTTTTATCAGAGCCTCTGAACGTAGATGCTGAAGCCCATGCGGTAGAAACTAAATCTGAAATTGATATTTTTGATTTAGAGATTTTACTTTTTAAATCTTTAACATCCTTTGATTTAAGTTTGTATTTAGGTTTATCAATTGGATCCTGCCAAATTAGTTGTTCTTTTGGAACCTCGCTACCAAGATAGCAAACTCTTGGCCCCATATCTCTGTGAGTTAATTTAAACCATGCTCTCGCAAAAGCATCGTGAAATTCTTTTGGATTTTGGTGAAAATGTTTTGTGATAGGTCCATAGCTAGGGTCAACTTTCATCGATATGTCGGTTGTTTGCATCATTGGTGGATGAAGCACACCTTTTTTATGTGCATCGGGAACCATTTTAATCTCTTGCCCATTTTTCTTCGGAGTCCATTGGTGAGCACCAGCTGGGCTTTTTGTAAGTTCCCACTCATGTCCATATAAACAATCCAAATAACCCATATCCCATTGAATTGGATTTTGAGTCCAAGCGCCCTCAATACCACTACTTATTGTATCAACACCTTTTCCAGATTTATATCCACTATTCCACCCAGTTGACTGATCTTGAAGTTTTGAAGCCTCAGGGTCTGGTCCTTTAAATGACTCAGATGCTGCACCATGAGATTTTCCAAACGTATGTCCTCCAGCAACTAATGCTGCTGTCTCATAGTCATTCATAGCCATTCTGCCAAATGTTTCTCTAATATCATGTGCTGCTAATTTTGGATCTGGATTAGCGTCAGGGCCTTGCGGATTTACATAGATTAAACCCATATGTGAAGCTCCTAATGGCTGTTCTAAATCTCTTTTTCCGCTATATCTTTCCACACCTAGCATTTCTTTTTCTGAACCCCAATAAATATCATCTTCTGGTTCCCAAATATCAGTTCTACCAGCTCCAAAACCAAAAGTTTTGAAACCCATTGAGTCTAAAGCCACGTTTCCAACAAGTATGAATAAATCTGCCCATGAAATTTTTCTTCCATATTTCTTTTTAATAGGCCATAAAAGTAATCTGGCTTTATCTAGGTTTACATTATCTGGCCAAGAATTAAGTGGCGCAAATCTCTGGTTACCTGTTCCTGCTCCACCTCGACCATCACCAGTTCTATAAGTTCCTGCGGCATGCCAAGCTAATCTAATAAATAACGGGCCATAATGACCATAATCTGCTGGCCACCATTCTTGCGAATCTGTCATTAATTTTTTTAAATCTTTTTTTAATGCTTTGTAATTTAGTTTTTTAAATTCTTTTGCATAATTAAATTTTTTATCCATAGGGTTGGATAAATTTGAGTGCTGACTAAGAATTTTAAGATTTAAACTATTTGGCCAAAAGTCTCTTACTGTTTGACCTCTTCCTGCAGAAAACTTTGCAGGTGTTCCTGCACCGGTAAAAGGACATTTGCTCATTTGATTAGCTTTAAAAGACTTGTTTTTGAAATTTTCAGTACTCATAATTTTTGTATTTTCCCCATGATTATTAGAATTGTTAATTTATAATAATTCTAAACTAAATGTCAACAATTTAGAATAATTATAATATAAATGTAAGAAAGGAAGATTTTTTAATTTTGATTTTGAGTATCACTCGCAACTCTTACTAAAACTTCCACAGAACTAATTTTTTTTCCTGTAATATTATTTTTAATATTAACTTTTCCAATCTCGTTATCATTACAATCTATTAGTAAATTTGTATCCTCATCATAAAAATGATGATGTTTAGTAATATTTGTATCAAAATAACTTTTATCGCTACTGATCGTAATTTCTTTTAAATATCCTTTATCTTTAAAAGCATGAATTGTGTTGTAAATTGTAGCTAAGGATATTTTTTCATTAAAATTTTCTGAAATGTTTTTTGCTAAATCATTAATTGTAAAGTGAAATGTTTTGTCTCTGTTAAATAAGACTTCGCAAATTTTAAGCCTTTGTTTAGTGGGTCTAAGACCAGAATTTCTTAATTTGCTAACAAATTCGCTATTTTTTAACATTGTTAATTATAATAATTCTAAACTTTATGTATATTATAATGGTTTAAAATCAAGTATTAAGGTGATCTATTTTATGAAAAAAAACTCCTATTCTTATGAGGAACTTATAAGTTGCGGAAACGGAGGTCTTTTTGGTCCTGGAAATGCAAAATTACCACTTCCACCAATGTTAATGTTTGATAGAATTACAGAAATTAATGACAAGGATGGTGCTTTTAAAAAAGGCTCTTTAAAAGCTGAATTAGATATAAAGAAAGACCTTTGGTTTTTTGATTGTCATTTCAAAGAAGATCCTGTGATGCCAGGATGTCTTGGTCTTGATGCTATGTGGCAACTCGTAGGATTTTATTTAGGCTGGATTGGAAATCCAGGAAAAGGTAGAGCCTTGGGCGTTGGTACAGTAAAATTTACAGGAGAAGTTTTACAGAATGTTAAATTAGTCAAATATGAAATAGATATGAAAAAAATTATGTCTCCTGGTGGTACAACAGTTGGTTTGGCTAATGGGATATTATTAGCAGACGAAAAAAAAATTTATTCAGCAGATAATTTAAAAGTGGGGTTGTTTAAATAATGAGAAGAGTTGTAATAACTGGTTTAGGTGTAGTTTCTTGTTTAGGAAATAATCAAGAAGAAGTTTATAAATCTTTATTAAATTCAAAATCAGGTATTTCATTTGCTGAAGAGTATAAGGAGCATAACTTAAAAAGTCATGTGCATGGTAAGCCAAACATCAAACTTGAAGATCACATAGATAGAAAAACAATTCGATTTATGGGCTCTGGATCAGCTTATAACTATGTTGCAATGAAAGAAGCAATAAAAGATTCGGGTTTAGAAGAAAAAGAAGTAAGTAATTTTAGTACTGGTATAGTCATGGGATCTGGAGGGCCTTCAATTGAGAACGTGATTTTAGCAGCTGACAAAACAAGAGCAAAAACGCCAAAATTAATGGGTCCTTTTATAGTTCCAAGAACCATGGCAAGTACCGCATCTGCTACTTTAGCAGTTCCATTTAAAATCAAGGGAACTAATTATACAATGAGTTCTGCATGCGCAACTAGTGGTCACTGCATTGGAAATTCAATGGAACTAATTCAAATGGGTAAACAGGATATTGTTTTTGCTGGTGGAAGTGAGGAAATACATTGGGCAATGACAGCTATGTTTGACGCTATGACTGCATTATCTTCAAAATATAATGATACACCTCAATCAGCATCAAGAGCATACGACAAAACTAGAGATGGATTTGTTATCGCTGGTGGAGCTGGTGTGTTAGTTTTAGAGGAATATGAGCATGCAAAAGCTAGGGGTGCCAAAATTTATGCTGAGTTAACAGGTTATGGTGCTACCTCAGATGGATATGACATGGTAGCTCCATCTGGAGAGGGGGCTGTTAGATGTATGAAAATGGCAATGGCTACCACTAAAAACAAAATTGATTATATCAATACTCATGGAACTTCTACACCAGTAGGTGACATAACTGAACTTAAAGCTATAAAGGACACTTTTGGGGAAGAAATTCCAAAAATAAGTTCAACAAAGTCTTTATCGGGTCACCCTTTAGGTGCTGCGTCAGTTCATGAGGCTATATATTGCTTAATTATGATGAAAAATAATTTTATTGCTGGATCAGCAAATATTTCTGAAATGGACGAGGATGCTAAAAAATTTCCAATAGTTTCGAAAACTGAAACCAACTCCACTTTAGATACAGTAATGTCGAATAGTTTTGGTTTTGGTGGAACTAACGCTGCTTTAATTTTTGAGAAAATATAATTATGAGTTTAATGAAAGGTAAAAAAGGATTGATAATGGGTGTTGCGAATGAAAGATCTATTGCATGGGGTATTTCTCAAAAACTATCTGAAGCGGGTGCTGAACTAGCATTTACGTATTTAGGAGATGCCTTAAAAAAAAGAGTAGTTCCCTTAGCAGAAAAATTAAATTCAAATATCACCTTTAGTTGTGATGTTGAAAAAAAAGAAGATGTAATAAAATTATTTGAGGATATAAAATCAAAATGGAGTGAAATTGATTTTGTAGTTCACGCAGTTGCTTTTTCAGATAAATCAGAGCTATCAGGTGAGTATTTAAATACCACTAGAGAAAACTTTTTAAGAAGTATGTTGATTTCATGTTTCTCTTTTACTGAGATTGCAAAAGAAGCATCAAAAGTAATGAAACAGCGTGGTAGTTTGCTAACTTTAACTTACGAGTCTACTAAAGCTATTCCAAATTATAATGTTATGGGTGTTTGTAAATCAGCTTTAGAGGCTAGTGTAAAATACCTTGCAAGAGACCTAGGTACAAAAGGTATGAGAGTAAACGCTATTAGTGCAGGACCTATTAAAACCTTAGCAGCCTCTGCTATTGGAGATGCAAAATTTTTATATAAATGGAATGAGGACCATTCTTTTCTAAAGAGAAATGTAGACATTCATGATGTTGGAAATTCGGCATTATATCTTTTGAGCGATCTTGCGAGTGGTGTTACTGGAGAAATTCACTATGTTGACGCTGGATATAACAAAGTCGGGATGCCAGACCCTAAAAATATTTCTTAATTCAACGGGTTGAGAAATAAAAATAAACTTAGTGAGAAGTTAAGTATATTTCTTTTTTATTGTATTCTTCAATTAAGGAGTTCTTCCACGATACATTCAATTTATTATCAAAAAAACTATTCAATTCCTCTGGATTAAAAGTTGTTTTTAAATCAAAACCGCCATAAGAAATTAATGATATTTGCCGTATGCTTAAATTTTTAATAAATTTAACATAATTACTAATCACTTTTTTGGGCATTTCAACAAAACTAGCTGCGTTATGAAAATGATCTATTTCTGTGTCTACTTTTTCAATTAACCATGGAGGAATACAAAAAATTTCTAATTCGTTATTTTTAGAAAAACTAATCTTATCTAAATTTCTTAATTCAAGATAATCTTTTACTTTTTCTTTGTAATGATGCCTTAAATATTCTGTTCCAACATAAATATTTGGAACAGTATCTAAATAAAGAATTTTTTTTATGTTAGAAAAATTTGTAATCAAAAAATGAATATTTGATCCAAAACCTCCTCCTATTTCGAAATAATTTTTGATATTCTTAAAATCAAAATTTTTTGATAAGTTATTAACTCTGTTTGCCATGTTTAAATAATGACAAGAATAATTTTTATTTAAATATTCAAATGATTGTACGCATCCAAAATCTGTTGTATTTTTAAATTGGAATTTACTTATAAGATTTTGAACATTCTGACTATTTTTATAAACAATTGCTTGATTTTTAATAAATGAATCGAGATAATTTTTTGTTGTACTTATTTGTCCATTAAAAATTATATTAAGTAGAGGTAGAGAAAATATCTTTCCAACAATCCTTCCTCTCATATTAAATTCATTTCTTATATCTAAAACTAAGTTATCTGCAAACGAAGTTCCAATTCCAGCAGTTATTCCTCTAAAATCCTTAAGACCTTTTTTTTTAATTTCAATTATTGCTCTTCTATTTTTATAATTCCAGTATGGACCAGATGAATAAAGCTCTCTATCAACTTTTTTTTCATCTTTTATTAATAAATTAAGCAGCATAAAATACTTATCATTCTTAAAGGCATTCTGTTTTATACCAAGTGCCCAGTCTGTAATGCCTATTATTCAGCAGCTTGTTTCATTGAGAGCTTAACTTTGCCTCTATCGAAACCAATTACTTTAACTTTTACTTCGTCACCTTCTTTCACTACATCAGTAACTTTCGCCACCCTTTTATCTGCAAGCTCTGAAATATGAACAAGTCCATCTTGTTTTCCTAAGAAATTAACAAATGCGCCAAACTCCATAATCTTCATAACTCTACCTGAATATATTTTATTTAATTCAGCTTTTGCTGTAATGTCTTTAATCATTTGCAAAGCTGTGTTTCTTGAATCTTCGTCTGGAGCAGCAACTGTTACAACTCCTTCATCATTTACATCGACTTTAGCACCTGATTTTTCAACAATTTCCCTAATCGTTGCGCCACCTTTTCCAATAACTGCAGCAATATCTTTTTTATCGACATTAATTTTTTCCATTTTTGGAGTATGTTTTCCTACATCAGATCTTGATGCTGATAATGCTTTATTCATTTCTCCTAAAATATGAACTCTTCCATCTTTAGCTTGGCTTAATGCTTGCTCCATAATTTCAAAAGTAATACCAGTAATTTTGATATCCATTTGAAGTGAAGTAATTCCATCTTTAGTTCCAGCAACTTTAAAGTCCATATCGCCTAGATGATCTTCATCACCCAAAATATCTGACAACACGCTAAAATCATCACCTTCTTTAATCAGACCCATTGCTATACCTGCAACTGGTTCTTTAATTGGTACTCCTGCATCCATTAATGCAAGTGATGTTCCACAAACAGTAGCCATTGATGAAGAACCATTGGATTCTGTTATTTCTGATACTACTCTAAAAGTATAAGGAAATGACTCTTTTGAAGGTAATGAAGAGTGAATAGCTCTCCATGCTAATTTACCATGACCTATCTCTCTTCTACCAGTTCCTATTCTACCTGTCTCACCAACAGAAAAAGGTGGAAAATTATAATGGAGCATAAACCTTTCTCTTTGTAATCCATCTAAGCTCTCAATTCTTTGTTCATCATCAGATGTGCCTAAAGTGGCAGTTACTATTGCTTGCGTTTCGCCTCTGGTAAACAAAGCAGAGCCATGTGTTCTTGGCAAAACACCAACCTCACATGAGATTGGCCTTACATCAGACAAACCCCTACCATCAATTCTATTTTTATTTTTTAAAATATCTGTTCTGACAATTTTTTTTTCAAGATCTTTTAGTTCAGAATTTACATCAAGATCTGTATAGTTTTCGTCTTCCTCATAAAGTTTTTTTGCTTTATCAGTAATTTCTGAAATTTGATTTGATCTATCTTGTTTATCTCTTGTCGCAAACGCTTTTTTAAGATCTTCTGTAAAAGTTTCCTCTAATTTTTTCTTCACATCAGATAAATCTTTCTTTTCAACAATCCAATCAGGTTTTCTACATTCTTTAGCCAGTTCTTCTATCATTTTAATTACTGGAACAAATCCTTCATGACCAAATTTTACTGCATTTAACATCTCTTCCTCTGTTAACCCGCTCGCTTCAGACTCAACCATAAGTACAGCGTCTTTTGTACCAGCAACAACTAAATCTAATTTTGATTTTTCAAGCTCAGTTTTTGAGGGATTCAAAACATATTTACCGTCGATATATCCAACTCTAGAAGCTCCGACAGGGCCCATAAATGGCATTCCTGATATAGCCAAAGCTGCAGAAGATGCAATAATAGACAAAATATCTGCTTCATTTTCTTTATCATAAGAAATTACAGTTGGTAACAACTGAACTTCATTTTTAAATTCATCAGGAAACAATGGTCTGATCGGCCTATCAATTAATCTTGAGATTAATGTCTCACTCTCAGTTGGTCTTGCTTCTCTTTTAAAATATCCACCAGGAATTTTTCCTGCTGCGTAATATTTTTCTTGATAATTTACAGATAATGGAAAGTAATCCATGTCTGGATTAACTTTTTTTGCTCCAACGACAGTTGCTAAAACTACTGTCTCCCCACATGTTGCAATGATTGCTCCATCTGCCTGTCTTGCTACTTTACCTGTTTCTAAACTTATCTTCTTACCTGCTACTTCAACTTCCTTCTTGTATACTTTAAACATTTCATTTCCATTTCATTCTTTCGTTTCGTTTCATTCCGTTCTATCTATCTTGATTCTTATTTTCTCAAATTCAATTTCGACAGGACATTCTTGTAAGAATCTACCTTATTTCTTTTAAGATAATCTAACAATTTTTTTCTTCTATTGACCGCTCTCAATAATCCAACAGATGAATGTTTATCTTTTTTGAATTGTTTTATATGTTTTGAAAGCGTTTCAATTTTTTCTGTTAACAACGCAATTTGGATTTCTGACGATCCAGTATCTTTTTCATGCATTGCTAACTCTTGAGCTTTTTTGTTCATATTTCTTTTTCCTATTTATTTGATTGTTTTATTAAATTCTCTATTTTTTCAGCGTACTCAAAAGACTCGTCTTTTCTAAAAAGTAGTTTTGGTAAGAATTTCATCACTACTTTTTGAGATAAAATTTTTCTAATTACAAATGAGTATTCTTTCAAAATATTAACAGTTTCTTCTGCGTTTTTTCCTCCGAGAGGAAGCACATAAGCTTTGGCTATTTTCAAATCTTGACTCATTCTCACCTCTGTTACTGTTACAGTATTTGTTTCTAAATTCGGAACTTTAGCCTCATTTCTTATAAAAATCATGCTTAAAGATTGTTTAATCATTTCACCCACTCTTAATTGTCTCTGTGAAATTGGTTTTCCTATTCTATCTGCCATTATATTGTCCTCTCTTTAGATGTAACACTAAAAGCTTCTATTGTGTCATTTTTTTTAAAATCCATGTAATCTTTTAATGCAATTCCACATTCTTGACCATTGTTCACCTGTTTTACTTGATTTTTTTCTCTAAACAAACTTCCAACTTTTCCTGTAAAAACAATTGAACCATCTCTAATCACTCTTACATCTGAATTACTATTAATTTCTCCATCAATTACTTTGGAACCAGCAACTTTGCCTGCTCCCGAAACTTTAAAAATTTCTAAAATTTGTGCGGTCCCAATTACTTTTTCTTCCACATCGGGAGTTAATAATCCAGACATTCTTTTTTTTACAAAATCTAAAACTTCATAAATAATGTTGTATGATGAAATATTAATCTTTTCATTTTCAGCAAGTCTTTTAGCTTCCTTACTTGGCTTTACATTAAACGCTATCAAAACTGCATTTGAAGCCTTTGCCAAAGTCACATCTGTCTCCGTTACCATTCCAATATCTGCCAAAATTATTTTTGGTTTTACCTCATCATGCTTAATTTGACCTATAGCATTTTTAATTGCCTCTGAGGATCCATGAACATCAGACTTAATTATAAGATTTAATTCTTCAGTGGACTTATTAGAAAAAGCAGACTCTTGAGTGGCAAATGTCAGGGGATTTTTACCATGTTTGCTCTCTTGAGCTCTATTTTCACTCAAAGTTTTAGCTTCTTTCTCGTTATCTAAAACTATAAAATCATCTCCAGCTTTTGCAGCACCATTTATTCCGAGTATTTCTACCGGAGAAGATGGTAGAGCTTCATCAATATTTATACCCTTATCGTTAATAATTGCTCGGATTTTTCCCCATTTAAGGCCACTTACAAAAAAATCTCCTTTTTTTAAAGTTCCAGTAGTCACAATTAATGTTGCAACTGGACCTCTTCCAATGTCAATTTTCGATTCTAAAACAACCCCAGTGGCTTTGGACTCAAAATCAGTTTTAAGATCTAGAATTTCAGCTTGAAGAATGATTGCATCAATAAGTTTATCCAGGTTTGATTTAGTTTTTGCTGATATCTCTACCATCAATGTATCCCCTGATAAATCTTCAGCTATTAATTCATACTCAAGTAATTGATTTTTAATTTTTTGAGGATCAGCCTCAGGTAAATCACATTTATTAATTGCTACAACTATTGGTACATTTGCAGCCTTTGCATGTTTTATTGACTCAATAGTTTGAGGTTTAACACCATCATCAGCTGCAACAACTAGAATAACAATATCTGTAAGCTTTGATCCTCTTGCTCTCATTTCAGTAAAAGCTGCATGACCTGGTGTATCAATAAATGTTAATTTATTAGACTGAGTGTCTATTTGATAAGCACCAATGTGTTGGGTTATTCCACCAAACTCTCCGGATACCACATTTGCACTTCTTAAGACGTCTAGAACTGAAGTTTTACCGTGATCCACATGACCCATAACTGTGATTATTGGTGGTCTATTCTTTAAATTTTCAGTCCTTGAGGCTTTAATTTTTTGGATTATCTCCTCTGCTTTTTCCTCTCGAATTGGGTTATGACCAAATTCTTTAACCAAATATTCTGCAGTATCAGCTGCTAGATTTTGGTTTATTGTTACTGTCACTCCCATCCCAAACATATGTTTAATTATATTACTTGATTGTTCTGCCATTCTGTTCGCAAGTTCTCTAACAGTGATTACCTCTGGGATATTTATATCTCTTTTAACGGGCTTTAAATTTTCTTGAACTTCCTCTTTGGTTAAACTTCTGTTTTCTTTTTGTCTTGCCCTTTTAACAGATGCTAAACTTCGTTCTCTAGCTTCAATTTGATCACTCAGAGCTCTAGAAACTGTTAATTTTAACTCTCTTTTTTTTGAATTTGATCTTATCGATTTCTTATTCTTATTTTCATTTTCCTCTTTAAGTCTTTTGGTAGCTCTTTGCTCAGCTAATTTACGTCTTTCAAAATCACTTGTAAGAGGCGGTGATTTAGGGATGTAATTCGGTTTACTAAAAGTTCCTTTGTTGCTTGTAAAATTATTTTTTGTCTTTGATGAATTTGACTTAAATGAACCACCTCTAGCAGAAAATTTACCAGTTTGTTTTTCAATTATTACAGAATTCTTTCCAAGATTTTTTGCTTTATCTATATTTTTGATAGATTTTTTGGCTATGCCACCTGATATTGTTAATTTTGTTTTTTTTTCCATAGCTCATCTCTCAATCTTCATAAATAATTTTTCTTGCGGACATAACAAGTTCATCTGCTTCTTCTTTTGATAAAGCAAAATCTTCCAAGTAACCTTGAATTTTTACTCTTTCACCTTTCACTACGTCATATCCACCGGTTAGCTCATCTGATGCCAGATCGGCAAAATCTTGTAGTGTTAGGATTTTTTGATCCCCTAGAGTGACCAACATTCCAGGAGTTAACCCTTTTAAATTAATTAGTCCATCATCCAAACCTAATTCTTTAATCCTCTCAGAAATATCTTCTTGATCTTTTTGATGAAACTCTTTTGCTCTCTCTATTAGAGCTTTTGCAGTTTCTTCCTCTATACCTTCGATTTTTAACAAATTTTCTGTCGAACTATCTTTTATATCATCAATAGTCGAATAACCCTCGGCTACAAGAAGTTGTCCGAGTGTTTCATCTAACTCTAAATTCTTAACAAAATTTTCTGTTTTCTCCTTAAACTCTAATTGTCTTCTTTCCGAGTCCTCTGCATCTGTCATAATATTTATTTCAAAATTCAATAATTTTGTAGCAAGCCTTACATTTTGTCCTCTTCTCCCGATAGCTTTACTCAAATTTTCCTCAGTAAGAATCACATCTAATTTTTTTCTCTCTAAATCTACATTTACTCTTTGTACTTCAGCTGGAGATAAAGCATTAGATACTAATATCGCAGGATCCTCAGACCAATTTACAATATCAATTTTTTCACCTTGTAATTCATTAACAACTGCTTGAACTCTCGATCCTCTCATTCCCACACATGCTCCAACTGGATCTAATGATGTATCAACTGCTTTAACACAAATTTTTGCTCTACTTCCTGGATCTCTAGAAGATGATTTAATTTCAATTAGACCATCATAAATTTCGGGAACTTCTTGAACGAAAAGTTTTTCCATAAACTTTGGGTGAGCTCTTGATAAAAAAATTTGTTGACCACGAGGCTCTCTTCTTACATCAAAACAGTAAGCTTTAATTCTATCTCCGGCTTTTATATTCTCTCTTGGAATAATTTCATTTTTTTGAATTATTGCTTCTGTTCTTCCAAGATCTACAATTACATTTCCAAACTCTAATCTTTTCACTATTCCACTTAATATCGTGTCTTTTTTATCAATAAAATCGTTAAATTGTCTTTCTCGCTCTGCCTCTCTAACGTTAAAATTAATTACTTGTTTAGCTGTCTGGGCAGCTATTCTTCCGAAATCAAATGAAGGGAGTGGTTGTAAAACTTCATCTCCAATCACTTTGTCTTTATTAATTTCATTCAATAAAATTGCATCCTCTAATTTGATCTCAGTGTTAGCATTTTCCGGATTTTCTGTAACAATCAATTTTCTAAAAATTTCAATATCGCCGTTATCTCTATTTATTATCACCTTAATTTCATTATCCTGACCAAATTTAGATTTTGCTGCTTTAGCAATTCCAGTTTCCATTGAACTTATAATTAGTTCTTTATCAATTGATTTTTCTAAAGCTACTGCCTCAGCGATTCTCAATAGTTCAAGTTTATCTGCTCTTTTATTTAACATAATTTTGTTTACTCCAAAAAAAAATGGGCCAAAGCCCATTTTGATAATTCAACAATGTAAAATCATATATAAAAGTTTTTTTTAATTTTTCAATAAAAACTATTTTAAGAAAATGTCAGATTTATTGGTGTTTTCCCAAGAAAAAGCGCCTTCTTTATCTGGCTCTCTTCCAAAATGTCCATATGCAGATGTTTTTTCATATATAGGTTTGTTAAGACCCAACATCTCTCTTATACCTCTTGGGCTAAGATCAAAACTTTCTTTAATCTTATCTTTAACAAATTTATTTTTATCTAAATCATTATCAAAAAGATTCACATAAATAGATAAAGGTTTTGAAACACCAATTGCATAAGCCAATTGTATTAAACATTTATCAGCAATTTTCGACGCAACAACATTTTTGGCTATATATCTCGCTGCATAAGCTGCAGACCTATCAACTTTAGTTGGATCTTTTCCAGAAAAAGCTCCCCCACCATGTGGAGCGGCACCACCATAAGTATCAACAATAATTTTTCTTCCTGTTAGGCCACAATCTCCATCAGGACCTCCTATTACAAAATTTCCAGTTGGATTTACATAGAATTCATCTTCATTAAAACCCTCCAAGAAATTTTTTGGTATAGAATTTATCAAATATGGTCTTAATAATTCTCTAACCTGTTCTTGGTTAACATTTGCAGTATGCTGAGAAGATATTACAACTGATTTAACTTTTGATGGTTTACCATTTTCGTATTCAAAAGTTACTTGACTTTTAGAATCTGGTTCTATGTTTTTTAATTTACCTGATTTTCTATCTTCCGCCATTAACCTTAAAATTTTATGAGAAAAGTGAATTGGTGCTGGCATTAAAACATCAGTTTCATTACATGCATAACCAAACATAATACCTTGATCTCCTGCACCCTCATCTTTATTTCCCGAAGAGTCCACACCCATTGCAATGTCACTTGACTGTGAATGAAGATGACTTTCTATTTTTGTTGCCTCTTTCCAGGTAAAACCATCTTGATCATATCCAATATCTTTAATGCAATCTCTTACCTTATTGATTAAATCATCTTTTTTAATTTCTGGCCCCCTAACCTCACCAGCTAATACAACTTTATTGGTAGTTGTGAGAGTTTCACATGCAACTCTCGAATATGGATCATTAGATAAATAAGTGTCTACCACCATGTCAGATATCCTATCCGACACTTTATCTGGGTGTCCCTCTGAAACAGACTCACTTGTAAAAAGAAAATTTTTTAAATTACTCATCTTTGATCCTATTAAATGAAAAAGTAAAAACAATATACAACAAAATTAATGTTAAAAATATGTTATTTCCATATTTAGAAAACAATGTTAGTTTAAAATTTCTTATGCCCTCTAAATCAATGTAACCTGAAACTCCATAATCTATTTTATTCTCTATATAACCTAATGGATTTATAATTGCTGCCATTCCGTTATTAGATGATCTAATTATGTACTTTCCATTTTCAATTGCCCTAAATTTACTATGGATAAAATGTTGTTTGGGTCCAATAGATTTACCAAACCATCCATCTTCTGAAATATTCAATATAAAATCGAAATCAAAATCTTTAGTCAAATTTCCACTATATATAATTTCATAACAAATTAATGGCAAAAAATTTATTTGTTTAAGATCATCTCGGATTTTAATAATCTTTCTGTTAACACCTTTATCAAATGACCCAATATTATTTGTGATTGTTTTTAAACCAAATTTGTTAAGAATATTTTCAATAGGAACAAATTCACCGAAAGGTACAAGTTTAATTTTGTTATAATTGTCAATTAAATTTACTTCACTATCAAATATTGAAAATGAATTGTAATAATTGTAATCATTGTTAATAGTTTTTCTGCTTGTAATTCCTAAACCAATTAAATGATTTTCACTAAAATTTTTTTCGAATATGTCATTGTATAAATCTAATTGATCTTCATAGGTGTTGGGTATAATTCCCTCTGGCCATACAAAAAATATCTTTTTTTCTTCAATAGGTGAACTAATTGAAATTAGCTCATTAATCACACTCTCTGCATTAATATTTTTATAGTACCTATCTAAACTTATATTTGCTCCAATTACTCTTACTGCAAAAGGAAGTTCTTTCTCTTTACTGCTATAAAAATTTTTTTTTAAAAATTCCCCGTATGTGTAAAAAGTGATAGGTAATAAAAGTAAAAGGATACATACAATCACTTCTTTCTTAGATTTTCTAAAAATGAAAAGGGCGGGAGCTGTAAAAAAACTAATTACTATGAGATTTAATGAATAAGTTCCTATTATTGACAAAATGCTTAAGAAACTATTAATTTCAGAGAAACTATAAATTACCAGGTTCCAAGGAAACCCAGTTAAAATTGTTCCTCTAATAAACTCTATTAAACCAAACAAAAGAGAGAATAGAAAAAAAGCACTTAATATATTTTTCGGATTGTATAAACAAAAAATAGCAATACATAATGCATAAAATAAACCTAAAAATGCCGGGATGACGATTAAAGATATGGGAATTAAAAAATTAAAACTTTGATCAAAACTTAAGGATATAGTTAACCAATACAAACTGGACAAAAAATAACTAAAACCAAACAACCATCCATAATAAAAGAATTTTTTTATTCCTTGTTTTAGTCTCTGAAATAAAAAAATAAAGAAAACACTAAATGTAAAAAAATTTAAAAAAAAAAAATTATAAGGAGGTAAGCTTAAGGAAGTTAAGCTTCCTAAAAAAATTATCAATAAAGTCTCAAATATAAAATTTTTTTTCAATTTAAAATGGAAGTTTTTTCTATATATTTAAAAATTTTTTTTTCTTCATTTAACATCTGTTTATACTCTTTATTTTTTTGATGATCATGACCCAATAAATGTAAAAAACCATGTATAAAAATTTTTGTTGTTTTAATTTTAAATTCATAATTATTTAAATTTTTCGGCTTATTCATATAATTAAAACTTATAACTATGTCACCAAGATAATTTTCTTTTAATTTTTTTTGATCTTTATTAAACGGAAAAGAAAGTACATCAGTATGTTTGTTCTTATTTCTAAATTTTTTATTTAAAATTTTTATTTCTTTATTATTTGATAGTAGCAGCGTTAAATAGATTTTTTTTTTAATAAATCTATATTTTTTTGGGAACTTGTTACAAATTTTATTAAAAAAAAATTCTTTTTTTTTTATTTTTTTTGACCAAGAATTTTCCTCTGAAAGCACATTAACTTTGATCATTATTGTTGTACGCTTTCACAATTTTTGAAACTAAAGGATGCCTCACAACATCTGAGTGATCAAAGTCTATAACTGCAATCTCACTTAAATGTGATAATATCTTTTTTGATCTTTCTAAACCTGACATTTTTTTATTAGGTAAATCTATTTGAGTAGGGTCACCATTGACAACTATTTTTGAATTTTCACCTATCCTGGTAAGAAACATTTTAATCTGTGTATCAGTAGCATTTTGAGCTTCATCTAAAATTGCAAAAGAATTTTTTAAAGTTCTTCCTCTCATAAAAGCTAATGGAGCAATTTCAATGTCACCGATTTCTATCATTCTCTGAATTTTTTCAAAATGAAACAAATCGTACAATGAATCATACAAAGGACGTAGATATGGATCAACTTTCTCTTTCATATCTCCTGGTAGGAATCCTAGTCTCTCACCCGCCTCAACCGCGGGTCTAGAAAGTATGATCCTCTCTATTTTTTTTTCTAACAACATTGTTAAACCTACAGCAACAGCAAGAAAGGTTTTTCCTGTACCAGCAGGTCCAGCAGATATTATTATTTCATTTTGTCTCAACGCTCTAACATACTCTTTTTGTTTTTCTGACCTTGGAATTATAGATTTTTTTGGAGTTTTGATTATATCAGTAACGTTAGTATTTTTTACTTTTTCATTTATCATAAATTGATCAATTGAGGATAAAATATCTTTTTGTTCTATACTACCATTATTTTTAAATTGATTAGCAAGAAATTGAATTGCGTTCTTCAAAATTTCATTTTTTTCTGAAGTTGATTTGATTAAGATTGAATTTCCTCTGGAATAAATACTTGAATTGGTTATTTTTTCTAACTCTTTCAAGTTTTGGTTAAATTCACCAACTACACCCATCAGAAGGTCATTCTCATGAAAAATTACACTAATTGAATTATTCTCTGAATAAACAAATTTTAGTGATGAATTAATATCCTTTTTAATAGTATTGCTCAAATTTAAGCCACTCTTTGTTCTGAATTATTTAAGCTTTTACCAAACAATGTATTTTGATTACTACGATTTATTTTTACTTTTATAACATTTCCCATATCTAAATCATTACCATCAAAAATAACTGAAGTCATGTACTCTGAACGACCAAAAAACTTTGTGCCACCATCTATTTTATTTTCAACTAAAACATCTATTTCCTTACCCTCAAGTGATTTGTTCATATTAATTTGATTGGCAAATAACTGTTTTTGAACTTTTTCTAATCTTGTAAGAGAAATTTTTTTATCAATTAACTCAAAATTTGCTGCAGTTGTTCCAGGCCTTGGACTAAATATGAAAGAAAAAGAATTTATAAATTTTATTTTTTTAATCAAATCACAAGTTTCATCAAAGTCTTTCTCATCCTCACCCGGATAAGCAATTATAAAATCACTCGAAAACTTTATTTTTGGGTTAATTTTTTGGAGTTTTTCGTAAGTATTAACATAATCACTTATCTGATGTTTTCTATTCATTGACTTTAGGATCTTATCAGATCCACTCTGAACGGGTAGATGAACTAAAGGCATTAATTTCTTTGAAACACCATATACATTGATAAGATCATCTGTCATATCCCTTGGGTGAGAAGTTGTATATCTAATTCTTTTAATTCCATCTAAATTTTCTATTTCTAAAATTAAATCTGACAATCTGTGATTTTCATAGTTATAAGCATTAACATTTTGACCTAGTAGTGTTATTTCACGAACTCCATTTTCTGACAAATTCTCTGCTTCTTCTAATATTTTTTTGAATGGTCTTGAATATTCTGGGCCTCTTGTAAAAGGTACTACGCAGAAATGGCAAAATTTATCACAGCCCTCTTGAATAGTTAAAAATGATGAAATTTTTTTTGATGAATTCTTAATATTATCTAAATAATCAAATTTTGTGATGGCATCAAATTCGGTTTCATCTATTTTTTTTTGTTTGGATAAAAATTCTTCAATTTTGTCATTTATTTTATGATAGGCTTGTGGTCCAATCACAATATCAATATATGGTTCTCTTTTGATCATTTCCTCATTTTCAGCCTGAGCAACACATCCAGCAACTATAACGATTGGTTTTTTTCGTAATCTAAAATTTTTTTTAACCCGTCCAATCTCATGATAAACTTTTTCTTTAGCTTTATCACGAATATGGCACGTGTTAAGTATATAACAATTAGACTCATCTAGATTTTCAGTTTTTACAAAACCTATTTCTCTCACAATATCAAATATTCTGTTAGTGTCATATTCGTTCATTTGACAACCGAAAGTTTTGATAAATATCTTTTTATTCATCTTTTGAGTTTACTTTGACACCATATAACTCAAGTTTATGGTCTACTAACTTATAACCATATTTTTTTGCAACTTTTTTTTGCAACTCTTCAATTTCTTCATCCACAAATTCAATTATTTCACCAGATTTTATATCAATCAAATGATCATGATGACTCTCTATCATTGCTTCATATCTAGCTTTACCACCTTTAAAATCATGTTTGGTTAAAATTCCTGCTTCTTCGAAAAGCTTAACTGTCCTATAGACTGTGGCTATGCTTATTTTTGGATCAACTTTTGATACACGACTATATAACTCATCAACATCTGGATGATCAGACTCACCATAAGCAGCTTTTGACTCTGAAATAACCTTTGCAATAATTCGTCTCTGATCAGTTAATTTTACCCCTTTAGCTAAACATTGTTGTTCAATTGTATCTGACATAATTGATTTTAACTCAAATAAATAGGATTTATCAAATTTTTTTCAACTTTCAATTTATCGCAAAGTTTTGGGATATTTTCGTATTTAACCTCATTTTTTTCACTAAAATCCTCAAAACTATAACAATAATAATCAATTTTATTGGCTAAATGAAAAGCTTTAACAACTGATAAAGAATTTCTTATCCCAGCAAAACTTCCTGGACCTCGATTTACATAAATTTGAGAAACTTTATCTAAATCTAAATTTTTTTTATTTAAAAAATCATTAATTAGAATTGATAATTTTTCATAATTTATTTTGGAATTTTCATGTGTAATGCTGTAATTAATATCATTATTAATGATCATTAAAAAAATTTTATCTTTAGCGGCATCTATAATTAGCTTATTCATTTTACAATTTATTTTTCTAGTTAATTCTATTTCACAAGAGAATAATATCAAATCTTATTCTAGAGACAGTGGTGTTTTATCATTGATGTATCATCGATTTAATGAAAATAAATATCCATCAACAAATATTAGAATGGATATGTTTGATGAGCAAATGAAAATCATTAAAAATCAAGGGTATGAATTTTATGACCCTAACAATTTTTTAAATGAATTTAATAAAGTAAAAAAGTTTAAGAAAGTTTTAATTACAATTGATGATGGATTTAAGTCATTTTATAATGAGGCCTGGCCATATCTTAAAAAAAATAAAATTCCGTTCATCTTATTTGTATCTACTGAACCTGTAGGTAAAAAAGGGTATATGACTTGGGATGAAATTAAAGAAATTGATGAATCCAATATAGGCTATATAGGACACCATTCACATACACATGAATATTTAATTGATATGACAGAAAAAGAATTCATAAACGATATAGAAACAGCAACTGAAATTTTTAAAGATAAACTAGGGTATGTGCCACCAATATTTTCATATCCTTTTGGTGAATATTCTCTTTTTATGAAAAATTATATATCGAAAAATTTTGAAATTGCTTTTGGACAACACTCTGGAATAATTGATAACAATAAAGATAAATTTGAATTACCAAGATTTCCAATAAATGAAAAGTATGGAGATTTAAAACGATTTAACTCACTAATAAATTATAATCCTCTAGAGTACAAATCTCTTAAACCAGTAGAAAAAAAATTAGAAAATAATGATAATCCACCTAAATTAATTGTGGAATTTTTTGATAATCAAAAAAATATTAAAAATATCAATTGTTATTCAAATGATGGTGGTTCATGGGGCCAACCAAATTTAGTATTCGAAAAAAATATTCTTTATATCAATTTCGAGTCTAAATTTTTACCAAGACGCGGAAGAATAAATTGTTCCTTAAATGATGATGGCAAGTGGCGTTGGTTTGGAACCCAATTTGTTATAAAGGAAAATTAAATTAAACTTTCAAGCTCTTTGCTTGAAGGAAGTAACTTAGCATCATCAAAATCTTTTAAATTATTTTGATTAATAATTTTTTGCAAAACTTCCACATACTGATTTCCAGTTTCAGCGTAATTTTTTAAAAACTGAGAAAGAATTAAACTATCTAAAGGTTGATTATTATCTCTTAAATGTGCTCTTGCTAATCTAAAATTTTTATATGATCGATGGGTATTTAAATTTCTTTGATAAGCTCTAACTGAGGCTTGTAATACATTAAATTTCATAACTTTATGACCTTTATTCTCATCAGCCTCTTTGGGTTTTAGGCCCTCACCAGACCAAGTCCATTGCCCAAAAAGTGCATTGCCCTCTTGTGCAAATCTTGATGTTCCCCATCCTGTTTCTTTCGCAGCTTGAGCAAGTGCTAAAGAAACTGGTATTTCATCCATTCTAATTTTAAGTGTTGTTAAATCTTTGGATGTTACTCCATATTGTTTGTATTTTTTTTCGAGCCATTTTTTTTCTAATTTAGTATTATTGCTCTTATTTATAATTTTAAACAAAGTCTTTCTATCTAATCTAATATTATTATTTTCTTTTAAAACTAGGGGTAAAACAATTTGAATAAAGAACTCTTTTCTTTTCTTGGTACTTTCGATCATTTTGATTTCACCAGGAAGTAAAGTTAAGGCAACAGGCTTAACTAACTTTGTTTCCCTTACATCATCTAGTTTATAATCGGTGTCTTGAAATAATTGCTTAATTGTAGATGCATTCAATCTTACTGTGTCTGTTTCAAGATCGTTTAGACTGAAAATATCAATTAACAAATCTTTTTCATTCAAGTCTCCTCCATCAGCTTCAACACCCTCTTTTTTATTTAGTGTATAAGCTAGTATAGCTTTAGAATTATTTTGAAATTCTTTATCATCTAAAAGTTGCTGATTGGCAAAATTAACTATTGATGGAATATGATAGAATGAAAATACAACAAAAATACTTGTTAAAAATATTCTAGGGATAGCACCAATTCTTCTGTCATCAAAAAACTTAAATATTTTTAAGTTCTTTCTTCTTATTCTAACAAAATAAAATTTTGACTTAAAAAAAATCAGTTGATTTAAAAATTTAAGATTTTTTAATTTAAAACTGAACATTTAAAGAGCCTCAACCTTCTTAACTTCTGGTAGATAGTGACAAAGCAGATTTTGAACACCTTGTTTTAATGTCATAGTTGAACTTGGGCAACCCGAACAACTTCCTTGGAGCTGTACTTTAACTATACCATCTTTAAACTCCTTAAATTTGATATCTCCACCATCTTTCGCAACTGCAGGTCTGATTTTTTCATCTAATATTTTAACTATTTTTTTTTCTATATCTTTTAAATTTTCATTATTTTCAATTAAGGTATTTTCGACAACACATTCTTTTCCAGTTGAGTAAAAATCATTGATTAGAGAAATTACGATATGTTTAATATCATCCCATGATGTGTCGTCATATTTATTTATCGAGATAAAATCTTTGCCTAGAAAAATGCCTTCAACGCCATTTATCGATAACAAGTTTTTAACTAACTCATTATTAGTTTGATCTTTTTGTGTAATTTCAAATGACCCTTTATTTGAAACATTCTTACCAGGTAAGAATTTTAAAGAATTTGGGTTTGGTGTTATTTCAGTCTGCACAAACATGATTTATATATAATCAATAATTGTAAAAATGAAACTCGTTAATAAAAAAAAATCTTAAAAACCAATAAGTTCTTGAATTTTTTTTACCTTTTCTGAGGCTATTTTATCTGCTTTTTGAGTTCCCTCTAATAATATCTTATTTAAATATTTTTTTTCACTTAACAACTTTTTAATTTCCAAAGATATTGGACAAATTTTATCAACCATAACTTGTGATAAATTCTCTTTAAATTCCGAAAAATTTTTTCCAGAAAATTTATTTATTGTATCCTCGAAACTTACATCCATTAAACTAGAATAAATACCCATCAAGTTCTTTGCTTCGGGTCTTTTTTCTAAATCTGCAATAGCGGATGGTAGTGGCAAAGTATCAGTTTTTGCTTTTTTGATTTTATTAATTATTTGGTCTTTATCATCTGTTAAATTTATCCTGCTCAGATCTGATAACTCAGATTTACTCATTTTTTTTGTACCATCTCTCAAGCTCATAATTCTTGAAAACTCTTTTTGAATCAATGGCTCAGGAATTTTAAAAAAACCATCAGCATTAAAGTCATTATTAAACTTTTGGGCTATATCTCGACAAAGTTCTAAATGTTGTTTTTGATCATCTCCAACAGGTACGTGTGTTGTGTCATATAACAAAATATCTGCAGCCATTAAAACAGGATAAGAATAAAGACCGATACTTGCTTTTTCTTTATCTTTTCCAGCTTTCTCCTTAAATTGGGTCATTCTATTAAGCCATCCCATTCTAGCAACACAACTTAATATCCATGCTGTTTCTGAATGAGCACTCACTCTTGATTGATTAAAGATAATACTTTTTTCAGGATCAATCCCACTAGCAATAAAAGTTGCTACAGTTTCATAAATATTATCTTTTAATTTTTGTGGATCTTGAGCAACTGTAATAGCATGAAGATCAACAACACAGAACACACACTCATTTTGATCTTCATTGTTAAGTTTTACAAAATTTTTGATCGCTCCTAAATAATTTCCAAGATGAAGATTTCCAGTAGGTTGAACACCTGAAAAAATTTTTTTTCCCATATTTAATACTTTAGTTTAATATCACCATATTTGAAAGCTTTGATAAATAATGAAAAACTCAAATAAAATATAAGGCTTAAAAAAGCTGAAAGTATCAAATAAAAAGATTTAAAATTAGATTCATAAATTAATTTATTCTCAAAAAACAAAATCAAATAATTAAAAAATATTCCCATTATTAAAGATGCCAGAAGTATTTTTATTAATTTGGCAAAAAATAATTCATTAAAATTAAATAAATCTTTATTTTTTAAGTAAACAAATAATATTATTGCATTAAACCATGATGAAATTGTCGTAGCTATAGGAATGATTATAAAACCAATTTCTCTAAAAAAATAAATACTTATTAATACATTTAGAATTACTGAAAATAATGAAATATAAAATGGTGTTTTAGTATCCTGGTTTGCGAAAAAAAAAGTCGAAAATACTTTGATTAAGGCAAAGGCTGGTAATCCTAATCCAAAATAGTAAAGTGCATTTGCTGAGTTAAATACTGATAACTCATCAAAAGAACCATAGCCAAATAATGCAGAAATAATTTGTTCTGATCCTACAATTAAAGCAACTGAGGCTGGTAGACTTAAAAACATACTAAGCTCAAGTGCTTTGTTTTGTAGTAAGAGAATTTTATTTTTCTTTTTTAAAAAAACATGTTTTGAAAGTTGTGGCAAAACAACCACACCTATCGCAATTCCTGCGATTGCAAGGTTTATTTGATAAATCCTATCAGCATAATATAAATAAGATACGGCACTGGCTTGAAATGATGCAATTATAGTACCCACAAGAATATTGATTTGTGTAACGCCAGATGAGAAAATGCTAGGTAAAAGTTTTTTGAAAAAAAATTTTACCTTATTATCAATTTTAAAATTAAAATTAAGTCTTATAAAATAAAATTTTTTTGCAAATTGGTATAAAAAAACAAGTTGTAATAATCCTGCAATAGAAACTCCATATGATAAATAATAAACTAGTTCGTCGTTAAGAAATTTGCCAAAAAATAAAACTCCAATTAAGACTATATTAAGGATTATTGGAGCTGCAGAGGCCGCAGCAAACTTATTGTGAGAATTCAGAATTGCAGCAAAAAAAGAAGATAGACTCACAAACATTAAAAATGGCATAGTTATCCTTGTAAGATTGACAGCTAGCTGAATTTTTTCTGAATTATCAACAAAACCTGGCGCTATTAACTTTACAAAAACTGGCATGAAAATTTCTATAATTAAAACTAAAAACAATAATCCTAAAAATAATAAATTGAAAATTTCGTTAGCAAATTTTTGTGATCCAGTTTTGTTTTTTACTAATTCTGAAGTGTAACTTGGTATAAAAGCTGCATTAAAAGTTCCTTCCGCAAATAATCTTCTAAAAGTATTAGGTATTCTGAATGCTACAAAAAATACATCTGCTAAAAAACTTGTTCCAAGAAAGATCGCTATCAAAACATCTCTTAAATAACCAAGTAATCTACTGATAATAGTATAAAAACCAAAAGTCCCTGTTGACTTAACTAAATTCATAAATCATATTAGTCTTAATTTTACCCCATTTGTACACCTAATTAGCATAAATGAAAAAAACAAAAATTGATCATTACACAGATAAAGAAGCTTTAGATTTTCACAAAGATAAAAAGCCCGGCAAGATTGAAATATCTTCCTCAAAAAATATGACGACAAAAAGAGATCTGGCTTTAGCATACTCGCCTGGTGTAGCTGCTCCTGTAAGAGCAATAAGTGATAATCCTGAAGCTGCGTTCGATTATACAAGTAAAGGAAACCTTGTTGCAGTAATTAGTAATGGCTCAGCAATTTTAGGTATGGGAAATTTAGGTGCGTTAGCATCTAAACCAGTGATGGAAGGTAAGGCTGTTTTATTTAAAAGATTTGCTGATATTGACTCTATTGATTTAGAGATAGACTCCGAAAATCCAGATGAAATCATAAATAGTATAAAAAATTTTGCTCCAAGTTTTGGAGGTATTAATCTTGAGGATATTGCTGCTCCTGATTGTTTTATTATTGAAGAAAAGCTAAAAAAAATACTTGATATACCTGTATTTCATGATGATCAGCATGGAACTGCGATTATCACAACTGCAGCACTTATTAATGCTTTGGACATTAGTAAAAAAGAAATTGATAGAGTTAAAATAGTTGTCAATGGTGCCGGAGCTTCGGCTATGGCTTGCGCTAATTTATTTCAAAAGACTGGTGTACCCCAAAAAAATATTACAATGGTAGACAGAACAGGGGTCATTTACAGAGGTCGAGATAATTTGAACCAATGGAAATCAAGTCATGCAATTGAGACAAAAGATAGAACTCTAGATGATGCTATTACTAATGCTGATGTTTTTTTAGGCTTATCTGCGAAAGGAGCTCTGACTAAAGATATGGTTAAAAAAATGGCAAAAAATCCAATTATATTTGCATGTGCTAACCCTGACCCAGAAATTACACCTGAAGAAATTGAAGAGGTAAGAGATGATGCAATTATAGCGACCGGAAGGTCAGATTATCCTAATCAAGTAAACAATTTAATAGGGTTTCCATATATTTTTAGAGGTGCATTAGATGTACGATCAAAAACAATTAATGAAGATATGAAAATTGCAGCTGCACATGCGATAGCTAAATTAGCTAAAGAAGATGTGCCAGATGAAGTCATTGCAGCAATGGGAGGTGAGAGGCCTCACTATGGAAAAGATTATATAATTCCATCAACATTCGATCCTAGATTAATTAGTGTTATACCGGCTGCAGTTGCAAAAGCTGCTATTGATACTGGAGTTGCAAGAAAAAAAATTGATAATTTTGAAATCTATAAGGACCAACTTAAACAAAGATTAGATCCAACTGTAACAATTATGCAAGGTGTAAATAGCTATATAAAGAAAAAACCAAAAAAAGTTGTTTTTGCTGATGGTGAGGATGAAAATACACTTAAAGCTGCTATAGCTTTTAAAAACTCTGACTTAGGAATACCCATCTTAGTTGGAAAAGAGGAGCTGATTAAAAATCAAATAAAAAAAATTGGTTATAATGAAAATTTTGATATCGAAATTGTAAACTCAAAAGACACAGCCAAAAGAGAAAAATATGTAAAATATTTATTTAAAAAACTTCAAAGAGAAAAGGGAATGTTAGAATGGGATTGTGATAGACTTGTAAGAAACGATAGAGTTATTTGGGCTTCATGCATGGTTGCGTGTCAGGATGCAGATGCGATGATAACTGGGAACACAAGGAGATACTCTTCTTCACTAGAAAAAATTATTAAAGTTGTTGATCCTAGACCTGGGGAAATTATGTTCGGGTTAAACCTGGTTGTAAATAGAGGTAAAACAATCTTTATCTGCGATACATCGGTCATAGAGTATCCAGACGCAAAACAATTGGCTGAAATGGCAAAATCAGCAGCAAGGGTTGCAAAATTATTTGGTTTTGATCCAAAAGTTGCTTTTTTATCTCACTCTACTTTTGGGGAGCCAGCTACAGATAGAACAAAAAGACTAAGTGATGCTGTTGAAATTTTAAAAAATGATAAAGTTGATTTTAAATTTGATGGTGAGATGCAACCAGATGTTGCTTTAGAAGAAATGTACAAAGAACTTTATCCATTTTCAGAAATAGTTGGTAACTCAAATGTTTTAATTATGCCCAGCCAACATAGTGCAGCAATTTCCTATAAAATGATTAAGTCAATGAGTAGAGCAAAGGTAATTGGACCTTTATTAATTGGTTTAGGTTTACCGATTGAAATAGCACCTTTGAGATCTTCAACTTCAGATATTTTAAATTTAGCCTCTATAGCAGCTTACTCAGCTGATGTAATTGATTATAAAAAAATTAGTTAGTTTTAATTCTTAAATTATCTACTAGTAAAATACTAGCAATCACATCTTCGACATCTAAAATCTCTTTTGCCTCTGTAATAACTAGATCCTTTTCATCTTTAGTTTGTGAAATTCCATAAATATAGATTTTCTTTTTATAAGTATCTATTTGGTAATTTGTTGCCTTAATTTCTTTGTTCAAAATTAATGCAGTCCTTAATTGCGAAGTGATTAATAGATCCTTGGCAGATTGTTTAAAATTAAATGCCTCTTTTATTTTAATATCATTTCTAACTGACCTAACTCCATCAGTTTCCCATGCAATTTTGGTTAATTTTAATTTTTCTTCTGGTTCATCAACTTTTCCAGTTAGAAATATTCTGCCATCCAAAACTTTTGATTTTACTGATAAAAGGTAATTTTTATTTAGGAGTAAAATTCTAGCAGTTAAGTTTTTTTGCATCAAAGAATCATCTATCTGTGTCCCTAAAGATCTTGGATCGATAGCCACACTTACACCTGTTCCAAAAATTCCTGAAGACGATACACCTGCGCATCCACTTAAAATGAAACCAACAAAAAGTACAATAAGTATTTTATTTTTCATTTTTAATTTTCAAACAATAATCATAGATAGTTTTTTTTGAAATATCATTTTTATGAATTATTAAATCAGTTATTTCTTTTATACTTAGTTTGTTTATCATCGCTCTAATTAATCTTTTATCTGATTCATCCAAAGTTTGTGAAGCTTTTTTGTCATGAATCTTTTCAGAAATAACAATAGTCAATTCACCTTTTAAATTACTCTTTAATGGTTCTAAATCTTCAACTTTAGATCTCTTATATTCCTCATAAAACTTTGTCATTTCTCTACAAATCAGGATTTTTCTTCCTATAAAATTTTTTTTAATTAGAGGAATATTCTTATTAATTTTCTTTGGCGAAATGAAAAATACGATTGAACTGTTTAATTTTGATAAATTTTCCAAATCCTCTTTTAAAATTTTATCCTTTTCAGGAAAAAATCCATAAAAGAAAAACTTCTCTGAAAATCCTGATATTGATACTGCTGATATTACTGCTGAAGCACCGGGTATAGGAATAATATTGATATTATTCTTTATGCACTCATTAACTAATATAGAACCTGGATCAGAAATGCCTGGGGTGCCAGCATCTGAAATTAAAGAAATAAGTGATCCTTGATTAATTAACTTTATAATTTTAACAACATTTCTTTTCTCATTGAATTTATGATTGGCAATTAAATTTGATTTGATTTGGTATTTTTCTAATAAATTTTTAGATATTCTAGTATCTTCACACAAAATATAATCTGACCTTTTAAGAGTTTCTATAGCTCTAAGACTTATATCGTTTAAATTTCCAATAGGAGTTGAGACTAAATATAGACTTTTTTTGAACACTCTATTAGCAGATTTTAAATTTTCAATCATATTTATAATTAAAATATTATAGTATCATTAAAATGAACAAAATTTTTAGAATTATTTTTACATTAATAATTATCTATTTAACAAATCACTCATTTGCATTTTCACAAGATGAAAAAATTAAAATTGGGTTACTTGCACCTTTATCTGGTGAATATAAAGAATTAGGACAATCAATAATTAAATCGACCCGAATGGCTTTGAATGATATTGGAACAGACAATATTGAAATTTATCCAATGGACACGGGTATTGATCCTAATCAAACTCTACAATCAGCTACTAAGTTAAAGAATGAAGGAATAAAAATTTTTATTGGTCCAATTTTTTTTAAAAGCTTAATGTATTTGGATGAAATACAAGATGTTATTTTTCTATCTTTAACAAATAAAACAAATGATCTACCAAAAAATGTGATAAGCAGCGGAGTAAATTCTTTATCCCAGTTAAATGCAATTAAATATTTTTTGGAATTAAGTGAAGTAAAAAAAACAATTCTTTTAACACCTGACCTTGATTATAAAAATGAAATTAAAAAGGCAATTAAACAATCGAAAATCAAAATTTTTAAACAATACACTTATGAAACCGAACCAACTAAACTTACAAAGCAAATTGAAAAAATAACAAATTATGATGTGAGAAAACAAAACTTGGCCGATGAAATTTTAAGAGTTGAAAACTCAGATTTAATGGACAAGGAGGAACAAATTAAGAAATTGGAAAAACGATATACAATTGGAAATGTAAATTTTGACTCAGTTATTATTTCTGATTTTGATGAAAATCTTAAAAGTGTAATTACTTCACTTATTTACACTGATGTATCGCCAAGAAATAAATTATTTATAACTCTTAATCAATGGTTTGATGAAAGTTTACTTTTAGAGGAAAATATCCAGCCTTTATATTATCCATCAATCAATAAACAAAATCTAGAGACATTTAATAAAAAATTTGTATATACCTACAATTCTAAACCAAATCATTTAAGCTTATTAAGTTATGATCTTTTAGGATTGATTTATTATTTATCTTTAAAATCTGATTTTTCAGACATAAACAATATTTTTAAAAAAGAAAATTCGTTTAAAGGTAAAATTGGTATTTTTGATGTTAAAAATAACAAAATAAATCATAGATTAAACTTTTACAAAATTGATGGGGGAGAGATTAAAGAAATTTTCTAAGCTTTTTGAAAGCATCTGATCTGTGGTCTAATTTATACTTTTGAAATGGCTTCATCTCGCCAAAAGTTTTTGTTTTATTTTTAGGAATAAATATTGGATCGTATCCAAACCCATTTTTACCCTTAGGTTTTTTGGAAATATACCCCTCAACTTTTCCAGCAACACAAGCTATTTTTTTATTTAAATCACTTATGGATAAGGCACAAACAAACCTGGCATTAATTTTTTTATTTCTCCAATTTTTATCTTTTTTATCTAATGCCTTATAAACTTTTTGAATTGCCTTATTAAAATTTAATTTTTTTCCAGCCCATCGTGCTGAAAAGATTCCTGGTTTTTTATTTAAAATGTCAATTTCTAAACCAGAGTCATCAGCTAAGCAGATTAGATTTGTTTTTTTTGAAAAGTATTGAGATTTAATCAGGGAATTTTCTTTAAAAGTCTTTCCTGTTTCTCTTGGGCTCTTTAAATTAAACTTTGAGGTAGGAAATGTTTTAATATTAGCTGGTAATAAATCTCTTATTTCCTTTAATTTTCCTTTATTATTTGTACCTATAAGGAGTTGTTTAATTTTTTTTTTTAGCATCTGGAAATTTAATTTTTTCTTACCATATATGTCCATATGGAAAAAGATCAAAACCAAGAAAATACAGACAAAGCATCAGAGAAAGATCAAAAAGATTTAAATCAAGATCAAAAAACTGAAAATTTAGAAAGAAATGATAAAGAACAAGACCAAGAACATGATCAAGATCAAGAAAAAACCCCAGAAGAGAAAATTTTAGAGTTAGAAGATAAGCTTGCAAGATCATTTGCTGAAATGGAAAACCAAAGAAGAAGGTTTGAAAAAGAAAAAGAAGATGCTTTTGAATATGGAGGGTTTTCTTTTGCAAGAGAAGCTTTAAATTTAATAGATAATCTTGAAAGATCAAAACAAATTTTATTAAACGATGAAACTTTAAAAGCTACTGAGGCATTAAAAAAAACACTCGAACATTTTGACATTATCAATAAAGATTTAATTTCAATTTTTTCAAAAAATAAAATTAAGCCTATTGAATGTCTCAATAAAAAATTAGATCCAAATTTTCACCAAGCAATGATTGAAATAGAAGATGATCAAAAAGAGCCCGGAACAATTGTTCAAGAAATACAAAAAGGTTTCACAATTAAAGATAGATTGTTGAGACCGGCTCTAGTGGGCGTAGCAAAAAAAAGTGAAAAAAAAGATGAAAAAAATGAGGAAAATAAAGAAAATTCAGGAGATAATTAATATTTAAATGAACTTGTAGAATTCAATTTCAACCCTATATGAGGAGTACAAATAACTGATATGAGCAAAATAATTGGAATAGATTTAGGAACAACAAACTCTTGTGTGGCTATTATGGAAGGAAGTCAGGCAAAAGTTTTGGAAAATGCAGAGGGTGCAAGAACTACACCTTCAGTAGTTGCTTTTACTGAAGAAAAAGAAAAATTAATTGGACAACCTGCTAAAAGACAAGCAGTAACAAATCCAGAGAATACAATTTTTGCAGTTAAGAGATTAATTGGTAGAAATTTTGAAGACCCAACTGTTAAAAAAGATATCGAGGCTGCACCTTTTAAGATTGTAAATTCTGAAAAAGGTGACGCATGGATTGAATCGAAAGGGGAGAAATATTCGCCTTCACAAATTTCTGCTTTTATTCTCCAAAAAATGAAAGAGACTGCTGAAAAATATTTAGGTCAAGCTGTTACAAAAGCGGTAATAACTGTCCCTGCATATTTTAATGATGCACAAAGACAAGCTACGAAGGATGCTGGAAAAATAGCCGGGTTAGAAGTTTTAAGAATTATCAATGAACCAACTGCAGCTTCACTAGCCTATGGTTTGGATAAGAAACAAAATAAAAAAATTGCAGTTTACGATTTAGGTGGCGGAACTTTTGATGTGTCTATTCTTGAACTAGGTGATGGAGTTTTTGAGGTAAAATCTACAAATGGTGACACTTTTTTAGGTGGAGAAGATTTTGACAACACTGTTGTGGAATATTTAATTTCTGAGTTCAAAAAAGATAGTGGAATTGATTTAAAAACTGACAAGTTAGCATTACAAAGATTAAAAGAGGCAGCTGAAAAAGCAAAAATTGAACTTTCAGCAGCTGAGCAAACAGATATTAATTTACCATTTATAACTGCTGATAAAACTGGTCCTAAACATATTAATTTAAAAATGACTAGAGCTAAGTTAGAAGCTTTAGTTGAGGACTTAATTGCTAAAACTATCCCACCATGTAAAACCGCTTTAAAAGATGCTGGAATTTCAGCTAACGATGTTGATGAAGTGGTAATGGTCGGAGGTATGACTAGAATGCCAAAAGTCATTTCTGAGGTAAAAAATTTCTTTGGTAAAGAACCAAACAAAAGTGTTAATCCAGATGAAGTGGTTGCAATGGGTGCTGCAATACAAGCTGGTGTTTTACAAGGTGATGTAAAAGATGTTCTTTTATTGGACGTAACACCATTATCCCTTGGAATTGAAACGCTAGGCGGTGTATCTACAAAACTTATTGAAAAAAATACAACTATACCTACAAAAAAAAGCCAGGTATTTTCTACTGCTGAAGATAACCAGCCAGCCGTCTCGATACGTGTTCTTCAGGGTGAAAGAGAGATGGCAACAGATAATAAATTACTTGGTAATTTTGAACTAGTTGGTATTGCTCCGGCACCAAGAGGAGTTCCTCAAATTGAGGTAACTTTTGATATAGATGCTAATGGAATAGTTAATGTATCAGCTAAAGATAAAGGCACGGGTAAAGAGCAAAAGATCCAAATTCAAGCTTCTGGTGGATTGAGTGATGAGGAAATTGAAAAAATGGTAAAAGATGCTGAAGCCAATAAAGAAGCAGACAAGAAAAAAAGGGAGTCTGTTGATGTTAGAAATCAGGCAGATACTCTAATTCATTCAACTGAAAAAAATCTAAAAGAGCATGGATCTAAAGTTTCAGATGCAGAGAAAAAAGCAATAGAAGATGGGTCAAATGCATTAAAGGAGTCTCTTAAAGGTGAGGATATTGAGGATATTAAGAAGAAAACAGAGGCATTAGTACAAGCTTCAATGAAGCTAGGAGAAGCTATTTACAAGTCACAACAAAGCACAAAACCAGATTCTGGTAAAGATGATGGAAAAGATGAAAAGGGAAAGAAAGACGATAATGTTGTTGATGCGGACTTTGAGGAAGTAAAAGACGAGAATAAAGAAAAAAGCGCTTAACTGACATCTATTTGTCCTGGTTATATACATGGCTAAAAGAGATTATTATGATGTCTTAGGAGTAAGTAAAAGCGCAAGCCCTGATGAACTAAAATCAGCCTACAGAAAATTAGCCGTTAAATATCACCCTGACAAAAATCCTGGGGATAAATCTGCTGAAGATAAATTTAAAGAAGCCAGTGAGGCTTATGGTGTGCTCTCTGATAAATCAAAAAAAGAGAACTACGATAATTTTGGACATGCTGCATTTGAAAATGGTGGCGGTGGTAGAGGTGGTTTTGGAGGTTTTGGAGGTTTTAGTGGTGCAGATTTCTCTGATATTTTCGAAGATTTTTTTGGAGACTTTGGTGGTGGAGGCAGAAGAAGTTCAAGAAGAAGCTCAAATAACAGAGGTTCAGATCTAAGATATGATTTATCAATTACACTAGAGGAGGCATACACTGGAAAAAAACAAAATATTCAATTCTCCACGTCTGAAAAATGTAATACTTGTAAAGGAAATGGTTCTAAACCAGGCTCAAGTCCAGATAGATGTACCTATTGTGGAGGGAATGGAAGAGTTAGATCTAATCAAGGATTCTTTACAGTTCAACAAACTTGTCCTCAGTGTGCAGGAAGTGGTGAAGAGATTACCAATCCATGTGGGGATTGTAACGGACAAGGCAATAAACAAACAAACAAAAAAGTATCTGTAACAATACCTAAAGGTGTAGATGATGGTACGAGAATTAGACTTGCCGGTAAAGGTGAAGCTGGAACTAGAGGGGGTACCAGTGGAGACTTATATTTATTTATTAATGTTAAATCGCATGAGTTATTTAAAAGATCTGATGTAAATTTATTTTTTGAGTTTCCAATTTCTATTGCCGATGCTGCTCTTGGTACAACAATAGAAATACCTACAATTGATGGAAAAAAAGCAAAAATTAAAATACCAGATGGAACCCAGGATGGTAAACAATTTAGATTAAAAGGTAAAGGTATGCCATTCATGCGAAGAGGTGATTTTGGTGACTTATATGTTCAAGTTAAAACTGAAGTTCCAGTGTTTTTAAACAAAGAGCAAAAAGATTTGTTAGAACGTTTTAGAAAAATAGAGAATGAAAAGTCTAATCCAAGTATAAAAAAATTTTTCCAAAAAGCTAAAAGTTTCTGGAATAGTTAATAAATGGGATTAGAAGAGATTGTTCCAGCAATTTTTTTAATAGCAGTTTTATTTTTGGTACTTCCTGAATTTTTGAAATCAAACTCAAAATCAAAAAGATTTATCAAAAATCTATTTATTTGGTCTATAATTGTTGTCCTCATTGTGATAGTTTCTATCTTTATCTTTAAATGAAAAAAATTAAAATATTAGTGACCGGCTGTATGGGTCGTATGGGCCAACAAATAATTACATCTGTAAAAAAAGATCAAAATTTCAAACTTGTTGCTCTTACAGAAAGTAAAAAAATTAATAAAAAGATTAATAGAATAAAAGTTGACCTGAATTCAGAGGCGTCATTTAAAAATGCAGACCTAATTATTGATTTCACAATCCCAAGATGTACTTTTCAGGTTTTAAAAATAGCTACAAAATTAAAAAAGAAAGTAGTTATTGGAACTACTGGTTTTTCCAAAAAAGAGGAGAATTTAATTAAAAATTTTTCAAAAAAAATACCAATTTTAAAAGCAGGAAATATGAGTTTAGGTATTAATCTTTTAATGTATTTAACAGAAATTGCTTCAAGTTCATTAGGAAAAAATTTTCTGAGTAAAATTTTTGAGATTCACCATAAGCATAAAAAAGATTATCCATCAGGAACAGCATTAATGTTAGGTAAAGGAATAGCTGTGGGTAAAAACAAAAATTTTTACAGTTTATTAGGAAAAAAATATTTAAACAAAAAAACTTTTCCATATGGCAAAAAGATAAATTTTAACTCTTTAAGAAAAGGTGAGATTATTGGTGAACACGAGGTTAAATTTTCAAGTGGCAAAGAAATAATTACCTTAAACCATGAAGCCTTTGATAGAGCTCTATATTCTGAGGGAGCCTTAACAGCGGCAAAATGGCTGATAAATAAAAAACCTGGTCTTTATTCAATGAGAGATTTAATGAATTTCAAATAATGAATGAAATTCAAAGAGCTAAGATAGTCTTTAAAATTTTAAACAAAACATATCCAAAAATTTATGTTCCTCTTAAGAGTAGAAATGTTTTTACTCTTTTAATTTCTGTTTTACTTTCGGCACAATGCACAGATGTAAATGTAAATAATGTAACTAAAAATATATATCCAAAATTTTATAAACCTGAACACTTTGTTAAACTTGGAAGAAAAAAAATTGAGAAATTAATTAAAAAAATTGGTATTTTTAGAATTAAGGCAAAGAGTATTTACAACCTGTCAAAAATAATAATGGAAAAACATAATGGTAAAGTCCCTAAAACCTTTGAAGAGTTAGAAAACCTTCCTGGTGTCGGTCATAAAACAGCTAGTGTTGTAATGTCTCAAGGTTTTGGATATCCTGCTTTTCCAATAGATACTCATATTCATAGATTAGCTCAAAGGTGGGGTTTAACAAACGGAAAGAATGTTGTTCGAACTGAAGTAGATTTGAAAAGATTATTTCCTAAAAAAAGTTGGAATAAACTTCATCTTCAAATCATATATTATGGACGAGAGTATTGTAAAGCAAGAGATTGTTATGGTCTGACTTGTAAAATTTGCACCACTTGTTATCCTAAAAGAAAAAAACCGATTAAAACAAAAAAACCTTAAAATGAAAGTTCTTGGTATTGGAAACGCAATAGTTGATGTGATTTGTAAAGTTGATGAGAATTTTATTAAAGAAAAAAATCTTACAAAAGGTACAATGAAATTGATTTTTGATGAATCAGAATTTAAAGATATTTTAGCAAATCTTAAAATTGAAAAAACTGTTTCGGGAGGTTCAGTTGCTAACTCTATAGTTGGACTATCTCAACTCAAAAATGATGTTGGGTTTATAGGAAAAGTGTCTGATGATATTTTTGGGACTCAATATGAGGAAGGACTTAAAAAGGAAAATGTTAATTATTATTATACAAAAAAAAAAGAAAGTCTTCCAACAGGTACTTGTCTGATTTTAATTACTCCAGACTCTGAAAGGACTATGTGTACTTTTTTAGGTATAGCGGGAAAAATTAATGCGAATGACGTGGATGAGAAAATTATAAAAAAAAGTGAATTAATTTTTTTAGAAGGTTATTTATGGGATGAGGGAGAACCAAAAAAAGCTTTTGAAAAAGCAATTGACAATGCCAAAAAAGTTGCGATGTCATTATCAGATCTGTTTTGTGTAGAAAGACATAAACAAAATTTTTTAGATTTAGTAAAAAAAAAATTAGATTTAACTTTTGCAAATGAAAGTGAAATAATGGCGTTAATAAATGCAAAGAATTTTGATGAAGTCATAACTTTTGTGAAAGAAATAAAAAAACATATTGTAATCACGCGTGGAGAAAAAGGTGCAATTTCAATTATTGAGGATGAAATCACTGAGATAAAGGCAAATAAAAATCTCGCAATTAAAGATTTAACAGGTGCTGGAGATCTTTTTGCTGCTGGTTATTTACATGGTTTTATAAATAATCAGCCTACTGGAGAATGTTTACAGCAAGCAACTACATTATCATCAAAAGTGATTCAACAAATTGGTGCAAGACTTTAATTTTTTATTCTTTTAAAGCTTCCTTTACCTTTTTTGGGTTTAATTATTCTAGGCTTATATTTCTTGGAAAAAAGATCTTTAGCAAATCTATTTTTCTTTTTTAATTTTGTAACCATTTTTTTTGCTAATTATAAAATCTTGATCATTAAAAGTTTTTGAAATTTTTTTTCTCAAACGATAAATATGTGTTTCAACTGTATGAGTTTCTAATTGAGATTGATATCCCCAAACTTCAGTTTGTAATTCTTGTATCTTGACTTCTTTTTCAATTTTAAAAAGATATAATATTGAATTTATCTCTTTTTCTGTAAGTTTAAGTTTATTTTCTCCAAAAGACATCACACGTGAATTCAAATTAAAATTATAGTTACCAATTGTAATATCAGATTGTTCTTGAAATTTTTTTTTAATGAATTCAATATTAATTTTTTCTAATAGTTTAAAAATTGGTATAGGAAAGTCGTTAAAAACTATTTGATTATTCAAACCAGGTATTTCTTTTTTAGTAAATACTAAATAATTGGTTTTAGAATTCAGATCAGGTAGTTTTTGTTTATTTGCCTTTTCAAAACTAAGATTTATATCTTTTTTAATTTCAACTAAAATCTTATATAGTTCATCAAATTCATAAATTACAAGATTATGATTATTCATTTAGCTATAGAATATGATAATTTACTTAAAAAATAAACACACTCTTGAAGTAGACGATTTTAAATTCAGGTGTTCCATTGGTAAAAATGGTAAAAGTAAAAAAAAAGAAGAAGGAGATAAAAAAACACCAATTGGTTATTTTGAAATTGAAGATTTATACTATAGATCTGATAGGATAAAAAAACCATCTTCTAAATTAAAGTGTATTAAAATTAAAAAGAATATGGGTTGGTGTGATAATCCATTCGATCTTAAAAATTATAATAAATTAATCAAACTTAATAAAAAAATTAAATGCGAAAAACTTTACAGAAAAGATTATAAGTATGATTTATTGATACCAATTAAATATAATTTTTTAAAACCAGTCAAATTTAAGGGAAGCTGTATCTTTATTCACCTTACAAATAATTACAAACCTACACTTGGATGTATTGCTATGAAAAAAAAAGATTTTTTGATAATGTTAAAATTAATCAACAAAAAAACAAAAATTCAAATTACTTAATTTCTTTCACCAAATATCTTTGATCCAATTCTCACATAAGTGGCAGAATTTTTAATTGCATTTAAATAGTCTGAGGACATCCCCATACTCAATTCTTTAAAATTTAACTTTTTATTCAACTCACTCATCTCTTTAAAATAAATTTCTGATGGTTCATTTAATGGCGGGATACACATTAACCCAACCACTTCTAAATCAAGAGTTTTACAATAATTACAAAGCTCAGGAACTAACAATTTATCCACCCCAAATTTTTGGTCCTCATTGCCAATATTTACCTGAACAAAAACTTTTACTTTTTTATTTTGTTTATCTTGCTCCTCAGATATTTTTTTTGCAAGTTTTTCACTATCTACAGAGTGAATATAGTCAAATAATTTAACAGCTAATTTGACTTTGTTTGTTTGAAGACCTCCTATGAGATGTAATTTTATATTATTATTATTTAATTTAAGCTCACTCCATTTACCAATTGCCTCTTGAACTTTGTTTTCACCAAAATCAGAGTGTCCATATTCAATTAATGGCAATATTTTATCTATACCAAAAGTCTTTGAAACAGCTATAATTTTTGGTATTTTGTAATTTTTTTTATTAGCTAAATTGGAGTTTATTTCTTCTTTAATATTTATTAAATTTTGAACAGTTTGATGCATATTAAATTACTTACCAAATATTACTTTATTAACACTTTTGATACAAATAATTTACAAAAACAAGATAAAGAAACAATAATAATTTTTAGAAATTATTCTTCATCAAAAATTAAAATAGATAAACTTATAAAGCTTAAAAATTTTTTGAGGAAACAAGGAAATAAATTTTTTTTAGCTAATAATTTTAAATTAGCATTAAAACTAGGATTAGACGGAGTTTATATACCCTCTTTTAATAAAAATTTTAATCATTTAGCATATTCTACTTCTCTTAATTTTACTGTAGTGGGGTCTGCTCACAATCTCAAAGAGATAAGAATTAAAGAATTGCAAAAAGCTAAGGCTATCTTTTTATCATCATTATTTAAAAAAAATAATAATTATTTAGGGTTAAATAAATTTAAAATTTTAAACAATTACGTAAAAAAAGATGTAGTTGCTTTAGGGGGTATATCCAAAAAAAATATTAAAAAAGTTAAATTACTTAAAATTTCTGGAATAGCTGGAATCTCATATTTTAAGTAAAAAAAAGGCCCCTAAAAAGGGGCCTTTTAATAAACTTATCTTCTAAACTAATTAGAATGCAAATTTTAGATTGAACTCGTAACCTTCATGGTCACCAGTCGCTGCACCATCCATGTTATCTACTTCGTTCATAGCACCAGCAAGTGTCATTCCACCCATTGTGTATGAAGCAGAAATACCAGTTGAATCTTGATCTGAGTTAGATCCAGCAGCTGAGTCAAATTCTACCGTATGTGCACTGTAACCGATAGTAAAATCATCGTTTACTGCATAAGTTATACCATATGCCATAGACTCTTGATCATTGCTAGCTGTAGAATGATCAGACTCACTTGATTGTACACCGACAGTGAAACCACTTATTGCATATTTAACATACATAGTAGTTTTATCGAGGTCTTTGTTTGTCAAAACAGTATTGTTTGACACAGCATAACCAAGTGTTAAGCCTTCAACAGCCTCAGGTGAAATTGCAATAGCAAAGTCAGTGTATGAGTCACCACCATCTGTGTTAGAGCTTGGTACCCATGCTGCTTTTAAAGATGCTCCACCAAAGTCTGGAGATGTGTAAACGAACATGTTCGCACCACTACCACCACCAATTACAGTCGGGCTTCCTGCAGTTGCAGTACCGTCTGTGTCAATGATATCCCATGCTTCTTCGTAAGCATTAGGCGTTACATCGTCAACAGCACCAAACGCAGTTGATCCACCACTACCATGGAACTTAACTGATCCGAAATCACCAGAAATGGTCATATCGTAATCATCCATAACGTCATCATCAAGCTCGTAGTAAACAGCAACACCTAATCCGCCGTCTGTTTCACCACTTGCATTGAATCCAAGACTATTACCCATTGAAAAAGGGTTTCCATTAATAGCACCACCTGAGTTCCCTCTTTCCGGGTTATCATATGTCAAGCTCGCTGAACCTGTTACTGAAAACTCAGCAGCAGATGCAGAGAAAGCCACTAATGAACCAGCTAAAGCTGATAGTCCAACTTTCTTTAAATTGTTCATATTAATTACTCCTTTATTTTTTGTTTGATTATTAATAATAAACACTCGCAAATTATCATTATATTTCTCAAAAACCCCAAAATTGCTGTCTTTTTTTGAATTATTTTTTTTGTGTTGCAAATTTACAACACAATAAACACTAATTTTGTTATAATTTTACCATTTAATTGTGTATTTATTTTTATTTCACTTTAAAAAACTCAAAATGTCTAAATTACTCAAAAATAAAAATTTTATCTTATTTTTTCTAATATTTTTTACTTTTAGTTCATGCGCAAAAGAAGGTTTCTTTAAAACTGGGGACGCAAGAAAAAATCCACCTGATCCTAGGGAGAGGGTAAAAAAAAATTTAGAAGAGGGAAAAGGTTTTAGATTAAGTAATACAATGAGGTTGGGAGGAAACAAAGGTACAAATTTTGAATTCGCAAGTTCAAATGGGTTGTGGAGAGCCTCCCTAGATGTTTTAGATTTTATGCCTCTCACATCTGCTAATTATAGTGGGGGAGTAATAATTACCGATTGGTATTCAGAACAAGGCAATCCTGATGAGTCTATCAAAATCACAATTAGATTTTTAAGCAATGAAGTAAGATCTGATGCAATAGATGTTGCTATATTTTACAAAAAATGTGTTGCTACTAACAATTGCAAAATTAATAAACAAGACGGACAGCTTAAAAAGGAAATTACAAAACAAATACTTGCGAAAGCTGCTGTATATCAGAAACAAGTAAAAGACAAAAATTTTAAACCTTACAGAATGTCAAGTGATGACTAATTAATCAGTTTGGTAATTAGTTATGAGTAGATATAATTTTAAATCAGTAGAAACAAAATGGCAAAATCATTGGGAAAAAAATAAAAGTTTTAAAGTAAAAACAGACCCTTCCAAAAAAAAATTTTATTGTCTTGAAATGTTTCCTTATCCCTCAGGAAAAATTCATATGGGACATGTGAGAAATTATACCATAGGAGATGTCCTTGCTCGTTACAAATCTCTTCAAGGATATAATGTTTTACACCCAATGGGGTGGGATTCATTTGGTATGCCAGCTGAGAATGCAGCCAAACAAAATAATCTAGACCCAAAAAAATGGACTGAAACAAATGTCCTAAATATGAGAACTCAATTAAAAAAACTTGGTTTATCAATTGATTGGGATAGAGAGATTTCAACGTGTAATAAAGATTATTACAAACATCAACAAGCTTTTTTCCTTGAACTATTTGAAAAAAAACTTGTTTATAGAAAAGAAAATTATGTCAATTGGGACCCTATAGATGAAACTGTTCTTGCAAATGAGCAGGTCATTGATGGTAAGGGATGGCGCTCAGGTGCAATTGTTGAGAGAAAAAAACTAAGTCAGTGGTTTTTTAATATATCAAAATTTTCTCAAGAGTTATTAGATGGTCTGGAGAAACTAGACTCATGGCCAAATAAAGTGAAAACAATGCAAAAAAATTGGATTGGAAAATCATTTGGATGTGAGATTGATTTTAAAATTGAAGGAGATTTACCTATTAAAAATATTAAATGTTTTACCACAAGACCAGATACATTGTTTGGATTTTCTTTTTTAGCTTTATCAATCGATCATGAAGTTTCAAGATTTTTTAGTAATAACAAGGATTTTTTGCAGTTCAAAAAAGAATGTTCCAAAACTGGTACTACAGAGGAAGCAATAGCAGTTGGAGACAAAATTGGGTTTAAAACAAATCTAGAGGCGGTGAATCCTCTTAATCCCAAGCAAAAGGTGCCAGTATATTTTGCAAACTTTGTGTTGATGGATTACGGATTTGGAGCTGTTTTTGGTTGCCCCGCACATGACCAAAGAGATTTTGATTTTGCAAAAAAATATAATTTAGAAATAAAGACTGTCGTACGACCAATTGATAAAGATGAAAAATTTAAAGTAAGTGATGAGGCATATCCAGGACCAGGTATCATAATTAATTCTGACTTTCTTAATGGTCTGAGTGCACCAGAAAATTCTATTCTAGAGACAATCAAAATTTTGGAGGAAAAAAAATTAGGAAAAAAACAAATTAACTTCAGATTAAAGGATTGGGGTGTGTCTAGACAGAGATATTGGGGATGTCCAATACCGATAGCATACGATGAGAATGGTAAAGTTTATCCAATTCCTAAATCGATGTTACCAGTTGAACTTCCAGAAAATATTAATCTCAATGCAAAAGGTAATCCTCTAGATAGTCAAAATGATTGGAGAGAAATAAATATAAATGGAAAAAAATTATTTAGAGAGACTGACACGCTAGATACTTTTGTTTGCTCATCTTGGTATTACCTAAGATTTTGCTCTCCGACAGAAACTAAATATGGATTTAAAAAAGAGGATATTGATTACTGGATGCCTGTAGATCAATATATTGGTGGTGTAGAACATGCAATTTTACATTTGCTTTACTCAAGATTTTTTATGCAAGCATTATCACATGATAATAATAATTTTAATATATTAGAGCCATTCAATGGTCTTTTTACACAAGGGATGGTCTGTCATGAGACTTATAAAGACCCTGATAATAATTGGATAAGTCCTGACGAAATCGAAAATATTAATGGAAAGAAGTATCTCAAAAAAGATAAATCTAAATTAGTTTCGGTTGGACCATCAGAGTCAATGTCCAAATCAAAAAAAAATACAATTGATCCAGAAAATATAATTTCTAATTATGGAGCTGACTCAGCCAGACTTTTCATATTATCTGACAGTCCTCCAGAAAAGGATGTACAATGGTCTGAAGAAGGGATCATTTCATCTTTTAAATTCATTCAAAAACTTTGGAAATTAAATGAAAAAGTAATTGATGAAATTAATAAAAACCATAATACAGACATTGATGATGAGATAATCAAATATACCAACAAATATTTAAAAAAAGTTCACGATAATCTTGAGAGTTTTAGTTATAATAAAATTGTAGCAAATTTATATGAAATGTATTCATTTTTAAATAAACAAATCGAAAAAGCATACACAAAAGGCACACTTAGTGAAAATTATAAAAAAATTTTAATTACAATGACACCAATTCTTCCTCATTTCGCAAATGAATGTTTAAGCATGTTAAAAGCTAAAAATTTAAAATGGCCTGATTATGATTTTTCTATGCTAAAAGAAGACAATATAAATATTGTTATACAAATTAATGGAAAAAAAAGAGGCCTTATTCAAACTATGCCAAATATTACTGAGGAAAAACTATTGGAAATAGTTAAGAATGATGAGAAAATGAATAAGTATTTTGAACAAAAAAATATAAAAAAAAAAATTTATATAAAAGATAAACTTTTGAACATAATTATTTGATGATTAAAAAAATTTTTTTTATAATTTTATTTTTAAATTTAAACCATTGTGATTACAAGCCAGTTTACTCAAATCAAAATAAGATTAATTATAAAATTGTTATAACAAGTTCCTCAGGTGACAAAGACATAAATAATTTAATAGCTACAAATTTAAAAAGAAGCAGCAATAAAAATTCAGACAAAATTGTAAATATTTCTTTTGATACAAAATATACAAGAAATATTTTAGCAAAAAATAGTGCCGGATCAATAACTGATTATCAAACTGAAGTTTTAACAAAGATTATAATTGAAAAAGAAAATAATTCTGAAAGTTTTTCGATAAATGAGAAATTTAATTTCAAAAAAATGACTGATAAATATGAAGAAAAAAATTACGAGAAAAATATTAAAAAAAATCTAGCAAATTCAATATCACAGAAACTAATTCTTAGATTGGCTGTGACTAAATGATTTATAAAGCATTTGAGCTTAAAAAAATCCCAGATAATGCAATTTTTTACCTACTTTATGGAAAAAATGAAGGTTTAAAAAAAGATTGTCTTAATGAAATTTTAGAAAAAAATGGTGGAAAAGTTTTCAATTACGAAGAAAAACAAATTAAAGAAGAAACTGAGTCTTTCTATGAAAATATATTATCTGGTTCATTATTTGAAAGTAACAAAATAATAATAATAAACAGAGCGTCTGATAAAATTTTTGAAATTATTCAAGATTTAATTAATAGAAATACATCAAATATCAATATCATCATAAATGCAGGTCATTTAGAAACTCGGTCGAAACTAAGAACTTTATTTGAAAAAAACGGAGATTTAGTTTGTATACCTACATATCCAGATAATAGTGATACTTTATCTAAATTAGCTACAATTTTTTTTAAAAAAGAAAATATACCTATATCCCAACAAAATATAAATATCATTGTAGATAAATGTAATGGAGATAGACATAATTTGAATAATGAACTCAATAAAATAAAAAATTTTACATTAAGTAAGAAAAAAATTTCATCTCAAGAAATTTTAAGATTAATCAATTTAAGTGAAAACTTTGAAGTATCAGAGCTAATTGATAATTGTTTAGCTCAAAATAAAAACAAGATAATAAATATTCTAAATGAAAATAATTATAATTCAGAAGATTCAATAATAATTCTTAGAACCTTTTTATCTAAAACAAAAAGAATTCTAAAACTTGCGATGGAACTTGAGGATAGCAAAGATATAAATAAAACAATAAACTCCGCTAAACCACCTATCTTTTGGAAAGACAAAGAAATTATAAAAGTTCAACTAAATAAATGGAAAACTAAAAAAATTAAAGAACTAATAGAAAATATTAATAATATTGAGTTAGAAATTAAGAAAAATTATAATAATTCAATTCTTATAGTTACAAATTTTATTTTAGAAAAGAGTCGTTCAGAAATTAATAATTAGATTTAATAATATCAATTATTTTGTTTAGTTGCTCAATATCATGATAAACAAAAGTAATCGTTCCTTTATTTTTTTTATTATTCTTGATTGAAACATTTAAGCCAATCTTGTCAGAAATCGATCTTTCAAGATTTTGAATATTTGGATCATTTAATTTTATATTTAAACCTTTTTTCTTTTTAAAAATTTTAACAAAAGCTTCTGATTGACGAACTGAAAGTTTTTTTTCAATTATTTTTTTAGCAACAAAACTCGCATTTTCAAGGCCAACCAATATTTTTGCGTGTCCAGCTGAAATTTTTTTTATTTCTATTAAGTCTAATACATCACTTGGTAAAGTTAATATCCTTAAACAATTTGTTATGTAACTTCTACTTTTTCCAATGAATTTTGACACTTTTTCTTGATCATACGAAAAATCATTTATTAATCTTTGATACCCTTGAGCTTCCTCTAATGGATTAAGATCATTCCTTTGAACATTTTCAACAATTGCAAACTCTAGAGATTTTAAATCATCTGCTTCAGTTACAACAACTGGTACCTCATGAAGACCAGCTTTTTGAGCTGCAAGCCATCTTCTTTCACCAGCAATAATTTCATACTTAGAATTTTCATCTGATTTTCGAACTATTATTGGCTGAATAATACCCCTCTCCTTTATTGATTTTTCTAGATCACTCAAACTATCCTCATCAAAAATTTTTCTTGGTTGAAATTTATTTGGATACAATGCACTGATTGATAATTTGTTAGTTGCTTGCTCTACCTTAGTTTCACCTATCAATGATGATAATCCTCTACCCAATCCCTTTTTAATCTTGTTCACTAAGCTGCACTCCCTATTTGATTTTCTTGATTTATAAATTCATCTGTAAAACTATAATATGATTTACTGCCAGGGCAATTTTTATCATAAATTAAAACTGGCACTCCATGAGAAGGTGCTTCAGATAATCTTACATTACGTGGGATCACTGTTTGGTAGACCTTTTCCTTAAAATAATTTCTTGCTTCTTGCTCAACCTGTGAAGATAATTTATTTCTTCTATCATACATCGTCAAAAGTATTCCTTGAATTTCTAAACCAGGGTTTAAATTGATTTTTATTCGATCTATTGTTTTCATCAGTTGGGTTAAACCTTCTAACGCAAAAAATTCTGTCTGAAGGGGGACTAAGAGAGAGTTTGAGCATACAAGTGCCATTACTGTCAATAAACTTAGAGACGGTGGACAATCTATAAGTATATAATCGTATATAGCTCCAGAATCATTAAAATAAGCGGCTAATTTTACCTTTAGAATAAATGCCCGATCACTATCCCCGGCTGTTTCGACCTCCAGACCAGACAAATCGACATTTGAAGTTATCAAATCAAGATTATCAAATTTTGTTTTTTTAATTACCTCAGAGATAGACTTAGTTCCATTTAAAATACCATAAATAGTTTCGTCTGATTTTTCTGAATTAGATAAACCAAGACCAGTTGTTGCATTCCCTTGTGGATCTAAGTCAATAACTAAAATTTTTTTTCCTTGTTGCGTCAATGCAGATGCAAGATTAATTACAGTGGTTGTTTTTCCAACCCCACCCTTCTGATTTATAATTGAAATAATTTTCATCAAATTTTTTTTTCCATATTTTTTATATTTAACAAAAATGAATCTTTGTTTGTTAAACTTTTTTTTTCCTCATAGTCTAAATCCCAAATTTTAAGAGTTTCATTTAAGATTTTTCTCCCGCTTTTGCCCATGAATAAAATAATATTTTTATATTTCCGAAAATTCTTTTGAACTAAATCAAGAATTATTGGCATTGGTTTAAAAGCTCTGGACATAATCGTTCCAGTTTCAATATTTCTAACTTTGAAAATATCTTTTTGAATTATTTCTGTGTTTAATTCCAATTTTTCAGAAACATCTTTCAAAAAAACACATTTATGATGACTTTTTTCATAAAGTTTTATTTTCATGCTGTTTTTTAATTTCTTCATTAAGATTGCTATGATTAGTCCAGGGATACCACCTCCAGAACCTAAATCAGAGGTTGTATTATCATTTAAATCAACAAAATCAATTATTTGCGCTGAATCAACAATATGTCTTTGCCTTATAGCCTCTTGATCTGAGTTTTTTCTACTAATTATGTTAATTTCCATATTTTTTTTTTGAATCATGCTTATAAGGCTCTCAAGCTCATTACAAGTTTCACGTGAAACTTCAAATTTTGTAATTTTAGAGTAATTTTTAGAAATTATCGAATCCATTAAGCTATATGCTTAATAGACTTTCTTTTTACGTGTGACAACAAAATATATACGGCTGCTGGAGTAATTCCGTCTATTCGTAAAGCTTGTCCCATGGTTTTTGGCCTTATTTCCTTAAATTTGGACTTTACTTCGTTCGATAAACCAGAAAATTGATCATAATCAATATTATCAGGGATAATTAGATTCTCATCTCTTTTGAAAGCTAGGATATCTGCATTTTGCTTCTTTAAATAACCTCTATAGTGAGAATTAATTTCTATCTGTTCATCTATTTCAGAGCCAAAATTCTTAATTTCAGGCCAAATTATACGTATTTTAGTCATATTAGCATCCTTTTGAGCTAAAATTTCATCTGCTGACCTTAAAATACCATCTTTGGCAATTTTTATGCCGTGTTTTTGAGCTTTTGATGGAGATATACTTAAACTAGACATTTGAAGTGAAATTTCACTCATTTTCGTGAATTTATCCTCAAATTTAAATTTTCTTTCATCAGATATTAAACCGATTTTAATCCCTTTATTTGTAAGTCTCAAATCAGCGTTATCTGCTCTAAGACTTAATCTATACTCAGCTCTTGAAGTAAACATTCTGTAAGGCTCTGCCACACCCTTAGTAACCAAATCATCTATCATTACTCCAATATAAGCATCTGACCTATCAAGAATGAATGGTTCTTTACCCATAAATGATAATGCTGCATTTACGCCCGCAATAAGACCTTGGGCTGCAGCTTCTTCATATCCTGTAGTTCCATTAATTTGACCAGCTAAATATAAGTTTTTAATTTTTTTAGTTTCTAGAGTTAAAAAAAGTTCTCTAGGATCTATATAGTCATATTCTATAGCATATCCTGGCCTAATCATTTTAACATTTTCTAAACCATTGATATTATTGAGTATTTCAGCTTGTACCACCTCAGGTAGTGAAGTTGATATACCATTTGGATAAATTGTGTGGTCATCAAGCCCTTCGGGCTCTAAAAATATTTGATGTCTTGTCTTTTCGGCAAACTTAACTACTTTATCTTCTATTGAAGGACAATATCTAGGACCTACTCCTTGAATGCTGCCAGAATACATAGCGCTCTTAGATAAATTTTTTTCTATAATACTATGTACCTTTTCGTTTGTATAAGTCATAGAACACGAAACTTGTTTATTCGAAGTAGATTTAGTTAAAAAAGAGAAGAAGTAAGGATTTTCATCCGCTGCTTGTTTTTCTAAGTTTTTGAAATTTATTGTCCTTGCATCAAGTCTTGGTGGAGTACCTGTTTTTAATCTTCCTATTTTAAATTTATATTTTTCTAATTGTTCACTTAAACCAGTGCTAGGTTTCTCATTATATCTACCTGCAGGAGTGCGCTCGTCACCAATATGAATCAATCCATTTAAAAAAGTACCAGTTGTTAAAATTATTTTACTACAAGTTATCTTATTACCTTTTAATGTTAAAAAGCCGTTTATTGCATTATTTGAAAAAATAAACTTTACTACAGGATCAGAAAAAATGCTTAAATTACAATAGTTTACAAGTTTTTCTTGCATAAATTGCTTATATAAGCTTCGATCTGATTGGGTTCTTGGACCTCTAACTGCTGGACCTCTGCTTCTATTTAACAACCTAAATTGTATTCCTGATTTATCTGCGATCTCTCCCATAACCCCATCTAACGCATCTATTTCTCTAACTAAATGACCTTTACCCAAACCACCAATTGCAGGATTGCACGACATTTCACCAATAGTATTTTTATCGTGAGTGAATAGTGCAGTGTTTACACCTAGACGAGCTGAAGCAGCAGCTGCCTCACAACCAGCATGACCTCCTCCAATTACAACTACATCGAATGAAAATTCATTTTTCATGATGTGAATTTATATTTGAAAAAAGATTTTACAAGGCTCTTATTTTCCAATGCAAAAATCGTTGAAAATACTGCCTAATACTTCCTCTACATCAACTTTTCCAACAATCATACCTAAATGTCTAGTAGCTAACCTCAAATCTTCAGCAGCTTTATCAAAATCTTTTTTATCATTTTTTTCTAAAAAATTTCTTAAATTATCTGAACACTGAACTAAGTGTTGTCTGTGTCTTTCTCTAGTAATTAAAATATCTTCATTTATAATAAATTTTGTTTTTAATCTGTCTTTGATTTTTGAAATTAATTTATCTAAATTTAGGTTCTCCTTTAATGAAATTAAAACATGCTCTAACTTTGTTACCTCTGTATTTAATTCACCCTGAATAAGATCTGACTTATTTACAACTAAAATTGAATTATCTGTTAATAAATCATTCAAAAAACCCTTTAAATCAATACTTTTTGCATCTACTACCACTAATTTCAAATCAGCATTTTCTGCTCTGTCCAACGATAATTTTATGCCTTTTTTCTCTATTTCATCTTTAGAATTTCTAATACCCGCTGTATCTGAAATTATCACTGGGTAACCATCAATATTTAAATGTGTTTCGATTACATCCCTTGTTGTTCCTGCAATTTCAGAAACTATCGCCACTTCTCTATTCGATAAATTATTTAATAAAGAAGATTTCCCGGCATTGGTCGGTCCAACGATAGCAATTTTAAAACCTTCTCGGATTATTTCACCTACTTTTTGATCATCTAAAATTTTATTGATTTTTTTTAAAACTTCGGTTGAATCTTTTTTAATTTGTTGAATATTCTCATCAGGTAAATCTTCTTCCGGAAAATCTATTTTTGCCTCAACAAAAGATAAAATCTTTAATAACTTGTCTCTTAAATCATCAAATTTCTCAGCTGACTTTCCTTTCATTATTTTAACAGCTTGTAATCTTTGTATTTCAGTTTCTGCTGCAATTAGATCCGCTATGCTTTCAGCTTTAAGCAAATTAATTTTACCATTTTGAAAAGCTATCTTGGTAAATTCTCCTGGTTCGGCTAATCTAAAATTCTCTATCTTAGACAATTCATTTTGTAATGCTAAAACGATCGCTTTGCCTCCATGAACATGAATTTCGGCCATATCTTCACCTGTATAGCTCTCAGGACCAGGAAACCAAATAATTATACCTTCATCAATAAGTTCAGAAGTGTTAACATTATTTATTTTTCGGAGGGAGGCGATCCTAGGCGAGGGAAGGGGTTTTCCGGTAAGCAAAGTTATTGCTTTAGATGCATCTGACCCAGAAATTCTGATGATAGCAACTCCAGATATCCCTGGTCCCGACGATAAAGCGTAGATTGTCATATATAAATTATAATGACTTAATCTAAATATTAAAATTAAATATTTCTATTTAACTATTTTTTCCAATACCTCAAAAAAACTCTTACTATAATTTTGATTATCAAATAGTGGACTTTTTAATGCGCTTGCAAAAACAAATTTTCTTAATTTCATATAATCACCATGGTTATTTGATAAATTAACTATTTTTTGCACATAATCACCTTCATCTGTAGCAATCATTTTATCCATACCTAAATTTTTATTTATAGACTCCCCACATCTTGAATTAAAATTATAACCGGCCATAGTTAGAACTGGTACTCCCATCCATATAGCTTCAAACGATGTAGTTACACCATTGTAAGGGAAGGTGTCTAAAGCGATATCGATTTCATTATAGGCATTAAGATGATCTTTAAATTCTTTTTCCCTACCCATGAATTTGATTGATTCCAAAACACCATTTTCTTTAAATAATGCTTTAAGTCTTTCTAATCCATGTTTTATTTTTGATGTTTTTAAAATAAGTTTAGAGTTATTAATTTTTTTTAAAATATTTGACCAAACAGAAATTACATCTGAATTAATTTTATCGAAATTATTAAAAGAACCAAAAGTAAAAAATTTATTTTTTAGAAAAGGAGGTGGATTTTCAATTCTTTCTAAATCAAAACCACAATGAGAATTCCAAATTTTAGGCAAATATATTACCTTTTCGGCATAAAATTTCTCTTCGTTCGAGCGGATTAAATTTGGATCTGAAATTATATAGTCCATATTTGTTAGTCCAGTGGTGTTGCAATAGCCCATCCATATGATTTGTTTTCTGGCGGTCCTACTTTTTAACATTTCAATACGATTCATTGATGTATAACCCATCAAATCAATCATAATATCTAATTTCAATCCTCTTACTCTATTAACAGCACTAACATTATCTAAATTCCAAATATCAATTGTCTCATCAACTAAATCTTTGAAATTTTTTGTTGAGTGATCTTCTTTTGAATTGTTTAAAATTAGAATAATTTCAAATTTTTTTTTGTCATAGTTTGATAGAATTGTTTTTAAGAAATAAGTAATTGAGTGACCTCCGAGGATATCCGCTGACAAAAAGCCTATTCTAATTTTTGGGCCAGGCTCCTTAGAAATTTCTTCTAATTGATCTTGTGGAATTACTTTTAAATTTTGATCTAAAAACTTTCCAAAATTAAAAAAATCAGATTGTTTCCAATCTTTATCAAAACATCTCCAATAGCCATAATTACATAAATCTTTGGAATCAAATTTTTTTGATTCTATTAGTCTCTTAAAGTGAAGTATTAATTTTTTTGCGTCGTTTAACCTCCGATAAACCATTGCCATTGCTAAATTAATTGGCCTATGATTTATACAAAATTTTTCAGTCGATTCATAAAAATTGATTATCTCACTGAAGTCAAATTTGTAATCTTTTTCTAAATCCATTAAGAGAACGCTTGAAGTAATAAAATTAGCGAGACAATCTATTGCGTGATTTGTATTTTTTTCTTTTAAATAACCTTGTTTAAAATCTCTTAAAGCCATCGACAATGAGTCTTTATTTTTATTATCATTAGAAATTCTACTTAAACCTAATAAATTACATAAAGATGAAGATCTTTCTTCATCTTCAGTTTGAGATGTAATTTCAAATATTACTTTGGAATATTGTTTTTGCTTAAATAATTCTTGAAGTTCAATTTCTAACTTTTGTAAAGAAACCATTATTTTGTTATTTCTGTAATTAATTTATAGAAATTATCTGAAAATTTTTTTTGGTTAAAAAGTGGACTTTTAATAGCATTATGAAATATAGATTTTCTTAAATCTATGAATTCACTTTGATTTTTTGTTAAATCAATTGCTTTTTGAACATAATCATTTTCATCTTTAGCAATTAGTTGATCCATACCTAAATTTTTATTTATCGACTCACCACATCTCGAGTTAAAATTATAACCAGCCATAGTTAGAACTGGTACTCCCATCCATATAGCTTCAAAAGATGTGGTAACTCCATTATAAGGAAATGTGTCTAGAGCAATGTCTACCTCTTTATATAGATTAAGATGATCTATTTTATCTTCAAATCTTTTATGAAAAATTACTGAGTCTAAAACGCCTTTTTTTTTCATTAATCCCTCAATTCTATCCAACTTTTTTTTGTCGTTAGAACATTTTAAAATTAATCTAGAATTTTTAATTTTTTTTAAAATCTCTGCCCAACAATTTATTACATTTTTATTTATCTTAGCTGGATTATTAAAAGATCCAAAAGTAATGAAATTATTTTTTATTAAAGGAGGAGAAACTTCTTTTCTTTCAAAATCAAATCCACAATGAGTGTTCCAAATTTCTGGTAAATATAAAACCTCCTCTGTATAAAGATTTTTTTCGTCTTTATAAATCAAATTTGGGTCAGAAATTATGTAATCCATATTTTTTAATCCTGTGGTATTACAATAGCCCATCCATATAGCTTGTTTTTTTGCTATTCTATTTTTAAACAATCCTATTCTATTTCTTGACGTATAGCCCATCACATCAATAATAATATCTAAATTTAATTCCCTAATCTTATTAAAAGCATTTAAATCGTCCAAACCACTTATATCAATATTTTTATGTACTAAATTTTTTATTTCAGTTGATATTGAGTTAATATCAATTTGATTTGATATTAAATAAACCTCTATTTCATCTTTATTATAATTTGACAAAATAGTTTTCAAAAAAAATGTAATAGAATGTCCACTCTTTAAATCTGCAGACAAAATTCCCAAATTAATCTTTTTATTTTTTTTATTAGATAGTTTACTTATTTTATCTTGCGGGTATTCAACTAAATTTTTGTCTACAAATTTTCCATAATAAAAAAAATCTTTTTGGGACCAGTTTTTGTCAAAACATCTCCAGTAACCATAATTACATAAATCATTAGATATGAAATCTCCAGACTCTATTATTTTTTTAGATGAAATAACATTTCCTCATGATCACTCAATCTTGAATAAATTGTTGTCATCGCAATATTAATTGTTCTTTTATTTTGAAAATTCTCAGGAGTTTTTTGATAAAAATCCTTTATTTCATTAAAATCTATATTTGTATTTTCAAAATCACTTAAAATTGCACTTGCAAGTACAAAATTTACTAATGCATTAAGTCCATTTTCACTAGTTTTTTCTTTTAAATAACCCTTTTTAAAATCACTTAACGCTAGTTCTATTTGAGATTTATTTTTTTTGTTAGAGGACATCCTGCTGATACCCAACAACACAAACAATCCTGCGTTCCTCTCTTCCTCTTTCGTTTTGGTGGTGATTTCAAAAATTATCTCGGAATACTTTTTTTTCTTCAATAAATCTTGTAATTCAAATTCAAGATTTTGAATTGAAACCATTTAGAAGATTTATGCTGGCTTATTCATTGAGTTAAAAAACTCGGCATTATTTTTAGTATCTTTTAATTTAGAATTTATAAATTCAATTGCATCCATTGTACCCATTGGAGCAATAATTCTTCTTAATACATTCATTTTTTGTAGGTCATTTTTGTCAAACAGCAATTCTTCTCTTCTGGTGCCTGATTTTGTAATATCGATAGCTGGATAGATTCTTTTATCAGCAATTTTTCTGTCTAAAACAGTTTCACTATTACCAGTCCCTTTAAATTCCTCAAAAATTACCTCATCCATTCTGCTCCCTGTGTCTATTAACGCAGTAGAAATTATTGTAAGTGATCCACCTTCTTCAATGTTTCTAGCAGCACCAAAAAACCTCTTTGGTCTTTGAAGTGCATTGGCATCTACACCACCTGTTAAAACTTTACCTGAGCTAGGTATTACAGCGTTATAAGCTCTTCCTAATCTTGTTATCGAATCTAAAAGTATAACGACATCTTTTTTGTGCTCAGTTAATCTTTTAGCTTTTTCTATAACCATTTCGGCAACAGCAACATGGCGCTGAGCAGGTTCATCAAATGTGGAACTAATTACTTCACCTTTAACTGTTCTCTGCATGTCAGTCACTTCCTCAGGTCTCTCATCAATTAATAAAACTATAAGATAACACTCGGGATAATTTTTAGCTATTGAGTTAGCTATACTTTGTAAAATCATAGTTTTACCAGCCTTTGGCGGCGAGATAATAATTGATCTTTGACCTTTACCAATTGGGCTCACTAAGTCGATAAGTCGTGGAGTTAAATCTTGTTTTTTGTCCGGTTTTACTTGTTCAACTTCCATAACAAGTTGCTTATCAGGATATAAAGGTGTCAGGTTATCAAAGGCTATTTTATGTCTAGATTTATCAGGTTCTTCAAAATTTATTTTACTTACTTGTAATAATGCAAAATATCTCTCACCTTCTTTAGGAGCTCTAACAGGCCCTTCAACAGTATCACCAGTCCTTAAACCAAATTTTCTAATTTGACTTGGGCTTACATAGATATCATCTGGACCTGGTAAATAATTGGATTCCATGGCCCTTAAAAAACCGAAGCCATCTTGAAGTAATTGTAGTACACCCGCCCCAGTTATTTCCTCTTTTTCTGCAACTTTTTTCAGAATCGCAAAAAGTATTTCCTGCTTTCTTAGGGTACTTGCGTTTTCTATTCCGAGCTCCTCTGCTTGGGTAATAAGCTGTTCTGATGATTTTAATTTTAATTCTTGTATGTTCATGAGTGTATTATTAAGGACTTAATAATATTGTTAATATATATACTATTACAACTTTTACAAGAGTTTTACTTAATTTAATAAAAATCCTGAAAAATTCCAATTTTGGGGCATTTTTTTAAGTATTTAGATCTAATTCTTTCGCAAAATTATCTACTTTTGACCAATCAGTAAATTCATATGATTGCGAGGTGTCTGTTGGGCCATTGGTTAGAAACATAATAAGTTTAATAGCATATTTATCAAAAAGACCATAATTTGGATAATCTACTTTACCTGCAAATACACCAATTTTTTTTGGTTTCCATTTAGAAACTTTAAGAAATTTTTTTACATAAGGATTGGTTTCCGGTGTGTTTTTTTCAGGTTTCCTTGCTACTACATTTACTGAAAAAAAAACGCTATTTTTTTGTTCCAAAATATCTTTATTCAAGTTTATAAATTTATGAAGATTTTTTGAATATTTACCATATCGTATACTTGCCCCAATAACAATTTGGTTAAATTTAGATAAATCAAATTTAGTTGCTTCAAGTAAGGATATAACTTTAGCAGCATTAGTATTGCTTAAAAAATTAGCTAACCTCTCACAAATATTTTTGGTATGACCATCAGTGCTTGAATAAATAATTAAAGTTTCTGGCATTGGTATAATGCTAGGATTTGTTCATTATTTGTTGAGGCATTTTTTCATAATATTTTTTCTCAAGCTTATACTCTATGTCTTCTTTTTCTTGTGCTGATCCCTCCGCTTGAGTAAAGGTATATTTTGCAAAGTCTTTACACCAATTCTTATTTGTATTAAGACATTCTACAGGATAAATATTGCCCCCTAATTCTTTAGCTTCATTAACTAATTCGTGGCCTAGTTCATCTGTGGTTTCCAAACAATCTGCAACAAAACTCGGTGAATAAATTGCGATTTCTTTTTTCCCCTCTGATATTAATTTTTTAACCACATCTTCGGTATAAGGAGTTATCCACTCTTCAGATCCAAATCGACTTTGAAAGCTCATTGTGCACTGATCAGGCTTTATATTTTTTAAATTTTTTGTAATCAAACAGAATGTTTCGTAGCAATGTCTATAATAATCATCTCCTTTATTTACAATTCTTCTTTTTTGCATGCCATGAAAAGTAATAATTAAATTATCAATTTTTTTACCTTGACTACTCAATTCACTCAATTTTGTATCAACCTGACTAACAGAATTATCAATGAATGCATGAGTTCTATGAAAGTTAGTTATTACTTCAAATGTTGGGATCTTCACTCTTTTTGACAATTCTTTAGCTAAAGCATCTATACCTGAAGCAATTGTACTTTCTGAATATTGTGGAAACATCGGTATGACAAGAAGTTTTGTAGCGCCTACACCTTTCTTCAAATCCTCCTCCCAACTATCATAAACTTCATTTACATACGGAGGTGATAATAGAAAAGCATGGTTTACTTCTACATATCCTTCTGGATCAATCATCTTAAGTTCTTCACTGACATTTTTTGTAAAATCTCTTGTGTTAGTAATTAGAGGAAAGCTCTTACCGTCCCAAATTCTAGCATATAACTTAGCAGATTTTTGTGGTCGAAAAGGTAGAACAAAAAAATTTAAAATTATTTTCCAAAGCCATGGATTAATATCTATAACCCTTGGATCTCCTAAAAATTTGCGTAAATATTTTCTTAAAGCTTTTGTTGTTGGCGCAGAGGGTGAACCGAGCTGAACAAATACAACTTTGGTTTTCCTTTTTGGGTGTGAATAATCCATATCTTAATAATCTTTAACTATTTTAACCAAATACTCCATCATACTAGGGTTGGTCTCCGGTAAGACACCATGTCCTAAATTAAAGATATATGGATGATCTTTAAATATATCTAGATATCTTTTTGCCTCTTTTTTTAAATTTTCTTTATCAGTTAGTAAAATTTGGGGATTCATGCCTCCCTGAACAGGTATTTTTATATCCTTTGCGATTTGAGCAGGATCAATTTCATAATCAATACAGATAACATCTGGCTGGATTATATCGCAATATTTTTTATAATCTTTGATTCCTCTAGGAAAACATATTACTGGTACATCGAGTGTTTTGGTAAACTCTACCAAAGAAAATGTTGGATTATAAATATATTTATCAAGATCTTTACTATCTAATAATCCTGCCCAACTATCAAAAATTTGAATAATTTCAGCACCACTGTTTACTTGGTTTTTTATATGTATCTTTAAAAATTTTTCTATTATTTTTAATATTTCAATTATTAAAACATCGTCTTCAAAAAAGCTTTTTTCTAAACCTTGCTTAGGTGATTTTTTATTCAGCATGTAAACTAGTAACGTCCATGGTGCACCAACAAAACCTATGGTGCTTTTGTTTTCAGTAAGTTCATTGTTTTGAACTAAATCAATCGCTTTATAGACTGGATTAACTCTGTCGATAAAAATATCTTCTGTAAATTTAGACATTTGATTAATATTTAAATCGCCAAGAATAGGACCAACATTTTTTACAAATTCTACTTTTTGATTTAATCCATGAGGCAACATTAATATATCAGAAAAAATAATGGCAGCATCTAGATCAAATCTTTTAAGTGGTTGAAGTGTTATTTCAGCTGATAAACTAGAATTTAAACATAGTTTAATGAAATCAGTATTTTTTTTTCTAATTTCTCTAAACTCTGGCAGATATCTTCCGGCTTGCCTCATAATCCATATTGGATTTAAATCTGTTTTTCTGCCTTTAATAACCTTTTTAATGTTAGACATATTAATAATTAAATTTATTTAATAGTATTTGTAGTATGAGTTGTGAAATACGTGGATTAAATTTTGTATACATTTTATAAACCAGTTATTAACATTTAATTGTAAATTTTTGATATATATATAAGTAATATTGAAGCTTATTACCAATATTTCAATTTAATGAATAACTTTATACAAATGTTTAATAATGTTAATAAAAGCTATGTTTTACAACATAATTTTAAAATTTATAAAATTAATCAACTCTGTTCAAATAAAACAAAAATATTAACACTTTATACATGAGTAATACTTATCAAATTTATCTTATATCTGATTCAACTGGTGAAACCTTAGATAGGATTTTTACTGCAATTAAAGCTCAATTTAAAAATATTGATTACAAAATACATACTTATTCATTTACGCGAACAGAAAATCAAATTTTAAAAATATTATCTAGTGCTCATAAACATTCGAATTCAATAATTTTGTATTCAATTGTAGATAGTGGACTTGCTAAATATCTTGCAAGAAACAGCGAAGAAAAAAAAATTCCGTGCTTTGGTGTTCTTGGGGATCTTATTTTAAGCTTTTCAAAGCTCCTCAATCAAAAAGCCTCTCATCAGCCTAGCGGGCAATATACACTTAATGATGAATATTATAAAAAAATCGAAGCGATTCAATTTACGATGAACCATGACGATGGTAACCTTATCAAAGATATTAAAAAATCAGACATAATTTTATTGGGAGTAAGCAGAACAAGCAAAACGCCAACTTCAATATATTTGGCAAACAAAGGTTTTAAAATATCAAATATACCTTTGGTAAATGAAAAATCTGTACCTGAAATTTTAAAAGAAAAACCCGATTTAACTTGTGTTGTTGGTTTAAGCACAGAGCCAGATAGGCTAGTTGACATTAGAAAAAATCGAATGAATTCATTAAAAGAGTCCCATAACAAATCTTATACAGACTTATCTAAAATTAAAAAGGAAGTTGAAGACGCTAAAAATACTTTTAAAAAATATAAGTGGCCGTTGATAGATGTTACTAGAAAATCGGTCGAAGAAACTGCTGCCTCAATTATTAAGATATACGAAATATATAAAAATAATGGTTAAAATTATACTTGCCTCAAAAAGCAAAGTAAGAAAACAAATTTTGGATAATAACAACATATCTACAGAGGTACAAAATTCTAATTTAGATGAAGATATTGTTAAAGAAAGCTTAATTAAAGAAAAAGCATCCCCTGAATTAATATCAAAAAATTTAGCTGAATTAAAAGCAAACAAGGTTAGCCAAAAAAACCAAGGCCCCTTAGTGATAGGCGCTGATAGCGTAATAGATTTGGATGGTGAATTAATATCCAAACCTATAAATAGAGATCAAGCTTTAGAAATTTTAAAAAAACTGAATGGAAAAAAACATAATCTAATCAGTTCAGTTTGTATCTCTCAAAATGGTGCCATGATTTGGAATTATACTGATAAAGCAACTTTAACAATGAAACAATTTAGTTTTGATGAGCTAAAAACCTATCTGTCGAAAATTACAGATGAAGCATTATATGCTTACAACGTTTATCAAATTGAAGGAGAGGGTAGAAAGTTATTCTTAAATATAGACGGTGATGAAGATACTATAATGGGTTTACCGATTAAAAAAATAAAACAATATTTGAGTAATTACAAATGAAAAAATATTTAGTAATAGGAAATCCAATTGATCATTCTTTGTCTCCTAAACTCCAAAACTGGTGGTTAAAAGAAAATAATATTGATGCTACTTATGATAAAATTAAGTTAGAGGATCACGAAATTAAAAACTTCATTCAAGAAATTAAAGAACAAAAAATAGCCGGTTGTAATGTAACTGTCCCTTTCAAAAAAACAGTTATTCCTTTTTTAGATAGATTAAGCCCAGAAGCAGAACAGACACAATCAGTAAACACCATTACTTATAATAATGGTGATTTAGTTGGGCATAATACAGACATAGTTGGTTTTGATAGTGCGATTAAAAAGTTAGATTTTGATATAAAGGGCAAGAAAGTTTTGATATTGGGGGCTGGTGGTGTAGTGCCATCAATAATTTTTGCATTACAAAAGATGAATGTTCAAGAGATAACAATTAGTAACAGGACCAAAGAGAAGGCAGAAAATTTGAGAGTTTTATTTAATAATATTAAAATTTTAGAATGGGGAAAATTAACTGATTTTCATATGGTAATAAATGCTACAAGTCTTGGTTTAAATAATGAAAAAATAAATCTAAAATTTTCAAGTTCTGGAAATGATAGATTATTTTATGACGTAATTTATAATCCTCATGAAACTCAATTTTTGAAAATCGGAAAACAATTAGGATGCAAGACCGAAAATGGAAAAACTATGTTTGTTTACCAGGCTCTGGAATCATTTAAATTGTGGCACAGTATAGAGCCAAAAGTTAATACTGATACATTTAAGCTTTTAGATAATGATTAGAATTGGAATTTTAGGAGATATAGGATCTGGAAAGAGTTTTGTAGCAAAGTCATTTGGTTGCCCAGTATTTAATGCTGATAATGAAGTTGGAAAATTATATAATAAGAATAGAAAAATTTTTATTAAACTTAATAAGTCTTTACCTAAACATATCACTCAATTCCCTATAAAAAAACAAGAGGTAACAAAGACGATATTGGCAAATAAAAATAATTTAAAGAAAATTATTAAGATTATTCATCCTGAAATAAGAAAGAAGATGAATATTTTTTTAAAGAAAAATAAAAAAAGTAAATTAGTTATTTTAGATATCCCTTTATTGCTTGAAAATAAAATTAATAAAAGAAAAGATATCTTGATATTTATTCAATCTAATAGATCTGAAATACTAAAAAGATTGAAAAAAAGGCAAAATTTTAATTTAAAAATTGTAAATAGATTCAGAAAAATACAACTACCACTTGATTATAAAAAAAAAAAATCAAATTTTATTATCAAAAATAATTTTACAAATAGATTTATAAAAAAACAGATAAAATATATTCTTAAACAAATACATTAAATGAAAGAAGTAATTTTAGATACAGAAACAACGGGATTGTCTGTTAAAGAAGGTCACCGAATAGTCGAGATAGGATGTATTGAACTCGAAAATTTCGTTCCTACAAACAATAACTTTCATTGCTACTTGAATCCTGAGAGAAAAGTTTCTGAAAAAGCTTTAGAAACTCATGGATATACAGATGAATTCTTGTCTGATAAAAAAAAATTTAAAGAAATAGCTGATGATTTTTTATTTTATATAAAAGGAAAAAAACTAATTATTCATAATGCTGAATTTGATTTGTCACATTTAAATAACGAATTGAAAATAGCAGGTAAAAATTTAATTAATAATGAAATTATAGATACTGTTTCTTTAGCCAGAGATAAATTTCCAGGATCTTCTAATAGTCTAGATGCCCTATGTAAAAGGTATAGAATAGACAATTCTAAAAGAGAAAAACACACAGCTTTAATCGATTGTGACTTATTATCAAAAGTTTATATTAATTTAATAGATCAAAAAGAACCTAAATTAAATTTTAGTAATGATATCAGCGATAATAATCAAGCTTTAAAAACAAACATTTCTTATTTTAAAAAAGTTATTAAACCTAGCGAGGAAGAAAAAAGAAATCATGAACAATATTTAAAACTTGATTTAAAGAAAAATTTTTTTAATTAAATTGTTTTTTATAAAGTTCGTCAAAATCAACTTTTTTTTCAAATTTAATATTTGGATAACCCGATGTATGTAAAAGATTAAGTAGAGCCTTTTCTAATTCTGGATAAATTTCTTTCTGTACTTCACATAGTATAATTCTTTGTAGAACTTTCTTGTCTTTTATTTCTTCATTGAGTTTTATTACAGAAGTATAAGTCATTTCAAAATGAGATCTTTTTTTACTTTCTGAAGTGTCGTGAAATTTTAATAAAGTATTTACCTCGATAATTTGTGCTTTCAAGGGCTTTGAGCTTATCTCAATATTTAATTGATATTTTGATATATAATCCTTTACGTATAAATATGTCTCAATGTCAGGTGTTTCACCAGAGATATCTTTTATAAATTTACTTACAATTTTATAATTTTCGCTCATCGTCTTCTTCAATGTCTTCAAACTCACCTTCTATATATGGTTTTTTATTTTTTGTCTCATTTTTAAATTTATTAATAATTTTCCCAAAAATTAATTTTCTTGTCAGAGGAAAAATTAAAAGAAATCCAAACAAGTCAGTTGCAAAACCAGGAACTATCAACAATAAAGCTGCAAATGCTATAGCTGCACCCGAGATAATCTCATAAACTGGCGCTTCATTTTTTATAAGTTGGGAGAAACCAGATCTCAGAGTATTTAATCCCTCATATCTTGCATAAATAACTCCAATTATAGCTGTTATAAATATAAGTGATATTGTGTTAAAAGCACCTATTTGACCACCAATCTGTATGAATAGATAGATTTCTATAATGGGTATTAAGATAAGGGCAATTAATAGTGAGTTCATTTGTCTTTAATTTAATTGCTAGTTGAAATTATTCAACAGAGTAATTAGATTGTCATTATGAATTATAGTTTTGAGTATATTGATATCATATTATTAGCAATGATAGCTGGGTTTATTTTTTTAAGATTAAGAGGTATCCTTGGAAAAAGAACCGGTTTTGAAGGAAAAAATCCTCAACAATTTCAAGAAATTTTAAAAGAGGTTCATCAAGAAAGTAATTTAAAACAAGAAGAGAATTTTGATAAAAAAGCTCAAAGCGAATTTTTAAAAGGTGCAAAAATTGCTTATGAAACTATCATTACTGATTTTAGTGATAATGATAATAAGCTCATAGCTAGCAAACCTTTATTGAGTAAAGAGATTTATGAAGAATTTAATAAAGCTCTCAAGGATAGAAGTAATCGAGGCCATTATGCTGAAATTACATTTATTGGAATTAAATCAGCAGATATAAAAGAACATAAAAAAATAGATAAAGCTCTTCAGGTTACTGTAGATTTTGTAAGTGAAATTATCACATGCATAAGAGATAAAGAAAAAAAAATTGTTTCGGGTAGTCCTGATAAAATTAAAACTATTTATGATACTTGGACTTTTTCAAGAGATATGAGATCAAATAATCCGAATTGGTTGTTGGTAAATACTCTTAATTAAGTGAACAGTAAAATTTCAGAAAAAGATAAAAAGACTTGGGATGAGTTTTTATCAAGTGATCAAAAATTATATGATAAAGATAACTTACAAACTAAAACAAATGTAAAAAAAACCAGATCACTAGACCTTCATGGAAAAACTCTTAATGAAGCAAACCAGATCATAGAAACATTTATAAAGAAGTCATATGAGGACAAGATTCAAAAACTTATAATTGTTACTGGCAAAGGTCTTCACTCAAATAATGAAAAAGATCCTTATATTTCAAAAAATTTTGGTATTTTAAAATATTCTGTCCCTGAATTTTTAAAGAATAATAAAGACTTAATGAAAATTATTTCAAATATAAGTCAGGCAAGTACAAAAGATGGTGGAAGTGGTGCTTTTTATATTTTTTTAAAAAAAAAATAATCTATATATTTAACCATTCAGTAATATAATGTTTCTAAATGATAGTTTGGTTAGCTTCATATCCTAAAAGCGGAAATACATTCGTAAGATCTTTATTATCATCATATATATTTTCTAAAGATGGTAATTTTAATTTTGACTTACTGAAAAATATTAAACAATTTCCAGACAATTCATTATTTAAACAATTAGGTATTGATATTAATAATGAGGAAGAAATGTTCAAGAATTATATTAATACCCAAAAAATATTTAATCAGAAAGATTCTATTAGATTTTTAAAAACACATAGCTGCTTTTTTAACAATAAAAAATTCAAATTTACTGACCGAAATAATACACTTGGAGTAATTTATATCGTAAGAGATCCAAGAAATATTGTGACATCCTTTGCTCACCATTTTCAGACAACACCTGAACAAGCTTATGAAAATTTATTATCTCATCAGTACTTAGGCAAAACTTCAAACAAACATTGCATAACTTATTTAGGTCCATGGAAACAGCATTTTGATTCTTGGAAAGTTTTTAGAAGATTTAATAAATATTTATTAGTGAAGTACGAGGATTTAATTAATGATACTGAAAAAACTTTTTTGAATATTTTAAGATTTATTGCACACCTTGCACGAGCAAAATTTAGTTATGATAAAAAAAAATTCGAGAATACTTTAAAAACAACAATATTTGAAAAAATGCAAAAACTAGAGACAGAGGAGAGCTTTGTAGAAGCAAAAGAAAATAAACAAGGGGAAAAGATTAAATTTTTTAATATGGGAGCCCAAAATGATTGGAAAAAATTTCTTGATCCAAAAATTAAAGAAAATCTGGAGAGAGAATTAGGTAATGAAATGAAAGAACTAAACTATCTTTAATAGTTTTATAGAATAAACTTTGATAAATCCGTATCTTTAATAAGTGTATCCAAATTTTTATCAATATATTCCTTATTAATAATAATTTTTTCACCAGCCCTGTCAGTTGCTGTAAAACTAATTTCATCTAAAATCTTTTCAATAATTGTGTGCAATCTCCTTGCACCAATATTTTCTACAGTTGCATTTACTTCTGAAGCTATATTTGCAATTGCATCTATTCCGTCTTCTGAAAATTCTAAATCGACATTTTCAGTTTTTAATAAAGCCACATATTGTTTAATTAAACTATAATCAGGTTCCTTTAGAATTCTTTTAAAGTCCTCACTTGTTAAAGCTTCTAACTCAACTCTTATAGGTAACCTTCCTTGAAGTTCGGGCAATAAGTCTGATGGTTTAGCAAGCTGAAAGGCTCCTGATGCAATAAATAAAATATGATCTGTTTTTATAGGACCATATTTTGTATTAACTGTTGTACCCTCAATTAAAGGTAACAAATCTCTTTGGACTCCTTCTCTTGATACATCTCCCCCAACTCTATCAGTTCTGCCAGAAATTTTATCAATTTCATCTAAAAAAACTATTCCATTATTTTCTGTTGAAATTTTAGCAGCTTTAATAATTTTATCTTGTTCAATTAATTTATCGGACTCATCATTAATTAAAATTTCGTGAGATTCTTTAACAGTCATTTTTTTCTTTTTTTCTTTTGTGCCCATTGACTTTCCAAGCATTTCTCCAATATTGATCATCCCAACATTTGCTCCAGGCATACCTGGTATTTCAAAAGAAGTACCACTTCCACCTGTATCACTAACTGCAATCTCTATTTCGTTATTATCCAAGTCTCCATCTCTCAATCTTTTTCTAAAACTTTCTCTGGTTGCGGTGCTCGCTTTTTTTCCAACCAAAGCATCTAAAACTTTTTCTTCTGCCATTTGTTGTGCTTTTGCATAGACTTCTTTTCTTTTTTTTACTTTTTCCATTGAAATAGCGATTTCAATTAAATCTCTTACTATTTGCTCAACATCTCTTCCAACATATCCAACTTCAGTAAATCTTGTAGCTTCAACTTTTACGAATGGTGCTTCAGCAAGTTTTGACAATCTTCTAGATATTTCAGTTTTACCGACTCCAGTTGGTCCAATCATAAGGATGTTTTTTGGCAGAACTTCATTTTTCATTTCACCTTTAAGAGCTTGTCTTCTCCATCTATTTCTAAGAGCTACAGCAACAGCCTTTTTAGCTTTATTTTGGCCGACTACAAATCTATCCAATTCTGAAACGATTTCTCTTGGTGATAATGAACTGACTAAAGTTTCATTATCTTTGGAATTTTTATCTTTTGGAACAAGAGGTGTAACGTTAGATTTTTCCATTATATTTTCTCAACCTTAATATTATTATTGGTAAAAACACAAATTTCTGAAGCAACTTCAATAGCTTTTTTTGCCACCTCCTCAGCACTCATATCTGTACCCATTAAAACCTTTCCAGCTGCTAAAGCATAATTTCCACCTGATCCAATACCAATCACATCACCTTCTGGCTCGAGCACATCTCCAGTTCCAGAGATAATGTAACTATTATCTTTGTCACCGATGGCCATTAAAGCCTCTAGTCTTCTTAAATATTTATCTGTTCGCCAATCCTTTGCTAATTCAACAGCAGCTCTTGATAAGTTTCCTGCATGTTTTTCTATTTTTGCCTCTAATCTTTCAAACAAAGTTAAAGCATCTGCAGTGGAACCTGCAAATCCAGCAACAACATCTCTTTTCTCAATTTTTCTTACTTTAGATGCAGTACTTTTAACAACAGTATTTCCCATGCTAACCTGACCATCGCCAGCAACTACTACTTCATTATTTTTTCTTACTAAAACAATTGTTGTCATAGCTTATAAATGGATACTAAATCTAATAGTTCAAGCCCAGGTTTAGTATTATTGCCATAATTGGATAATATATGTATACCTCTTTTTAATTATGAAGCGTAAAGGTAAAATTAGTCGAAAAACAAAAGAGACCAGTATAAGTGTTGATCTCAACATTGATGGTAAAGGTAAATATAAGATCGATACCGGGATAGGATTTCTTAATCACATGCTTGAGCAGTTATCTAAGCATTCATCAATCGACATGAGTATAAAAGCAAAAGGAGATACTCATATTGATCTTCATCATACTACTGAGGACACTGGCATAGCAATTGGTGAGGCTTTAAAAAAGGCATTAAAAAAATCTGTTGGTATAAGAAGATATGCACATGCAATGATACCTATGGATGAAACTTTATCACGTGTTGCAATTGATATATCAAACAGACCTTATTTAATTTGGAAAGTAAATTTAAAAGTTGAAAAGCTCGGCGAGATGGACACAGAACTTTTTAAAGAGTGGTTTCAGGCCTTTTCTCAAGCAGCAGGAATTACTTTGCACGTAGAAAACATTTATGGTGATAATAGCCACCATATCATTGAATCTTGTTTTAAGGGATTAGCAAGATCATTAAGAGCTGCATTAGAGATAGATCCTAGGAATAGTAAATCAATTCCGTCTACTAAAGGCTCATTATAAAATTAATGAAAGTTACTATCGTTGATTATAATTCGGGTAATATAAGCTCGGTGATAAACTCATTTAAAGAAGTTGCGAAAGATAAGGTAAATATTGAGGTTACTGCTGATTTAAATAAAATTAAGTCTAGTGACAAAGTAGTTTTACCAGGGCAGGGCTCATTTAAAAGTTGTGTAGAAGCTCTAAATAAAATTAATGGTCTTACAGAAGCTTTAAATGAATTTGCAATAAATAATAAAAAACCACTTCTTGGAATTTGTGTTGGTTTACAAATGTTTGCAGATATTGGCTATGAGGAAACTGAAACTAAAGGTTTAGGTTGGATATCAGGAAAAGTTTCAAAAATAGATAATCAAAATGGCAAATATAAACTTCCTCATATTGGTTGGAACCAGATTAATATTGTAAAAAAAAGTAAGGTTTTTGAAAATATAGAAAATAATTCACATATGTATTTTGTGCACAGTTATGAATTTTTACCAAATGATAAAAATGTAATTTCAGCAACAACAGATTATTCGACAAATATTGTTTGTTCTGTTGAAAAAGAAAATATCTTTGGAACACAATTTCATCCAGAAAAAAGTGATAAATTGGGGCTCAAAATAATTGATAATTTTATAAATATTTAGATTTAATGAATAAATTTTTAATAATAATTTTTTGTTATATCTTTCTTACTTCATGTCAAAACATTCAAAATGTTGAAAAAGTAGAGAAAAAAAACACGACAAAAGAATTCACAATTTCAATTGAACCTAATTTAAAAACCAATAAATGAAGATATTTCCCGCAATTGATATCAAAGATAAAAAGTGCGTGAGGTTAATTAAAGGAGATTTTGATAATAAAACTGAGTATGAAATGTCTCCAGTTGAACAAGCTGGTAAATATAAAGATCACGGTTTTAAAAATTTGCACATAGTTGATTTGGATGGAGCTTTAACTGGTGAAACTACTAATTTAGATATTATTCAAAATATAGTAAGTAAATTTGACCTCAAAATCGAGGTTGGTGGAGGCGTTAGAAACTTTGAAAGTATTCAAAAGTATACTGATGCTGGAGTTGACAAAGTAATCTTAGGTAGTGCTGCAATAAAAGATAAAAATTTTTTAAAAGAAGCATGCAAAAAATTTCCAAACAAAATAGCCTTAGGCTTGGATGCTAAAGATGGATATCTATCAGTGTCCGGTTGGCAGGAAAATTCCAATCAATTAACTCTAGATTATTTAAAAGAGGTAAATGGTTATGGTGTTAGCAGATTGATTTATACAGATATCAACCGAGATGGTATGAAACAAAGCCCAAATTTTGAAGAGACATCAAAAATTGCGGAGAAATCAAATTGTCCTGTGATTATTTCAGGTGGTGTGTCATCAATAGATGACATTAAAAAAGCTAAAACTTTAAAAAATATTGAGGGTATAATTGTTGGTAAAGCTATTTATGATGGAGATATAAAGTTAGAGGAACTGGTAAAAGAAGATGCTTAAAAATAGAATTATTCCTTGTTTAGATGTCAAGAATGGACGTGTAGTTAAAGGTATTAATTTCGTTGATTTGAAAGACGCTGGGGATCCAGTTGAACAAGCTAAAATTTATTCCGATGGAGGAGCAGATGAAATATGTTTTTTAGATATTACTGCTTCAAATGAAAATAGAGATACAATTTATGATGTTGTTGAGAGAACATCAAAAAAATGCTTTGTTCCATTAACTGTTGGTGGAGGAGTAAGAAGTATAGATGATATCAATAAATTATTAAATTGTGGTGCAGATAAAGTATCTATTAATACTGCAGCTGTTGAAAATCCAAAAGTTGTATTAGAAAGTTCAAAAAAGTTTGGTTCACAATGTATTGTTGTTGCAATTGATGCAAAAAAAAATGGAGACAAGTGGGAAATATTTACCCATGGAGGTAGAAACAATAGTGGTCTTGATGCTTTAGAGTATGCCAAAAAAATGGAAGATAGCGGGGCAGGAGAATTACTCGTAACCTCTATGGATAGAGATGGAACACAAATAGGTTATGACGTTGAATTAATGAATAATATTTCATCAAATGTAAATATACCTTTAATTGCATCAGGAGGCGTTGGTAACTTAGATCATTTGGTTGATGGTATTAAATTAGGAAATGCTAGTGCAGTTTTGGCAGCATCAATATTTCACTATGGAAAACATTCTGTAAAAGAAGCTAAGGAATATTTGGACTCAAAAGGAATTCCTGTTAGAATTTAGAATGTTAAACACACTAGAAAATTTGTTCAAACTTGCGCGCGAAAGAAAAAAAAGTCCAGTCGATGGATCATATACCAATAAATTATTATCAGATAAATCGCTAAGCAAATCAAAAGTTTTAGAGGAAATAAATGAATTAATCGAGGCTGTAGACAAAGATACTAATAAAATACATGAAGCTGCTGATGTATTTTATCATTTGATAATTTATCTAGAAGCAAATAACATTAAAATTGAAGATATTGAGATTGAGTTAGAAAATAGAAAAAAATAAAAGTTAATGAGCAAGATTAAGATAGTATTTTTTTTAATATTAGGTTTTGTTTTTTATAAAGGTTATGTTGCTTTTACAAATTTTGAAATTGGAGTTTCAGATAGAGTAACTGAGTTAGAGGAAAAATCAGATTTTGAGAGACAAGGAGAGGTTATAGCTCTGATGATGTATTTAGGTGATCCTCCAAAATTAACTGAACATTTATTGGTTAAAAATGAGTCTAAATGTCTAGAAATGAAACAAATAGCAGAAGAAACATCTTTTGCCTATTATGAATGTGCTGTAGTTGATGCCAATTTAAGAGGTGGAAAAATAATCAGCATAAATGAAGAGCTCAAAGTTTTATAATGACATATGATGATAATAATATTTTTGCAAAAATTTTAAGAGGTGAAATTCCTTGTAAAAAAATTTACGAAGATGAGTTCGTTTTATCTTTTCACGATATAAATCCTCAAAAAAAAATTCACGTACTAGTAATTCCAAAAGGAAAATACATAGATTTAGATGATTTCAGTAATAAAGCTTCATCAGACGAGATGGTAGGATTATTAAAAGGTATTAATATAGTAGCAAAGAAACTTGGTATTTCGGTTGATACAGGTAAAGGATACAGAGCATTAGCAAATATTAATGAGCATGGTGGTCAAGAAGTGCCCCATCTTCATTTTCACTTATTTGGGGGCGAACCAGTTGGTAAGATGGTGCAGTGAATAAAAAAGTTGAGAGAAATTATTTAGAAATATGTTATTTGGAAGATTTAAAAGATTCTTCAAATTTACCAGATAATTATTCAATAAATTTTGTAGATCCAGTTGATTTTCAATTAAACAAATTTTTTTACAAAAATATTGGCAAAAGTCATCATTGGGTAGATCGATTAGTATGGAATGAAAAACAATGGTTAGACTATGTTACTGATAAAAGAGTTAAAACATATGTATTAAAGGATAAAGATGAATTAGCAGGTTATTTTGAATTATTTTTACATACAGATAAAAATGAAATTGAGATAGCCTATTTTGGTATATTGGAAGAATATCAAAATAAAAGATTAGGTTCATATTTATTATCATCAGCTATCAAAAATTCTTTTAAAGAAAAACCTAAAAGAGTTTGGGTCCACACATGTTCATTAGATCATAAAAATGCGTTAAATAATTATATTGCGAGAGGTATGAAGATCTTTAAAACTGAGACAGTGTTTATTTAAGTTAGTTTTGTTTTGGAAGTTTAAATATTCCCTTTTTTAATTTTTGATTTCTTTTAATTGAGGAAAGATAGGTAATACTCACATTTTGATAAATATCGACTGTTTGCCATCCAATTAAATTATAAGTTTTTTTATCAAAAAATAGATTTATCTCATTTTCATTTTCTATGAAATTGAAGTTTACAAAATCGTCACTCACTTCTCTTTGGTCTAAATTTTTTATTTTTTTTAACAAATATTCTTTATTGAGAATAGTATCCAGAGGTGTTTTTTCAAGTGGATAAAAGTAATAACTACTTAATGTTTTAATGACTAGTGATTTTCCATCTGCAACCAAAACCTTCTGATTACCTAAATTGTATTTACAATAAATTTTTTTTGGATATTCAATTATACAATTACCATTTTCAATCTTGCCGTTAATATTTTGTTCAAAGTCGAATGAAACATTTTCAATATCTGTGAACTTCTTAATTATATTTTCTTTTATTGATGCTGAGAGATCAGAAATTACTAATAGATAAATTATGATAAAAAGTAATTTTTTCATTAAAGAACATCTCTTTTTCCAACATGATTTGCTTTACTCACTATTCCCTCGGATTCCATCATGTCAATAATTCTTGCAGCTCGATTATATCCAATTTGAAGTTTTCTTTGTAAAAATGAAGTTGAAGCTTTTCCCTCTGTTTTAATTATTTCAACAGCAGTTTGATATAGTTCATCTTTTTCTCCTTGATTTTTCGATTCATTAAATTCTTTTTCATCAGCGAAGTTTAGTATTTCATCTACATAATCTGGTTCTGCCTGCGATCTTAAAAAGTTATTTATTTTTTCAATTTCAGTATCTGAAACAAATGGAGCATGAATTCGTACAATTCTATTCGCGGATGACATATATAGCATATCTCCTTTTCCTAGCAATTGCTCAGCTCCTTGTTCACCTAGAATCGTTCTACTATCTATTTTAGAGGTGACTTGAAAAGAAATTCGGGTTGGAAAATTTGCTTTAATTGTACCTGTAATTACATCAACACTAGGTCTTTGAGTGGCCATAATAATATGAATACCAGCAGCTCTAGCCATTTGTGATAATTTTTGAATATAATTTTCAATTTCTTTTCCTGCTACCAACATCAAATCAGACATTTCATCAACTACCACAACTATGTAGGGCATTGGTAATTTATGTTTTGAATTATAGCTGTCAATATTTCTCACTCCTTCTTTGGTCATTAGTCTATATCTGCTCTCCATCTCTTTAACCACCCAACCAAGAACAGAGGCAGCCTTTTTAGCCTCAGTAATAACAGGGCAAAGTAGGTGTGGGATACCTTCATAAGTAGAAAGTTCTAACATCTTAGGATCAATCAAAATAAATTTACATCTTTCTGGAGTATGCTTGTAAAGAAGAGACAAAATAATTGTATTGATACAAACAGATTTTCCTGAGCCTGTAGTACCAGCAATAAGCAAATGAGGCATTGAAGACAAGTCTCCGATTATTGGAGTACCAGAAATATTTTTTCCTAGAGCAATAGGTAATTTGATTTCTTTCTTTTTAAAGTTTGAATTATCTAGAATTTCACTGAGATACACGTTCTCTCTATTTAAATTTGGAAGTTCTATACCTATGGTATTACTTCCTGGAATGGTTGCTATACGAGCTGACTCTGAACTTGTATTTCTTGCAATATCATCAGATAGATTAATTATTTTTGAAACTTTGATACCCGCTGCAGGTTCAAATTCATTTAGAGTAACTACTGGGCCGTGACTAACCTTTTTAATCTTTCCATTAACACCAAAATCTAAGAGAATTTTTTCTAAAAATTCTGGATTATTATTTTCATTTTTATTAAGATTTTCTCTTTCTTTTTTTGTTGGAGTTTTTAACAAATCAACGGAGGGGAGAGAAAATTTCGTTTTTGTAGACCTATTATTTTCAGCTTTAATAAAGGGTAAATCTTCTTGTATTATATCTTTTATTTCATCTTGAGGAATAAATTCGTTTATGAGTTCATCTTTATGCGTATAACTTTTATAGTTTTTATTAAATAAATAATTTAATATTTTTTTAACAATTGAAATAAAATTTTTTAAACTAAAATTTATACTTAAAATGAAAAATAATAGAGTTAGTAGTAGAAATAAATAATATAAAAAATTATCATATTTATTTAATAAATTAATTAAAAAGTTTTCTGAAAGGTAATTTCCAACAAAACCACCACTACCATTAATATAAAGTGTAAAATTTTCAGAGTAAAATTTTGAAAAAAACAAAGACCCAAAGAATATATAAATTGTTACAAAAAAGGTGTTTTCTATGATAACTAAGATTTCTTTTCTTCGAAAAATGTTTAAACCTGCAAAGATATAAGTGATGGGTAATAAGTAACCTATTAAACCTATAGATTGTAAAATAAAGTCTGAAGTAACACTTCCCTGATAACCTAAAACATTTTTTACAACAGTATTTTCTGGGAAAATAAAATTTGGGTCTTCTGGAGAGTATGAAATTAAGGCAATTAAAATTAAAAACCCCATTAAAAGGACACAAATACCAAAAATTTCAATTAATCTATTTGTAATGAATGTTAGAGCTGTGTTTGATAGTTTTTTTATATCCATATCAGATGAATCAAATTTACCACTTTGTATCATCTAATTTTTATTGTTAAAATTAAAATTTAATATGAAACTTTGTATTCTAGGTGGTGGATTAACTGGATTAAGTTTAGCAAAATCTTTAGTTAAAAAAGGATTATCTATTGATATTTTTTTAAATAAAAAAAAATCAGATTTTAATAGGAGTCGAACGATTGGTATATCTAATGATAATCTGATGTATTTTAATAAAGAAATATTAAATATCAAAAAATTATTCTGGGATATAAAAAAAATTGAAATTTATTCAGACAATCTAAGAAATGAAAAAATTTTAAATTTTGAAAATAATAATAAAACTGTTTTTGCAATAATTAGAAATAATCAATTACAAAGTAAATTACTCGAAAGTTTAAGAAAAGATAAGTTATGTGTATTTAAACAAAATTTTGATTATAATCTTTCAAATTTGAAAAAATATAATTTAATAATTAATTGTGAAAATGATAATTATTTTTCAAAAAAGTTTTTTGCAAGAAGTCTGAAAAAAAAATACGATAGTCTTGCGTATACTACAATTTTAAAACACAAAAAAATTCAGAATAATACAGCATCTCAAATATTTACGAAAAATGGACCCTTGGCATTTTTACCATTATCAGAAATAGAGACTTCTATTGTTTATTCAATTAAAGGTAAAAAAAATATTAATTTAAAAGAATTAATTAAAAAATATAATACCAAATATTCAATTACAAATTTTGGTATTTGCAACTTTTTTGAGTTGAAAGCTTCGAATTTGAGAACTTATTATCATAAAAATATTCTGGCTTTTGGTGATGTATTACATCGTCTTCATCCTTTAGCCGGTCAGGGCTTCAATATGACTTTAAGAGATATTCGAGATTTGGGTAATTTAATTGAACTTAAGTTAAAGAATGGATTAGAGATAGATAATTCAATTTGTGAAGAATTTCAAAATATGACTAAACATAAAAACTACCTTTTCTCTAATGGAATTGATTTCGTATACGAATTTTTTAATTTTGAAAGCAAGACGAATAATAATATCCTTAGCAAATCAGTGAGATTTATAGGAAGGAATAAGTTTCTAAATAGATCTTTTAAAAATATAGCTGATAGAGGTTTTGAAATTTAGTTTTATTGAACAGTTGTATTATTATAATTGTCAAAAGAATATGTAGTTAAAATTTCTGAAATTTTAGTTTTTCTAAGCTCTAAATTTTTGGTCTCTAATAAAATTTGTTTTTCTTCTAGTGTAAAAGGAGATGCCATCGCTAAAGCGTTTATTGTTTCATCTAAACTTTGTTTTTCTAATCCTTTCCAATTAATAATGAATCCACGTTTTTCAAAAAGATTTTTTAAGTCTTTAAATATTAATTTTAAATCAGAAAATTTTAGATTTTCATTTTGGTAATTTAGATCCTCATAAAAATTATTAAAATCTACATTACATTCTCTGTATTTTTTATTTGATTTTACCTCATCTATTTTTTGAAATCTGATTATACCTTTAAGTTCTATCAAAAATTGACCATTATCATTTTCCCTAAAGCTTGTAATTTTGCCCATACACCCAATGTCATATAGTTCAGGTGCAACCTCACTTTTTTTTGAATTTTTAGGTTGTATCATTCCGATGAGTTTGTTTGATTTCATACTATCATTAATCATATCGATATATCTTGGCTCAAATATATTTAATGGAACAGTAGTTCTTGGAAAAATGATAAAATTACTCAATGGAAAAATTGGTATTGTTTTTGGTAAATCTGCTTTTTTCATACTAAAAATGTATCATAAATTTATTTTCTTAATGTAAAAAAAATGACACACTATAATCAATTTTTTAATTTAGATATGTTCTATTAAAATATAATTCTCTTAAAAATAATGAATGCCACATAAAGTAATATACAAAAAGCAGTTCCTGCAATTCTGATAATCTAAAAAAATTGAACGAAAAAATAATACCTAAAATAGCACTAATATTAAACTCTTTAAAAACACCATTTTCATAAATATGTAATTTTGAGAAATCAACCATTCCTAATTTCGTTAATATTAAATCTGGTAAAATAAATATAAGAAGTAAAAAACTAATAAAAATAAGTTTTTCATTTGGCATTATAATTGTTGTTAAATCTTTAAAATTAATTAATTTTGAATATCGTAAAATAATAATAGACAGTGAACACCATAACATTACTAGTAGTCTTGGAAATTCGTTAAAAATTCTAGAAGTATTGTGCAAGTTCATTTCCTTTTGATGATTAAAAAAAAAATTGTTTTCATTTAAGAAAATACTTAGAGTATCAAAATTAAAATAATGCTGTCCCCAACTTATTTCTTCAAAAAAAAAATAAGATAATCCAATTATTTCAATTATTATGAATCCTTTTACTAAACCAGTTCCTAAGAATTTTTTTTTAGATAGATATAAATTTAAAAGTGTCAAAATTGCTATTAATAGAATAATAACTTGAAGTGTCTCAATTAAACCATTTTCAAACCAGATAAATACATTCCATCCCTCGAGTTTTGAACCAAATGTAGTAAAGTAAATTTCTGGATATATTTTATTCATTCCCCAACCAAAACTTTGGTCGAATGCCTGTATTAAAAGAAAAATGACAAAAGCAACTAAAATGAAATTTGAATTTTTATAAACTTTATTTAAACTCATCACGTTATTTTCTAATAGAAAAAAAAAAATAGTAAAACTTATAGTATCAATCAAAATTGGAAAATGTTAATATTTAAGCCAAACTATAATGATGGATATTAATCACTTGCTTAATTTTAAGAAAGCTACTAATTTTAAATATTATATATAAGCGGGCGTAGCTCAGTGGTAGAGCGTCTCGTTGCCAACGAGAAGGTCGAGGGTTCGATCCCCTTTGCCCGCTCCATTTTTAAGTAATATAATAAAAAAATTTAATTAGATAAGGATGTAAATTAAATGAGTGAACTATTCGAAAAAAAATGTGTTCCTTGCGAAGGTGGTGTACCTGCGCTTGATTTAAGTGAAATACACAAATATCAAAAAAAAATTGATGGATGGGATGTTATTAAAAATGAAAAAAATATCCATTTTTTAGAAAAAAAATTTACCTTTAAAAATTTTGTTGAAAGCCAAAAATTTGTAAATGAAGTAGGTAGAATATCAGAAGAGGAAGGCCATCACCCTGAAATTTTATTTGGATGGGGTTATGCGAAAATAAACATCTCAACCCACGCAATTGAGGGATTATCAGAAAACGATTTCATCTTAGCTTCAAAGATTGACAAGATTTAATGTCTAAAATGTCTTGTTTTAGAAAAAATTAAAATAGTATTAGTTTTATCTGCAAACTTTATAATTTCTTTATCTCTGATTGATCCTCTAGGTTGGATTACAGCAGAAACACCAGATTGAATTAATTTTTCAATACCATCAACAAATGGAAAAAAAGCATCAGATGCGGCAACAATTTCTTTTTCATTTTTTTTGAACTTTCTCATTTTATTTATTGCAATTTGACAGCTATCAAGCCTACTAGGTTGTCCAGATCCGATACCAACTGTTGTTTTATCACCAACGAGCACAATAGCGTTGGATTTAACATGACGGGAAATATTGAATGCAAATAATAAATTTTCAAATTGATTTTTGTTTGGTTTTTTCTTTGAGACAACTTTGAAATCTTTTTTTTTAAAAACAAGATCATCTTTAGATTGAATCAACATTGAGTCTGATACAGAGTTTATTTGAAGAACATCATCAAAGTTAAAGTTTGTCGAATCTATAATTCTAACATTCTTTTTGGATTTTAATAATTTAAGAGCACTTGTTTCAAAACCATTTGCAATAATTACTTCTAAAAAGGTTTTGTTTAACTCAACAGCTAAACTTTTATTAATTTTAAAATTACAAGAGACAATGCCTCCAAATGCGCTTACAGGATCACATTCAAATGCAGATTTATAACTTCTTACTTTGTCCTTTAAAATAGAAACTCCACAGGGGTTAGCATGTTTGATAATTACAGTTCCCATATTTTTCGGTAGACCTTTAGATATCTTTAAAGCAGCAAAAATATCATTGTAATTGTTATAGCTTAATTGTTTCCCATGAATTTTTTTTAATTTGAAATCTTTACTTTTAGAGTAAATAGCAGATATTTGGTGCGGGTTTTCTCCATATCTTAATCTCTCGATTAAGTTTCCATAAATAATTTTTTTTTCTGTAAAATTTTCACTTGTGATTGAATTGAAGTAATCTGAAATTACGGAGTCATAATATGCTGTTTCATTAAAGGCTGATTGAGATAATTTTTTTCTAAATTCTAATTTTGTTGCACCCTTAAATCTTTTTAATTGATCAATCAATGCTGAATATTGATTTGTGGATGTTATTACTGCAACGTCATTGTAATTTTTTGCAGCACTCCTAACTAAAGCAGGACCACCAATATCAATTTTTTCAATTATTTTATTGTGATTTTTTGATGTGTTAAAAGTTTTTTCAAATGGATAAAAATTGACTATAACTAAATCAATATTTTGAAAATTATTTTTTTTTATTTCTCTTTTGTGAAAATTATTGTTTCTTTTATTCAAGATTCCCGCATGAATTTTTGGATGAAGTGTTTTAACACGTCCATCAAGAATTTCATTAAAACCCGTATATTCAGAAATTTCAAGACATCGATAGCCTAATTTTCTAATTGCCCTAAATGTACCCCCTGAACTAATAAGTTTAACCTTATACCTATTTAAGGTTTGTAATAATGGTTTTAAGTTTGATTTATCTGAAACAGAAATTACAGCTGATTTTATCCTTTTTACTATATTTTTTTTATTTGCCATTTAATATCTTCAGTCTGGTTATTTGAAATCCCAGAAATAAATATATTTTGATTATCAATATATGAATTTTTATTACCGAAATATAAACCATTATCAATATTTATATCATAATTATCACAAGTAAATTTCCAACCCTCATCCTCCAATTCAATTAATATTGATTTACCATCCTGAGTTTTCATTAATTTTACGTCTGGTTCTACATGAAATCGAATATCAAATTTATAATTCTTATTAATTTTTTTTAGAATTTTATCACAGCCAACAAAAGTTTCTTTCTCAGGGTAAAATTCTATATTTCTTTCATGAATAGTATTATATTTTTTTTGGTATCCATCATGAGAAGCATTTATTTTCCAATAGTTTTTTTCAAAAATAGTCTCTCTTTTTGTAATTTTTAAACCCCTGGTAATAAAAAAAGATTTATCACTGTTTGTAAATTTGCAGGAAGAATTGTCATCGATTACTAAGGTATTCTGAGCGGCAGTCGATCTTGATAAATGATTTAGTTTTATATTTGATTCATTATGATAGCCACAATTGCTAATTAATTTCTTTCCATTAGAAATTATTTCAAAAGATAAAGCTCCAGATTGATAATCTTTAGAAAAAAATGAATTTGGTGAAGGACCAGCATCCATGGTGAGACACATCTTTTTATTTCTCAAGATTATATATCCACCATAATCTTGATTGTCATTTTTGAATTTATAACCTAGTCTTTGAAGATAATTATCAAAATTATTATTATCTGAAATATTATTACCATTATAAAGAATATCACTTTTTAGATTTTGCCAAACAAAAGCATAACCTTGTCCAAGATAGAAGATTGTTTCATTGATATGTTCTGGAATATTAGTTTGAGATTCTTTAAACCACTCTCTGATTAAAATATAATATTTCAAATAAAATATTAATTGTTTAATACTCCTTGATTTAGGAAAACCAGAATTATCAAGAGTAATTTTAGATATTTTTTTCAATAAATTTAAACCAAATGGCAAATACTTTTTTTCATCCTGATAACAAAGTCCAACTAATATAATAGATGCACAACCTATCAATTTATCTTCAACAAATTTTGATTTATTAATTTCATTTATGAGGTGATTTGCTTGTTTTTGTACCATAGTGTTGTAATCAATTTTATATTGCTCGTTACCATCTTCATAAGTGAGATTATGACTAGATAACCAAGCAATAATTCTTTTTGCAGTTAAATCGAAATTCCAACTTTTTGCATTGTATTTATGATTTAAAGTCATCCAGTTTTTTATAACTGATTGGGTATTTTTTTTTGATGACTTAAGATCTAAACTAAAAAGCCAATAAAAATTATTAAGTTTTCTTAAGTTTTTTTTGGTTATTTCTTTGTTATCCCAAATTTCATTTAATGCAAAATCTTCAATCCTAAATTTTTTTTTTTGATATTTAATTAAGGATGAAAGTAAATGAGGACTAGGCTTATAAATCAAATTTTGATAATAAGTTTTAGAAATTTTTTTATCGTACAGACTAGAATTATAATATAATTCTCTTATTTTATCGAAAATATTAAAAAAAAACCGATTTATGTAAACCATGAAATTATTTTGATTTTAATAATTCAATATTCTTTTTTATATCTCCATTATTACTTTTAAAAATTGTTGTTCCAGAAACGAGTATATTTGCTCCCGCTTCTATTGCCTCTTTTGAATTGTCAAAATTGATACCTCCATCAATTTCAATATCAAAATTGAGATTTTGAGTTTTCTGCATTTCTTTTAGCTCTTTAATTTTTACTAAAACTTCTGGCATAAATTTTTGACCACCAAAACCGGGGTTAACACTCATTATTAAAACTAAGTCAATTTTATTCAAGTGTTCTCTAATTACATCAACTTTAGTTTCAGGATTTAAAGATACTCCAACTTTTTTATTTAATTGTTTTATCTTTGAAATAGATGAACTTAGATCGTCTGTAGCTTCTGGATGAATAGTAATAATATCCGCACCTGCATCAGAATATGCATCGATATATTTGTGTACTGGAGAAATCATTAAATGGACATCAAATATCATTGATGATTGTTTTTTTAATGCTTTTATAACTGGAGGTCCGATGGTTAAATTTGGAACAAAATGCCCATCCATTACATCTACATGAATCATATCAGCACCTGCATCTTCTAAACGTTTTATTTCGTTTCCTAATTGACTAAAATCAGCAGATAAAATTGATGGTGATATTTGTATTTTTTTCATTGATAGCTAAATTACTAGTACCAATTTTTAAAATTTAATTGAATTAAAAAATTGATAAATTTGTCTTGAAATTTCACTTTCCAAAGGAAAAGATAACATTCCCATGACAGAATATCCCAAAATCCATGGCATTAAATAAAATCTTATCATAAAGAAAAACCAGGCAACATATAGTGGAACTATTGGTTGAATAATAAATTCGGGTGTAATTGGTTTAAAAATACGAAGTAATGGATTGGTAAATTTTACAAATACTTTCATGAAAAAAAATTGAGAGTCTTCTTTTTGGAAGATGTTCATTGCAACTCTACCAATTAATGTCCACATTATTACCCCAAGTATGTAATCAATAATGTACACCATTGGGTGAAAATTAGCCGACATTTAAGAATTTATATTGGAAAAAGACTTGAATTAAAAGGGGCGAAATTAATCGCCCCTTGAAATAATTATTTAGTGTTGTTTGCCTAGGATCGATTTACCTGATGGTATTCGAACCTCATCAACCATTCTCTGCGTAGCAGCGCTTGGCGCTGAAGTCATTAAACTTACAACTACCATTGCTACTAAGCTGACAGCTGAACCAAAGATACCAAATGTTAACTGTGTAATACCTAGGAATCCACTTCCACCTGTTCTTACCCAAACTAGGTAAGCAGCACCAGAAACTAATCCTAAGAACATACCAGCTATAGCACCTTCTTTGTTAGCTCTCTTCCACCATACACCAAGTACAAGTGGGAAGAATAATCCTGACATCGCAAAGTCAAAAGCCCAGATGACCGAACCTAAGATACCTTGAATCTCAAGAGCCGCAATAGTTGCTCCAGCAAAACCAATTACTACAAGTAGTACCCTTGCAACAACTAGTCTCTTAGCAGTCTCAGCTTTTGGATCGATGATTTTATAATAAACATCGTGTGAGATTGCGTTTGCGATTGCTAGAATCAAACCATCAGCTGTTGACATGGCAGCAGCCATACCTCCAGCAGCAACTAGACCTGAGATTACGTATGGTAATCCAGCTATTTCTGGAGTTGCTAACACAACGGCTTTACCACCCATGAAAAACTCATTTAATTCAAGAGTTCCATTTCCGTTAAAGTCGCTTACAAACATTAAGTTTGCTTGGTTCCAGTTTTGATACCAATCTATCGCTTGAACTTCTGAAATTGATTTACCAATAATACCTGTTGGTAATGTTGGATCAATCAATGACAACTTAGATAGTGTCGCTAACATTGGAGCAGAAGAATAAAGTAGGAAGATAAAGAATAAAGACCAACCTACTGATTTTCTAGCTGCTTTTACACTTGGAGTAGTGAAATATCTCATCATCACGTGAGGCAATGAAGCTGTTCCCATCATCATCGCTAGTGCTAATGAAATAAACGCCCAAGGCGTTGCATTCACCGCTGAGTGAGCTTTAGTTATACCAGCCAAACCTTTTGGCACCTCTTTTAGATTTTCAGCAGAGTTTTTCACAAAACCAAACTGAGCTTCTAATTCAGCAATTCTTGATACTTCATCAGCTAACATAAAGTGTGGGAAGAAACCCGCACCCATTTTGTTACTGATCCAGAATACTGGTAATAAGTAAGCTATGATTAGTACAATATATTGTGCAACCTGTGTCCAAGTTACTCCTCTCATACCACCTAACATTGAACATAGTAAGATACTTACTAATCCAACATAAACTGCGTATTGGAATGGAATATCAAGTGCAACAGATGCAATAGTACCTGTAGCGTTAATTTGTGCAGTCACATAAGTAAATGATGCGACAGTTAAAACTACTACCGCCATGAATCTACTTAAATTACCACCATATCTTGTACCAATAAAATCTGGAACTGTGTAACAACCAAATTTTCTCAAGTAAGGTGCTAATAAAGATGCAACTAATACATATCCACCAGTCCAACCTACAAGTAGTGCCATATATCCGTAACCTTTGAAGTAAATACCTCCTGCCATTGCAACGAATGATGCACCAGACATCCAGTCTGCTGCAGTAGCCATTCCATTGAATACAGTTGGCACTTGTCTTCCAGCTACGTAATAAGCATCAGCTTGAGCTGTACGTGATAGATAACCAATTATAGCATAGATGGCTACTGTGAAAGCAACGAAACAAATTCCGATTGTTTTCGCAGTCATACCCATCTGCTCGGCAATTGACATAATGATTATGAAAGCTAAAAAACCACCTGTATAGATTCCATAAACCTTAGGTAAATTGTCTATAAAATTACCTTTGATCATTTAGTCATCCCCTCTTTCTGAGAAGCCAAACTCTTCATCAATTTTCTCCTGCCTGTTCGCAAACCAGAAAATTAGGATTACGAAAGCACCAAGAGAACCTTGACAAGTGAACCAATAAGTTAACGGATAACCAAATGGTCCCGTAACTTCATTCATTTCAGCCCCAAATAAGAAGATGCCAATTGAGAATACAAACCAGATTGCTAGTGTCATGAATAGCAAACCTCTGGATTTTTCCCAGTGTTGTTCTTGTTTTGACATTTATACCTCTCTCTTTTTAGTTATAACTGGCAAAAACCATAACCATTATCGAGGAGATTTAAAGTGTTAAAATTGCTCAAATTAGTCCGATTTATGGGTTATAACTATCAAAAATAGCTTATTTTATGGGAAAATATAAACTTACCTGGAAAGATCTTACCCTGAGGGACTTTAAGATCTATCTATTTGCCCTTTTTAAAGCATTTATCCCTAAAAAAAAAATAAAATCATTAGATGAATTAGAGGATTTTATTCAAACAAAATCAGCTTGGGTTTCACAAGTTACTTTGTATGGTTATTTAAAGACCAGGATGGGTACTAGGTATGTCCTTCATTTTGAAAATGATGAATTTATGAAGTCAGTTAATTTAGCTAAGTGGAATATCTATGCTGTAGCTTTACAAGATCTTACGTTTTTTACTTTCTCTTATTTAAAAGCAACTACAAACTATGAAGATACCAATAAAGCTAAAGAAATTTTTTTTAAAATTCTAGACGATGAAATTTCAAATAAAATGCCTTTAGATATTATCGAAAACACTAAAAAAAATTTTGATGAAAGATTTGAGAAAATGAATTGGGATACTTATCATAGTGATCTCCCTTTTAATCCGAGCGCATTATCTTTATACAAGTGGGCTCCAATTGCAGAGGAGCTAAAAACTTTAGATCGTAAAATAGTTTTGAATTCAGTCATTCTCAAATGGGATATCGTTAAGAAAGAATTTCAAGAAAGATTAGGTCTCTAAGTATTTTTTCTGTTGTCAACTAAACTATCAACAACACTTGGATCAGCTAAAGTAGTAGTATCACCTAATTGACCATGTTCATTTGCTGCAATCTTTCTAAGAATTCTTCTCATTATTTTTCCAGATCTTGTTTTTGGAAGCCCTGGAGTAAAGTGAATTAAGTCAGGAGTTGCTAATGGACCTATTTGTTTTCTAACCCATAATTTTAGTTCTCTTTCAAGATCTCCTGTCTCAGTCTCACCTGCGTTAAGAGTTACATAACAATAAAGTCCATTTCCTTTAATGTCATGTGGATAACCAACCACAGCAGCTTCAGCAACTTTAGGATGAGCAACAAAAGCACTTTCAATTTCAGCAGTACCCAAGTTGTGTCCTGATACAATTATTACATCATCTACTCTACCAGTGATCCAGTAATACCCATCCTTGTCTCGCCTGCACCCATCTCCAGTAAAATATTTTCCATCAAATTGAGAAAAGTAAGTATCAATAAATCTTTGATGATCGCCATAAACAGTTCGCATTTGGCCTGGCCACGACTGAGCTATACAAAGTCTCCCTTCTCCAGCACCTTTAATTTCTTTTCCATCTTTATCGACAAGAACAGGTTTAATTCCATAAAAAGGTTTTGTTGCTGATCCAGGTTTTAAAGGTATAGCTCCTGTTTGAGGTGCAATTAAAATTCCACCTGTCTCTGTTTGCCACCAGGTATCTACGATTGGACACTTTGAGTTTCCAACTGTTTTGTAATACCACATCCAAGCCTCTGGATTAATAGGTTCTCCGACTGTGCCTAGTAATTTAAGAGATTTTCTAGAAGTTTTATTTACTGGATCATCACCCTCTCGCATAAGAGCCCTGATAGCTGTCGGAGCAGTATAAAAAGTATTTACTTTATATTTATCAACAATCTGCCACCATCTTGAGCTGTCTGGATAGTTTGGCACTCCCTCAAACATTATTGTAGTAGCTCCATTAGATAAAGGTCCATAAATAATATAACTATGACCCGTTACCCAACCTATATCTGCAGTACACCAATAAATATCTTTAGGCTTATAGTTAAATATGTATTGATGAGTCATGGATGCATAAACCATGTACCCACCCGTTGTATGTAACACACCTTTTGGTTTACCAGTAGATCCAGATGTATAAAGAATAAACAAAGGATCTTCCGCGTTCATTTCCTCAGGTTCACAATGATTTGGAACATCTTTAATTAGATCATGATACCAAATATCTCTGTCGTCATCCCAGTAAACATAGTTTCCTGTTCTTTTAACAACAATACATTTTTTGACATCTGGACAATTGCTTAGCGCTTCATCAGTTGTTGCTTTTAATGGGATAGTTTTTCCACCTCTAACACCTTCATCAGCTGTGATGATATATTCTGATTTACAATCATTAACTCTTCCTGAAATAGATTCCGCAGAAAATCCTCCAAATATAATTGAATGAATTGCCCCTATTCTTGCACAAGCTAACATCAAAATAGCTAACTCAGGTATCATTGTTAAGTATATTGTTACCCTATCTCCTTTTTGTATTCCTAATTTTTTGAGACCATTTGCTGCTTTTGAAACTTTTTGATGAAGCTGTTTGTAAGAAATTTTTTGAGTATCCTTAGGATCGTCACCAACCCAAATAATAGCTGTCTTATCTTTTTTATCTTTTAAATGTCGATCAATACAATTAGCAGACGCATTTAAAGTTCCATCTTCAAACCATTTTATTTTAACTTCATTCTTACTATACTTCACATCTTTAATTTTTTTATATGGTTTAATCCATGTAATTCTTTTTCCTTCTTTTTTCCAAAAAGCATTATTATTTTTAATAGAGTCGGTATATTTATTTTGATATTGAGATTTATTAATTAAACCACTTTTCACCCACTCTGGTTTTGTTTTAAAAATTAGTTCTTGTGTTGAGCCTTCGTTATTAATTTTAACTTTTTTACTCTTGCTCTTAATCTTTTTTTTTCTTCTAAGAATTTTTTTCCTTTTTTTAACCTTTTTTCTTTTTGAGGTTTTTTTTCTTGATTTAGATTTTTTCTTTTTTTTAGGCATAAATATTATTTCTAAATCTTACCCATGTTATTTAAAATTTTCCAGCTTTTAGAATCTATTGGCATCACAGATAGTCTGCTTTGTTTAATCAGTGATAAATGGCTTAATTGCTTGTTTTTCTTAATATCCTCAAGACTAACTGACTTATTTAATTTTTTAAGAAACCTTACTGTTACAGCAACAAATCGACCAGATTTATCTGTCTTGTCTAAATATGCTTCCTTGACAACTTCAACAATACCAACAATTTCTTTTCCTATGTTTGAGTGATAGAAAAAACATTGATCTCCCTTTTTCATTGATTTTAAATTTTTGGCAGCTTGATAATTTCTTACTCCATCCCATGGAGCACCTTTAATACCAGCTCTTTTTTGTTGGTCAATTGACCAAACATCAGGTTCTGACTTTAGTAACCAATATTGCATTAAAGTTTAACTCCAGCACCTTTTAAAAATAATGCTTTTTCATCTAAAGGCCACCTGGGTTTTGCTGGGTGATCTAATTTATTAAATTGTTTTAATTTGTATTTTTCTAAACCTACCATTGCTATCATTGCAGCGTTATCCCCACATATTTCTATTGGTGGAAAAATACCTTTATAATCATTTTCTTTACATAGATTTAGTAGCATTGTTCTTATCTTTTTATTAGCAGCAACACCCCCAGCAACAACAAAAGTTTTTTCTTTTAGATAATTTTCTTTTTCAAATTCACTAAAAGCAATTTTGGTTTTTTTTTTTAATATTTCTTCAATTGTTTTTTGAAAGGAAGCTGCCAAATTAAATCTATCTTGCTCTGTTTTAATCGTTTTACTTATCTTAAGGATTGCAGTTTTAAGACCAGCAAATGACAAATTACAACCACCCTTCTTGATAATAGGTTTTGGCAATTCATAAGAATTTGGATCACCTTTTTCTGCCCAAAGCTCGATCTGAGGCCCTCCAGGAAATTCTATTCCTAAAAGTTTTGCAGTTTTATCAAAAGCCTCACCTAATGCATCGTCAATAGTTGTTCCTAGCCTTTTATATTTTCCAAGACTTTGAACGTTTAAATATTGTGAATGGCCACCTGAAATTAATAATAAGAGGTAAGGATAACTTAAGTTTGAAACTAATTTTGGGCTCAATGCATGTCCTTCTAAATGATTTACAGCTATAAATGGCTTATTTATTGAAGAGGCAAAAGCTTTTCCAAAACTTAAACCTACTGATAAACAAACGATTAGACCAGGACCTGCTGTCGAAGCTACCGCATCAATTTCTCTAATTTTTATTCCACTATCATTCAAAGCTTTTTTCACGATTAAATCTATTTTTTCGATATGAGATCTGGCCGCTAACTCTGGAACTACACCTCCAAATTCTTTGTGGACATCAGTTTGGCTAGAGACAATGTTTGATAAAATTATCGGTTTCCCTTGGTCATTCTCAGTTATAACTGAGGCAGCTGTTTCATCACAACTAGTTTCAATTCCAAGAATTAAGGGTTTTTTACTCATACAAATAGTTTTTAATAATTGTACATTTCCAATACAAGAAAGAAATAAATTTATTTATGACTAAAAAAATTATTATTGGTTCAAGAGGTAGTAAATTAGCATTGCTGTATGCTCAAAAAGCTAAAGAACAAATAATTAAAAAAACTACTTTAGGTACAAATGATATAGAAATTAAATCTATTACAACAAAAGGTGATCAGGTTCAAAATACTAGATTGTCTGATATAGGTGGTAAAGGACTATTCTCGACCGAAATTGAAAAAGAGTTAGAGAATAAAACTATCGATATTGCAGTTCACGCATTAAAAGATATGCCAGCAATAGAAACTAGTGGTCTTATAACAGACACGTTTTTAGAGAGAAACGACCCGAGAGAAATTTTGATAACCAATGATAAAAAAAAATTTAATGATCTTAAGTTGAAATCAATTGTAGGAACATCTTCATTTAGAAGGGAATTTCAAATTAAGAAATTAAGATCTGATCTAACATGTAAAATAATTAGAGGAAATGTGGATACACGAATTAAAAAATTAAAAGATGGAAATTATGATGCAATAATTTTGTCTTATGCAGGGATAAAAAATTTAAATCTTGAAAATGAAATAGCAGAAATTTTTTCAGCACAAAAAATTATACCAAGCGCCGGACAAGGCATAATCGCACTCCAATGCCGTGAAAAAGATAAAGAAGTTATTTCAATTTTAAAAAAAGTAAATCATGAAGAAACTTATAAAAGAGCTCATGCAGAGAGAAACGTTCTTAAAGTTTTGGAAGGAGACTGTGAAACCGCAATAGGTGTTTATTCAAAAATAAAGGGAGAGACAATTGTAGTTGAGGCAGAACTTTTTTCACTAGACGGCTCTCAAAGATTTTATGAAAAGAAATCTGACAGGATTGATAAATTCAAAGAAATTGGTAAACAAATTGGACAAAATTTAAAAATTAAATCAAATAATTCTTACAAAAAATGATATGCATATTTTATTAACAAGACCACTAGAAGATTGTTCAGAGATGATTTTAAAATTTAAATCATTAGGTCATCAAGTTTCTCACATTCCACTAATTAATATTGAAAAGGTCAATTATGAGGAAATTAAATTTTCTGACTATGGAGGAATTATTTTTACCAGTGCAAATGCTGTGAAATATTTAGATCAAAATAATATAGATAAAAAGATAAAATGTTTTTGTGTTGGTAACTTTACTGAAAAAAAGGCTAGATCTTTAGGATTCCAAAATACAATTGCCGCGGAGGGTAATGTCTCTAATTTAAAAGAGTTAATTTTGCAATCTTACGAGACAAAAAGTAAAAATTTACTTTATATAAGCGGAGAAATTATATCTGTTGATCTAGATCAACAACTAATGAAAGAGGGTTATGGAATAAAAAGGGTGATTAATTACAGGGTAAAACATAATCAAAAATTCAATGAAAGTTTCGTAAAAGATTTAAAATTGAATATGCCTGATATCGTTTATATTTACTCACAGAACAGTGCTCAAAGTTTTTTGAGTTTTGTCAAAAATTATCAATTTGAAAGCTTATGGATGAATACAAATTTGTCATGTATTGGTGAGAAAACTTCATCTATATTGAATGAAATTAAATGGAAAAAAATATTTCTTTTTAATCCTGGAGAAGAAGAGTTTTTGTTATATAAAATTTAACTATGGAATTATTTAATAATTTTTCTGAAATATTTTTATCAGTATGGAACAAAGGTATTTTGGGTGTTGATATTTTTCAAATATTAATTGGACTTGGAATTTTTTTAATATTTTTAATCTTTAGGGGTTTGATTAGTAAACTTGTTATCAAAAAATTAGAAATTATCTCAAAAAGAACAACAAATAAGTTGGATGACACTTTTGTAAAATCTTTAGTTGGTCCTGCACGATTTTTACCAATTGTTTTAGGTTTTTTTATAGCAAGTTACTACATGACGTTTTCAATGGAAGGTAGAGAAATTGTCGATACTATAAATAGAACTCTAATAACCATATTAATTTTTTGGGTTATTCATCAGATTATAGAACCAGTCTCATATATCTTAAGTGGTCTTGATAAACTATTAACAAGAGAACTCATCGGATGGATTATTAAATCTTTAAAGATTTTGATATTCATATTAGGACTTGCAGCAGTCTTAGAATTATGGGGAATAAAGATTGGACCAATTATTGCAGGTTTAGGATTGTTTGGAGTAGCAGTTGCATTGGGCGCACAAGATTTGTTTAAAAATTTAATCTCTGGAATTTTGGTATTAGTTGAAAAAAGATTTAAAATTGGTGATTGGATTTTAGTTGATGGAATAATTGAGGGTATTGTTGAAAAAATCGGTTTTCGATCAACAACAATCAGAAAATTTGATAAATCATTAGCAATAATTCCAAATTTTCAATTTGCAGAAAATGCTGTAGTAAATGTGAGTGAAACTTCAAACTGGTTAATTAGTTGGATTATTACTCTCCAATATGACACCTCAGTCGATCAATTAAAAAATATTAGAGATCAAATTGAAGATCATATAAAAAAAAGTGACGATTTTGACACTAATATAGGAATTGCAGTTAGGGTCGATAAGTTTTCAGATAGTTCTATAGACATGTATGTGCGTTGTTTCACAAAATCAGATAGTTGGAACGAGTGGCTTTCAGTAAAAGAGAAACTTGCAATTGCAATAAAACAAATTGTTGAAAACAACAAGGCCTCTTTCGCATTTCCGAGTTCTTCGATTTATATTGAAAAAAAATGATTGCTATCTTTTATTTGGTTTTACAATTATTAAAACTTTATTCGTATGTAGTTATTGCCAATGTTATTATCAGCTGGTTAATCGCTTTTAATGTATTAAACACTCAAAATAGATTTGTTTATGCAGTTTTAGATTTTACCTACAGATTAACAGAACCATTTTTAAGAAGAATAAGACGATTTTTACCAAATTTGGGTGCATTAGATATTTCTCCAATTATTTTACTCCTATTGATTTGGTTCATAGAAATGTGTATGAAGCTCTACATCGCACCAATGATATTCTAAGATTTATGATTTTAATTGATGGAAAAAAAGAAGCAGCATTATTAAGAGAACAGCTTAAAAAAGAAGTATCTGATCTTAAAAATAAGTATAATAAAGTTCCAGGTTTAACAGTAATTCTGATTGGGGATTTAACCCCTAGTCAGATTTATGTTCGAAACAAAGAAAAATCTGCTACCGAAGTTGGACTTAAATCTGATGTGATTAAATATCCAGACAGCGTTGAAGAAAAAGTTATTTTAGAGAAGATAGATGAACTAAATAAAGATAATTCTGTGTCAGGTATTTTAGTTCAACTACCATTACCAAAACATATTGATAAACAAAAAATTATTGAAGCGATTGATCCATCAAAAGATGTAGATGGATTTCATCCAATGAATGTTGGAAATCTTTCATCAGGATATGAGAGTTCCGTTCCATGTACACCATTAGGATGTTATTTGTTAATCAAAAAGATAGAACCTAACTTAAATGGTAAAAAAGCAGTTGTAGTTGGTCGATCCAACTTAAATGGTAAACCCATGACTCAACTTTTACTAAAAGAAAATTGTACTGTTACAATAACACATTCTAAAACAAAAGATTTAAAAGCAGAGTGTCTAGAAGCTGATATTATTATTGCAGCTGTTGGTATTCCTGAGCTAGTAAAAGGTGATTGGGTTAAAAAAGATACAATAGTGATCGATGTTGGAATTAATAAAACTGAAAAAGGTATTGTTGGCGATGTTGCATTTGATGAAGTTTCAAAAAATGCCAAAGCACTCACGCCTGTTCCAGGCGGAGTTGGTCCAATGACAATCGCATGCTTGCTAAAAAATACGATCGACTGTTTCAAAAGATCGCAAGCATAATATTTAATTCAATAAATTTTTTTTGATAAGATAGGTTATGAAAAAACCTAAATACCCGTATAGAATTGCAATTCTTATGCTAATACTGACAGTTCCACCAATTGGCGCGACACAATTAGGCTGGTATTTATATGATAAACAAACTGGATTTGATTATGGTATGATAGTTGGAACATTTTCAGTAGTTTATGCTGCATGGTTGATGTATGAAAAAAATTGGCGAGAAGATGATGAGGATTAAATTGTGGAAAAAATAATTTTTTTTGGATTAGCGATACCAATTTTAGCATTTGTCCTTTACTTAGGCGGAACAGCTATCATGAAAGGCTTTGAGGCCAAAAGAGAAAATAAATCCAATGAGAGCTTAGAAGATCAGGACTATGAAGACAACTTATCTGATAATAATGATAAGTTAACAGATGAATTGGATAAATTAAATCAACTCCTTAAAGATGGTGTTTTAACTGAAGAAGAATTTAAAAAGGCTAAAAAGAAAATCTTAGATAATTAATTATAATTTATTTTTTTTAATTATGAGATTTTATAATTATATTTTCTAACGTTCTACTAATTATTTTTGTGCCCTTTTCATTTGGATGTATACCATCACTTAGATTAAACTCAGGTTTCATAGCCACTCCTTCAAGTAAAAAAGGAATAAGTTCTATTTTAAATTTTTTTGCTAAATCAGGAAAAATTTTATCAAATTTTTTTTTATAAGTGAAACCATGCGAGGTTGGTGCAATCATTCCGGCAAGAATAATTTCAATATTTTTATCTTGTGCAATTTTAATAATTTTTTCTAAATTACTTTTAGTTTCTTTTGGCTGAATGCCTCTTAACATGTCATTGGCGCCTAAGCACAAAATTATTAGATCTATATCTGGCTCTGTTAAAGTCCAATCAGCTCTATTTAATCCCCCTGACGATGTACTACCAGAAACACTGCCATCAACAATCTCAATATTATAACCCTTTGCTTCTAAATTCTCCTCTAAAACGACTGGTAAACTATTGTCATCAGACAAACCATAACCAGCCATCAAACTATCACCAAATAATACAATCTTTTCGATTGCATATGCATTAATGGTTAGTAGACAGATAATAATTATTTTAATAATAAAACTTTTGTTCATGAGTACTCTTCTTAAATTAAAAAAGATAAATCTTAAATACCAAACTGGTAAAGACAATATTAGTGTTTTAAAAGATATAAATTTGACCACAAAAAAAAAAGAAACTATTTCAATAGTAGGTGAAAGTGGTTCAGGAAAAACAAGTTTAATCATGTTAATTGGTGGTTTAGAGCGTCCAACTTCAGGCAAGATATACTTTCAAGACCACGAAATTACAAAATTAAGTGAGGATGAAGTATCAAAAATCAGAAAAAAAAATATTGGTATAATTTTTCAGTCTTTTTATTTAATCCCAAATTATACAGCCCTAGAGAATGTAACCTTAATTCTTGAATTGAATAAATTTAAAAATCCTGAAAAAGAAGCAAAATCTCTTTTAGATAGATTTGGCTTAAAACATAGACTAAATAATTTACCCAGTCAGTTATCTGGAGGAGAACAACAGCGTGTCGCTATCGCAAGAGCTATTGCTATGAAGCCAGAGCTAATTCTAGCTGATGAACCTACAGGAAATTTAGATACAGAAAATTCCGATATGATTTCTAAAATTTTATTTAGGTATGTTAGAGAGGAGGGTTCCTCATTAATTATGGTAACACACGACCCAAAACTTGCTAACCGCGCAAATAGAAAAATTAAAATTAAAGATGGAAAAATTAAATAATTTTTATCAATACAAGTTTATCTTAATATATGCTCTGAGAGATTTAAAAAGGAACTATAAAAAAATCTCTAGTATAATCATCACTCTGTTCATCAGTCTTTTTATATTAAGTGCAATATTTACTATTGAGGATAGTTTAAAAAAGGAACTCAAAGAAAATGCTAAAGAGCTTTTAGGTGGAGACTTAGAGATTGACTATAACAGAAATCAAGGAAATATAGATTTATTAAATAAAGTTGAAGAGTTTACAACTATATCAGAGATGGTTGAATTCAGCACAATGCTTTCGACAACAACTCGAGAGAAAAATAAATCTTTATTTACTAGAATAAAAACAGTTGACCAAAAGTATCCTTTATATGGTGAAGTAACTTATGAACCTGCTGATGCTTATGAAAGAATGCAAACTGAACCTTATACAATTTTAATTAATGAGAGTTTATCAAAAACCTTAAATATCAAAACAAATGAAATTGTAAAAATTCAAGATCAAGAATTTCTTGTTATTGGTAAGGTAAGATCTGTTCCAGATGTAAGTGGATTTGTGACTTTTGGAGATTGGGTTTTAACAGGTAAACAAACTTTAGATATCTTAAAACTCAACGGAATAGGAAATTTTTTAAATTATGAATATAAAGTAAAATTTAATACCAATGATAATCCAGAAATAATCATAAAAAAAATTGAAAGTATTTTTAAAGATGATCAAAAAGTAAAAATTAGATATCCAGAAAATGCAGCAAGTGGACTAAAAAGAGTAATTGGTAACTTTTCACAATTTTTATCCCTTGTCTCAATAAGTGCGATGCTTATTGCTGGTATTGGTATTGCTAATACTCTTTTGTCTTTTATAAATCAAAATAACTTGTCTATAGCAGTAAGAAAGGCCTTAGGTTTCTATTCCGGTAATATTAAAAAACTTTATTATCTTCAATTGGTAATATTATTATTTATAATTACTATTTCAGCATATTTAAGTAGTTTATTGATTGTGCCATTAGCAGACAAATATTTGTCAAGTAGCTTTGGACTTAAGATAAATTTATTTTTTTCTTTTTTTAATTTTTTAAAGATATTTTTAATAGGTTTACTAGTTTTGATAATTTTTTCGATTCCTACAATTAGTTCTATCGATCAAGTCAAAGCTTCAAGTCTATTTAGAAATGTATTCCAAAACTTACAATTTTATTATTCAAAAAAATTAATTGGCATGAGTATTATAATGTTATCGATTTTGATTTTAATTTTCACTTATAGATCAGAAAATTTTGTTTATAGTCTTGGGTATTTTGGGGCATTTTTTATTTGTTTGATTATCTTTTTTCTACTTTCAAAGTTAATTATATTTTCTCTAAAAAAGTTTAAATTTAATTCAAGCACTCCTTTAAAAGTATCTATTAAAAATATTACACAATCAAAAAGTATTACACCAATTACAATTATGTCTTTAGGCCTTGGTGTTACATTACTTTTGACTTTGGCATTAGTTGGAACTAATTTTAAAAGAGAGATAGCAAAATCAATACCTGACATCGCTCCTGATTATTTTTTTGTGGGCATTCAAAATGGAGAGCGTGAAAAGTTTGAACAAAGAATTTTATCAATGGATCCTGGTGCAAATATTGAAATTGTGCCAATGGTTTCTTCAGGAATAGTTAAAATTAATGGTATAAATCCAAACACATATATTACACCTGAAAATGATAGTTATTGGGTTATTGGCAGTGAACGGAGATCATCTTGGACAAAAGAAGTTCCTGAGGATAATCTAATTATTGATGGAAAGTGGTGGGATTTGTCTAAACCAAATCAACTTCAGATATCATTAGACGCTAAGGTTGCAAAAGATTTTAATATTAAATTAGGGGATATATTTACTTTAAATATCTATGGTAGAGAAATTGATGGTGAAATAGTCAACTTTAGACAAGTTGATTATAGAGATCTAAATATAAATTTTGCAATGCTTTTTAACCCTGACTTTGCAAAAAATATTCCTCATGAATATTTAGCAACCACAAAGTTCTATAATTTAAATAAATTTGATGAAACAAAAATGCTTGAAATTTTCCCTAGTTTATCAATGATTAAAATTGCTGATTATTTAAATAAAGTAACTAATGTTTTAAATAAAGTTTTCATAGCAGTTATTGTAATCTCAACAGTCACTATCGTCATTGGTTTAATTGTAATATCAAGTGCAATAATGGTCCAAGGAAAAGTAAGAGAATATCAAAATTTGGTTTTTAAAATTTTAGGTTTTACAAGAAAAGAGATTGTTTTTTCTTCGCTGATTGAATTTATGATTATTTTTATATCTGTAATAATGATTGCAGTTTTGTTTGCCGTAGTTGGTTCAAAATTTATTATTGAAAATATATTTGAGTTATTCTGGAAGTTTGATCTTAAAGTTTTGATTTATCTTGGTTTATCCATTGGTTTAGTAACGTTGGTGTTAATATTATTAACTAATATCAAATATTTAAATCCAAAGGTTTATCCTCTTATAAGAAATCAATAATCACCAAGATCTATTTAGCTTTCTCCATCAGCCAAAGGTTATCACTCGCCAAAAAGTAAATTTTTCCATTTTTTGGATGAACCTGGATATCCCTAATTCGTCCGATCTCATCTTTAAAAATTACATCTTCTTTTATGTTGGACAAATCATTGAAGATTAGTTTTCTTAAGGATTGATCTTTTAATGATGTAATTAAAGCATGACCATTCCATTCATTAAATTCGTTTCCTTCATAAATTGTAATTGCACTTGTTGCAATTGAAGGCACCCAATACTGGATTGCTTTTGTAAAGCCAGGTTTCCATTTTGGACCAATAGGAAGGCCAGAATAATTTTTTCCTCCCCAGCCTAATATTTTCCAACCATAATTTTCACCTTTTTTTACTTCACCAAACCAATCACCACCTTTAGCACCATGGTTACTCATATAAATTTTACCATCGTATGATGATAAAGTTAGACCTTGAGGATTTCTGATACCAATTTGATAAATTTCAGGTAGCCAATCTGGCTTATCTACAAATTTAGGATTGTCATTTGGAATACTTCCATCAAGTTTAATTCTTATAATACTCCCAGGATGTTTTGAGGGGTCTTGGGCAATCATGCCTTTACCTCTTTCACCGGCAGAGGCAAATAAGTGATTATCTTTGATCGCTAACCTTGAACCAAAATGATAACCAGAATCAATAGGAGGTTCAGCTTGAAAAATATTTTTAAAATTTAATTTTTTTTTATCAAAAAAAGCTTTAGCAATAGAGGTACTTGTTTTCCCATTACCTCTGTTTTCAGAATATGAAACATAAATAAAATTATCTTTATATAAAATATCTAAAAGACCACCCTGTCCGTGTTCTAGAAAATTTAGGTTATGATCAACTTCAACAGCTTTTTTTTGGAGTATATCTATGATCTTAATTTTTCCACCTTTTTCAGTAATAATTAGATCTTTATTATTTAAAAAAGTCGAACCCCATGGGTCGTTAAGAACAACTAATTTTTCAAATTTTAAATTTTGAGCAAATAAATTTGTTGAAAAAAATATAAAAAATATAATTACAAAAAAAAGTTTTTTCACCTTATGAAAGTTTAGATCTTCCACCATCTACTGCAATAATCTGACCTGTTATCCAAGAGCTATCTTCAGTGATTAAAAATCTAGCTAAAGAGGCAGAGTCTTTTCCCTCTCCCAATCTTTTTAAAGGATGGGCCTTTGCAATTCCATCTGCCAGCGCTTTATTCTTTAACATCGGCTCAGCAATTTTTGAATTGGTTAAGCTTGGCGCAATACAATTCACTCTTATGTTTGGAGCAAATTCAGCTGCAAGTGAAACTGTTAAACCCTCAACAGCTGCTTTTGTTGATGCAATAATTGCGTGATTGGTAAATCCTCTTTGAGCAGCAACAGTTGAAAATAAAACAATTGAGCCTTTATTTTTTTTCAAACTCTCTTGATACCCCTTAATAACTTCAACCGCAGAATAAAGATTTAATTTCATACATTTTATAAAATCTTGCTCTGTTACCATTCTCACAGGTTTTAAATCAATTGAACCAACACAATAAGCAACACCTTTTACATCTGAAATATCATTTTTAACTTTTTCTATAAATCCCTCTTCCAAAACATCTGCGATAGTAAAAGGACATCCTAATCTCTCTGAAATATTTTTGACCTCGTTTTCATCTCTACCCACTAAATGGACGCTATTTCCAGAATTTACTAATTGTTCAGCCAAGCTTGATCCGATTGAACCTGTCGCACCAAAAATAAGATATTTTTCTGACATAAAAAATTTAATTAGTTATATTTAATTATGAAGTTATTTTTTATACTGGGCAATCAATTATTTCCATCAAAATACCTAGACCGCTTCAAAAAAGACCACCTTTTTTTCATGGCCGAAGATTACGAGCTTTGTACTTATGAAAAACATCATAAACAAAAAATTCTTCTATTTTTATCATCAATGCGATCTCACGCAGATGTACTTAAAAAAGATAAATTTAAAATAGAATACTCAAAAATAGAGGATAAAGAATTTAAGGAAAGTTATTTTAAAAAGCTTAAAAAATTAATTAGCACAAAAAAGATTAAGGAAATATCCAGTTTTGAAGTTGAGGATAAGTTTTTTGAAAAAAAAATTAACCAATTTGTTAATAAAGAAAAAATAAAATGGAATATTATCCAGACGCCAATGTTTTTAAATTCAAGAGAGGATTTTAAAAAATATTTATCTAAATCCAAAAAACCATTTATGGCAACTTTCTATAAAGATGTCAGAAAAAAATCTGGAATATTAATGGGTGCTGATGGGAATCCTACTGGAGGTAAGTGGAGTTTTGATGAGGATAATAGAAATAAATTACCAAAAAATATTTCTATCCCAAAATTTCCAAAAATAAACGAAACTTCTCATACCAAAAAGCTAAAACCTATTGTTGAAAAGCTATTTAAGGATCATCCTGGCAGTACTAAAAATTTCTGGTTTGCTACAGAACACAATGATGTGTTGAAACTTTTAAATTTTTTTATTAAAGAAAAATCAAATTTATTTGGTGATTACGAGGATGCAGTTGATCAAAAAGATAATATTTTATTTCATAGTGCACTAAGCCCTTATGTAAATTTAGGTCTTATTACTCCAGAATTTATAATTAAAAAAATTTTAGATTTTCATAAAAGTAAAAAAATAAGACTAAATTCTTTAGAGGGATATGTTCGTCAAATAATTGGTTGGAGAGAATTTATGAGAGGAATTTATCAAAGTTATTCTACTGAAATGGAGACAGGAAATTTTTTCAAACAAAATCGTAAGATGAAAAAATCTTGGTATGACGGCACCACTGGATTACCACCATTGGATTATGCAATAAAGAATGCATTAAATCATGGATGGTCCCATCATATTGAAAGACTTATGATTTTATCAAACATAATGAACCTTTGTGAGATCAAACCCACTATTGTTTACAAGTGGTTTATGGAAATGTTTGTGGACTCCTCAGATTGGGTGATGGTTCCAAATGTTTATGGAATGGGATTGTTTAGCGATGGTGGAATATTTGCAACTAAACCATACATTTGTGGATCAAGTTATTTTATGAAGATGATGGATTTTAAGAGGGGTGATTGGTGCAATATAATGGATGGGCTTTATTGGAGATTTATAGATCGAAATAGAAAGTTTTTTTTAAAAAATCCAAGGCTTTCAATGATGGTGAGAATTTTCGATAAGATGAAAACTGATAGAAAAAAATTGATTTTGTCAGCTGCAGATAAATTCATTAAAGAAAATACAATTTAGTGAAAAAAGAAAATTTACCAATTAAAGTTTGTCCAATATGTCAAAGGCCATTTAAATGGAGAAAAAAATGGAGACTTAATTGGGAAAAAGTTAAGTATTGTTCAAAAAAATGTTCATCAAAAAAATAAAAAATTTTTATAAATATTCAATTTTATTTTTATTAATAATTCTTACAAACGACGCTCGTGCAGAATTTTTTGAGGATCTATCAAAAATTATTGAGAATAATGAAAAAAGACTGAGCTATGGTATTTCAGTGACAGATTTTAATATGGATGGAAATAATGAGTTTTTAGTCACAGGTTTTGGTTATCCGAATTTAGCGTTATCTTTTCAAGATGGAAAATTGAAGAATATAAACCAACAAAAAATTTTTTCAGATATTTCAAAGAAAACCATTGGAGTTGCTGCGTGTGATATTGATAAAGATGGCTTTGAGGAAATATATTTTTTAAATACCGATACATATAGTGGAGTTAAAAAATATTCAGACAGATTGTTGGATATAAAAGATAATAATTATTTTGATTTATTTGAATTAGAAAAAAATAAAGAAAATCTAAATTTAACAGCAGGAAGATCTGTTGTTTGTGTAGATAGAAAGGGAGATGGTGAATATGGAATTTATGTTGCAAACTACGGAGGACCAACAAGGTTTTATGAGATTGAAAATGAACTTATCAAAGATAAAGCTGAGAATTTAAATCTGGATAATATTACTGGTGGAAGAGCAGTTGTATCTGGGCATATTCTGACAGAAAGAGCCGATATCTTTGCGGCTAATGAGAGAGGAGCAAATTTTCTTTTTAAAAATAATAATGGAAATTTTGATGATGTTGCATTTGATTATAGATTAGATGATGCAATCCAAAATGGACGGGGTACAGCTTTATCAGACATATATTATCGTGGTAGATTAGATATTTTAAGTGGTAATTGGCTTGGATATCACAGAGCTTGGGTCCTGGAAAATAATGAATTTATAGACATTGGTAATAAAGATTTTGATGAACCCTCTAGAATAAGAACAATTATTTCTGCAGATTTTGATAATGATGGTTTTGATGAAGTTTTCATGAACAATATAGCAGAACCAAATAAGTTATTTCGTATTAAAGATAATGGAAAATTTGAGCAGATAAATTTTAAGGTAGGACTCGAAGCTAATGGATATGGAACTGGTGCTGCAGTCGCGGATATAGATAATGATGGAATTTTAGAATTATTAGTTTCTCGTGGTGAAAGTAAAGCACAAACATTAACTTTGTATAAAGCAAAAGTTGATAAAGAAAGTAAATACTTAAGGATTAAACCATTAAATAAGTATGGTGCCCCAGCAAGAGGAGCCACTGTTACCTTAATAACTAATCAAAGAAAACATTCAAAAACAATTGATGCAGGATCCGGTTACTTATGCCAAATGGAACCTGTGGCACATTATGGAATTAGAAAAAAAGAAAAAAATTTTAAAGTAGAAATTAGATGGACAAATGGAAGTAAAGAAATGATTGATATAAAGAAACTTAACCAAACAATTATTGTAAGGCAGAAATGAAAAAAATATTCAATATATTTATAATTGTATTTTTAATATCATTTCAGCTTAAGTCGTTTGCTGGAGAAAAAAATTATCACAAAGAGCTTATTACTGATTGGTCTAGAATATTCCCAGATAAAAATAGAAATGCTGCAGGACCAAAATTTTTTAAATACATCATAGATAAAAAAATAACTTACAAAGACTTTGTTGAATTTAACAAATTATATTGTGCAGTTTCTGGGTCTTTAATTGACCCAAATAGTGACTCAGAATTCTTATTTATAAAAGAAAGTAAAACGAGCAAAAAAATTTGTGGAAACTATTATAGGTGTTGTGTTCCATGTTCGTGTGATCTTATGAAGTATTCTGAAGCCCAAAAGATGAAACATAAATTTGAGGATGGTTTTAAAGAATTCTATGTTTTAACAATAAAAAATCCTTGTTCTAAAAAAGATTTTCCTAATAGAGTAAATAAAGATTATTTTTGCAATGGTGAAAAAATCAATAAATCAGAAGTGTATAGTCTTAATGATCGAATAGTAATAGGTTTATTGCACAATGGAAAAAATTGTGCGAAAGATGAGATAGACTTTGTTAAAAGTCATCAAGTGACGGGTAGATATTGTGAGTTGAGAAATAATACACCTTTAGAAAATTTAGATGCAGGTATGGGTGATATTTTCATAAAACTAGCAAGATAATAAATTTTAAGAAAAACTTTTAGATTGAACATAATTATTTTACAACACATTAAAATTGAAGATCCAGGTTATATAAAGGATTTAATGATGGCTGATGGATTTAATCTTACTACAATTGAATTAGATGAGGGTCAAAAAATTCCAACAAATTTAAATCAATTCGATGGAATGTTTTGTATGGGAGGTCCGATGGATACTTATATGGAAAAAGAATTTCCTTGGTTAGTTGAGGAAAAAAAAAGAATTAAAGAATTTGTTATTGATTTAAAAAAACCATATTTAGGTTTTTGTTTAGGTTGTCAGTTATTAGGTGAGGTTGTTGGAGGTAAAATTGTTAAATCAAGGCCAGCAGAGATTGGAATGATGGATATCAATTTCACCCAAGAAAAAAATAAAGACAATTTATTCTCAAAATTTCCTGACCAAATTAAAAGTTTACAATGGCATTCTTACGAGGTCCAAGAAATAGAAAATAATAATGATGTCACTTTATTAGCATCATCTCCAATTACTAAATATCAAATTTTTAAATATCAAGATCATGCTTACGGTATCCAATTCCACATTGAGATAAAAGACACGACTGTAAAAGAGTGGGGATGTGTACCAGAATATAAAAAAGCCCTTGAAGATCAGTTAGGAAATGGAGCGTTAGAAAAATTTGATCAATCTGCTAAAGATAATATGACAGATATGAATAATTATTCTAAGATTCTTTATAATAACTTTAAAAAACTTTTATGAATAATAAAATTTTTGAGTGGGCAGGTGTTATCACTGCAATAATGTACTCATTATTTGTGGCTATGAACATTGGTATAGAGTTTTTTGGTTTTTGTTTACTACTTATATCTGCAATTCTAATTGGAATTTGGGCTTATCGAGGTGGTCATAGAGGAATATTATTTTTACAATTCTTTTATGCAACAGCCGGGATTATTGGCATGTTTAGATGGTTTTAGTTAAGTGTTGAAATAATTTTTGGAATATAATTTTTAAAGTTAAAGAAACCTTTATTACAATATTGCCAAGAGTTTTGATCAAGTTCTCTATAAAGGAAATTGATTTTAAAAGTATTTGAATTCAAATAATCTAAATTTTCTCCAACAGTTGGATACAACCCGACTGCTTTTTCTATTTTTTTAATTTCGCTAATATCTATAACTTCACAATCAATAGATTGATTTTTAAATCTTTGTTCCTGGTCTTGAATAAGTGAAGACTTAAATTTTAGAACTTTTTCACTAAGTTTGATGCATCTATTTTCATTTTTATTCGAAATTATATAAAATTTTTTAAATTTATTATTTTGAAAATCACTTGTTTCAAAACAGAGGTTATTCTCAAATATTAACAAATTATTTTGATCAATATTTTCAGGATTAGTAAAATCCTGTTTTAAAATTGAGTATTTCTTTTCAGAAATCTTCGGTGGAGCGTTTTCATTTAATTTAATATTACTAAATCTATTATTAGTAAATTTTTTGATATTCCACTCACTTGCTAAATAATGTTTTCCCTGTGTTTGAACACCTGCAACCCATCTCCATCCAAGAGTGTTTGATGCAGCGTCTCCATCATAAAGATGTTGCATAAAAAATTCTGCTCCCAATTGCCATGGCAAATTTAGCGTAAAAATCCAAATACTGGCAAACCACATTCTAGTATGATTATGCAAATAATTATTTTCTTTGAGCTCGTTGACCCAATAGTTAAAGCACTCTACGTTTGTTTTTCCCTCAATCGCGTTTTGATAAGTTTGATTGTTTTGAAAATCTTCTTTAATCTTTTTTAGTTCAATCAAAAAATCAGTCCAAACACTGGGTCTTAATTCTAACCAACCTTTCCAATATGTACGCCACAATACTTCTTGAATAAATTTTTCATTTTTAGAAAATGAAAATTTATTAAGAGATTTTTTGATAACTTCTTTTTCACTAATAATTCCGTGAGTAATATATGGAGATAAACAAGAAATATTAGACCTATTATCAGGTCCGTAATCAAAGTTTCTCAGTTTTGAATATTCTGAGAGATTGTTTTCCACAAAATAATCTAATTTGTCTAAGGCCTTAGCCCTTGAAGCTTCAAAATTCATTTTTAATTATTTCGATTTTTTTTTCTTTAGACCTAATTTATCGCTATGTCTTAATCTCAAGATTACAATAGCACCTGCAATTAAAACTATTGCTACCGCTTCATACACTAACGCACTTGGATCCATTTCTTTTCCTTGAAGAATAATAAATCGTGCTAATGCTGTTATAGCTATAAGTAGCGGTAATGTAATACTTATTGATTGCTGGTTCCAAAAAACTCTTACCATCGCTAGTACTTCTAAGTATAGAAACATCAGCAGCAAATCAGCTAAGGTTACCGATCGATTGTCAAACATTTTATAAATTTCCATTCCAACTGCAATTACAGTGCTTATCAGAATGATACACATTAGAAGGAGTTGTAAGTTTTTAGCTATTTTTTCCATTACTTATCTTTACTAAATGGTAACCATTTTTCAAATACTGATTTTGAGGAACCATCATACGGAATTGAATAAGAATATGGATTTGGACTTGTCAACACTTCAATTCCTTTTGAAAACACGAATATAAAAACAATTACAAAAACGAGCACCATTATTTTAAAGGGGTCAAAATTTTTTGTTTTAAAAACGCTGGCAGAATTTTCCTCAGCTCTATGAAAATGTTTAAATGTCAAATATACCGCAAATATTAATCCAATGTGAGCTAAAAAAAGTCCAGTCCACCCAAATACAAAAGTCGTATATGAGAATACGTATAAACTAAAAACAGTAGTCCAAATAAAACTTAACACCAATAAAATTTGCAATCTTACAGTTTTAGGTAATGATCTAAGATCATTTTTGCTATCATCGAACAAAATGTTTGCTGTATCTTTCATCCAATTTTTAAACGATTCCATAAATTTAAATTAAGTTTTTTTCAAAAATAAACAATCCCCAATTTGTCACCAAATAATTAGCTAGTTTCTTAACTTTTTTTTATGAAAATTTATAAATTTCTCAACATTTGATTTAATAAATGATTTATTTTCCTCAAACGAAACTTTTTTCATTGAGTAAGCATTGCTTTTTGTTATCCTTGATTGAATTGTAACATTTCCCTTATAAAGTTTTAGTTTAACAGATCCATTTATTTTGTTTTTTTTCAAATCCACAATTTTTTGAAGTTTAAACCTTTCTTTTGAAAACCAATATCCATTATAGATCAATTCTGCGTACTTTGACATTATTGCATCTTTTTTGTGCATTGTTTCTTTATCAAGCGTAACTGATTCAATTGCTCTATGTGCATGGATTAACAATGTACCTCCTGGAGTTTCATAAACTCCTCTAGACTTGATGCCTAAAAATCTATTTTCAACAAGATCAACTCTTCCTATTCCATTTTTTCCTGCCAATTGATTAAGTTTTAATAATAATTTTGCTGGTCCAATTTTTTTTCCATTAAGACCAATGGGGTCACCATTTTTAAAATTAATTGTTACATGAGTTGCTTTGGTAGGAGCTTTTTCTGGAGAAATAGTTCTTTGAAAAATAAATTCTGGTGCAGAATTTTTTGGATTTTCTAATAACTTACCTTCAGTTGATGTATGAAATAAATTATCATCTACTGAAAAAGGAGATGCACCTTTTTTATCTTTTGGGATAGGAATTTTGCGTTTCTTTGCATAATTAATTAAGTCTGATCGAGATTTTAGATTCCATATTCTCCATGGTGCAATAATTTTTATTTTGGGACCAAAATAATGATAACCAAGCTCAAATCTTATTTGGTCGTTTCCTTTTCCAGTAGCCCCATGAGATACTGCATATGCTTTGAATTTTTTTGCAACCTTTATTTGATCCTTTGCTATCAGAGGTCTGGCGATTGAGGTTCCTAATAGATAAACACCCTCATAAATTGCATGACCACGGATCATAGGAAATACATAGTCCTTTACAAAAACATTTTTTAAATCATTAATAATTATTTTTGTGACACCAAATTTTCTTGCATTTGAAAGAATTTTTTTTCTATTTATTTCTTGTCCGATATCTGCGGTGTAACAAATTACTTCTGCATCATAATTTTCTTGAAGCCATTTAAGAATAATAGATGTGTCTAAACCGCCTGAGTAAGCTAATACAATTCTTTTTTTTGATTTCATTAACTAGCTACAAGCTTTTTTTGCAGTGTTATATGCTTTAGTGAATCCCAATAATGAGTAATGGTCGATTGTTTGAGAGCCTTTTTCATTGTATCCAGTTACCATTATTCTTGAACCTTTTTTCATAATCTTGACCATAATCTTTTCTTTTTTATTACTAGTCATCCATGCAAAACCTTGTTGCTTAATATCAAATTTAAATTTGTTATTTCCAGAGGTTGCTAATACAGTATTATTTTTATTAAATTCGTAACCAGCAGTAGTACTGATTTCATTCGCAATTTTTTCACCAGGTCTAAATGTAACAAATAATCTAGCATCTCTTTTATTTGTTTTAGGAGATTGCAGAATTGGAGAAGACTGAGCAAAACATACTTTACCAGATGCTTCCGCTAAAACCATTGTTTCCCAGTCTTTATATTTACCAATTTTTTTTAGATCTTCTCCTAAAGATTTTGATGTGAATAAAAAAGTAGAAAGTATAAATATAAATAAAATTTTTTTAATCATGGACATGGGTTTGGGAACATTTTTTGAATTTTATTAATCTCATTTAAAATTTCGCTTGTTAAACTTACATTTACACTTTCTATGTTTGTTTTCAACTGTTCGATTGTCGTTGCACCTATTATCACACTTGTCATAAATGGCTGAATTTCACAAAACTTTAATGACATTTGAGTAAAATCAATATTGAATTTTTGCGATAACTTGTAATACTCTTCTATAGCTTTTTGACCATTTTCATTTTTATATCTTGTGAAATCTTTAAATAGTTTCATTCTTGATTTTTCTGGTAAATTATTATTTCTATATTTTCCTGTTAAGTATCCGAATGCTAATGGCGAGTAAGCTAACAAGCCACTTTTCTCCCTAACAGAAATTTCTGCAAGTCCAACTTCATAAGTTCTATTAAGTAAATTGTATGGATTTTGCACCGACATCATTTTTGGTAAATCTTTTAATTTTGATATTTCAAGGAATTTTGACAAACCCCATGCAGTTTCATTAGATAGACCAATGTATCTAATTTTACCTTGTTCAATAAATTTTTTTAGACTTTCAAGTATTTCTTCAAATGGTGTCCAATCTTTATCGTTTTCGTCATGTTCATAACCATGTTTTCCAAAAAAATTTGTATTTCTCTCTGGCCAATGAAGTTGATAGAGATCGATATAGTCTGTTTTCAATCTTTTGAGACTTTCCTCTAAAGCTTCAGAAATTTTTTTTTTCCCGAAATTATAACCACCACCCCTAATATATTTGTTTGAAGTATTACCACACACTTTTGTTGCTATAATAACTTTGTCTCTTTTTTTAGTTTTTTGAAACCAGTTACCGATTATTCTCTCTGTTTCCCCATATGTTTCTTCTCTCATGGGAATTGAATAGATTTCTGCAGTGTCCCAAAAGTTTACACCATGATCTAAAGCATAATCCATTTGCTGAAACCCTTCTTCTTGGGTATTTTGTTCGCCCCAGGTCATAGTACCGAGACAAATTGTACTCACATCAAGATCCGTATTGCCTAATTTTTTATAATTCATAGTGATTTTAAAGTATAATTTTTATTAATCTTTTAAGGTATCTTGAATATTTAGTAAAAGACTATATATCTATAAAATCATGGCAACAGACAAAAAAGGTATTCTAGCAAGAGCGAGATCAGCAGCACGTGAAACAACTGCGGTTACTGATGAGGGCTTAAGAGCCTACATGTTAAAAGTTTATAACTACATGGCAACTGGAATATTACTTACAGGAATTATAGCATTAATAACATTTAAGATGTCAGTTGTTACTGATGCAAGTGGTTCTATTGTGGCTTTAACTGAAGTTGGAAATGCCATTTATTTATCAGGACTTAAGTGGATTGTAATGTTAGCTCCTTTGGGTGTCGTGTTTTATATGAGTTTTGGGATAAACAAAATGAGTGCATCAAAAGCTCAGACAACTTTTTGGATTTTTGCTGCTTTAATGGGTTTATCACTTTCTTCAATTTTATTAGTTTACACAGGTTTAAGTGTAACAAGAGTATTTTTTATTTGTTCCGCAACTTTTGGTGCTATGAGCATTTATGGTTATACAACAAAAAGAGATTTAACTAAGTTTGGATCATTTTTGATGATGGGATTAATAGGAATTATTATTGCATCATTAGTTAATATTTTTCTAAAATCTTCAATGATGTATTTCGTGATTTCAATTTTAGGAGTTTTAATTTTTGTTGGTCTTACTGCTTATGATACTCAAAAAATAAAAAATATGTACTCTGCTAGTGATACTGGTGAGTTAATGGGTAAAAAAGCGGTGATGGGTGCTCTAACTCTTTACTTAGATTTCATTAACTTATTTATTATGCTCTTAAGACTTTTCGGTCAAAGAAGATAATTTTACTTTAAAGTTTTTTCCAATTAGTATTTTTTAACAACGAATTAAGTTCTGAGGAATTCTTTAGTATTTTACCATTAGTATCAGTAATTAAATATTTTAAATTTTTATTTTTTGGCTTAAAGTTTTTGCAAATTTTATAAATAGCATTTTCAGCTGCATTTTTAAAAACACTAAATCCTACCTGTTTGCTTGAAATGTTAAGTCCGTAATCTTTCCAAGAACCCTCAGAAACCATTTTTGCATATAAATCTAATATTATTTTAAGCTCACTTTTTTCAAAAAAATGATTTTCATTAAATTTTTTTTTATCAAGATTATTGACAACCAGTCTTAAGTTATTCTTCATGAGTTTTATATTTATTGATTAAACCAATTTGAAAAGCTGTAAAAATGAAAGTTATTGGAAGTAAACCCCAAACTTTAAAGTTGACCCAAAATTCCTCAGACTGTGTTCTCCAAACCAATTCATTTAAAATAGCAAGTCCAAAGAAAAAGTATATCCATCTTTTACTTAACAATTCCCAACCTTCGTTTGTAAGTGGTATTGATTTTCCCATTAATTTTTTTAACACAGGTTCATTAGTAAAATATCTACCAAATATTAAAGCTAGACCAAATAAAATATTAATGATTGTTGGTTTGATGTAAATAAAAACTGGATTATCAAAATAAATTGTAAGGCCACCAAAAAAAGTAATTAATATTCCGCTTAACAGAGGAACTTTGGGTATTTTTTTTTCTAAAAACCAAACAATCGCTAATGCTATAATTGTCGCAATTATAAATGGTGGAATGGCTACTCTTAAATCTTTTCCACTATCGTAATAGTAGTAAAAAAAAATTACCAGAGGTCCAAAATCAGTAAGAAACTTTAAAAAAGATTTATTCACCAGAAGAATATTAACATAAATAATATTTTCACAAAAACTATAAATTTTTCTTATTGATTTTTATTTTTAAATACCCATACTAATCTAAATGGCAATTCAAAAAGCTAAATTCTCAATAGGCGATATTGTAAAACACAAACACTTTGAGTTTAGAGGTGTAATTTATGATGTAGATTTTGAGTTTAATAATTCTGAAGAATGGTATCAATCTATTCCTAAGAATGTTAGACCAAGAAAAGATCAACCATTCTATCATCTGTTAGCTGAAAATGATGAAATAACTTATGAAGCCTACGTGTCAGAGCAAAATTTATTGACCGATGACTCTGATGAGCCAATCAAGCATCCATTAATTGAGGAAATTTTCTCTGGTAAAAAAGGTTCAAGCTATTTTAAGCCGTCAAATTAAGTAAATTCACTTTTTAAACACATTTAGCTCAAATCTTTGTCACAGGGCATTGTTAAATTTAATTAATTCTGATCAAGAGTGTTAAATTTTACCCTTCGTTATTATCTCCCTCTACATTCTTGATCAGATAATTATTTCGTACTAAATAACTCTATTATTAATTTTAAAAATAAAATTTTATGTTTCAATTACTAGAACCTAATAGAATTTTTTCTATAACTTCTAAAGCACCAAAATACGTTTTATTATTATTCATTTTGGTAGTCTCTATAGGTTTGACTGAAGCTCTAATTCTCTCACCAGAAGATTATAAACAAAGTCACTCTGTAAGAATAATGTATGTTCATGTTCCCGCTGCATGGATCTCACTAGGTATTTTTTCTACTATTACTATTCTTTCTATCGTTGGTTATATATTAAAGATTAAAAATTTCTTTTTAATTTCAAAAAGTTTGGCTCCGTCAGGATTTGTTTTTAATGTAATTGCACTTGTAACAGGTTCTATTTGGGGAAAGCCCACGTGGGGAACATGGTGGGCGTGGGATGCCAGAATTACATCTATGTTAATATTGGCATTATTTTATTTGATGTATTTAATTGCTTGGAGAATTTACGAAGATAAAGAACAAGTTTTTAAGGTAACTTCAGTTATTACAATTTTGGGAATAATAAATGTTCCTATAATTAAATATTCTGTAGATTGGTGGAACACACTTCATCAGCCTGCATCAATTAATATATTATCAAAATCTACTATTCATTCTTCGATGCTCGTCCCTTTGCTTATTATGACTGCGGCATTTGCCCTATTCTCATTGCTAATTTTTTTAATGAAATATAATACAGAACTGATAAAAATTAAAAATAAGGGTTTAGACAGATTATGATTACTGAAATTTTTGATATGAACGGATATGGAATTTATGTTTGGGGTTCATTTGCTTTTACTTTTTTAAGCTTTGTATCATTGTATCTGGTAATCAAAAATCAATATGAAAGAGAAAAAAATAAGTTTATTGTTAAATTTGGAAACCTAAACTCTGAAAGAGCTGCCTCTGCTAGACTACAAAGAATTAATAGAGAGATTCTATCCAACACTTCAACTATTTAACTTTTAAACCATGTATGGTCGTAAAGTTAAACTAAGATTTTTTTTTATATTCTTAATCGCTGTTACATTAAGTTTAACGATATTCCTTATTCTAAAATCATTAGAAGAAAATGTTGTATATTTTAAATCTCCATCTGAGATAAAAACTTTATCTGAAATGCAGCAGAAAAAGATCAGAATTGGAGGAATGGTAAAAACTGACTCAATTTCTATTGTAAATAAAGAATTAAGTTTTGTTATTACAGACTTTAAGAGTGAAATTAATGTTGTTTACTCAGGATTAATACCCAACCTTTTTGAAGAAGGTAAGGGTGTTGTTGCTGAAGGATTTTTAAAAGATGAAAATTTTTTTTCAGCAACGAAAATCTTAGCGAAACATGATGAAAATTATATGCCTCCTGAAGTAAAGGCTGCTTTAGAGGAGAAATAAATTGTCGAGTTTAATTGGATATTATTCTTTAATTTTTGGTGTCGGTGTTTCAATTTTAGTTATATTTTTTTCGATTAAAAATTTTAATGATACTCAGAATTTAGATATTAAAGTAATACCGTTAGTATTCTTACAGCTTTTATTTGTGATAATAAGCTTCTCAGGCTTAATTTTATCTTTTGTTAACTCAGATTTTAGTAATGAGACAGTTTTTAATCACTCCCATACAACTAAGCCCCTTTTTTATAAAATATCTGGTACTTGGGGCAATCATGAGGGTAGTCTATTATTATGGTTGTTAGTTTTAACGTTATTTATATTTGTCTTTTTACTGAGGTCAAAAGATCAACCAAAACAATATAAAATTTTAACTTTATTATTTCAGCAGATAATAATAGTTGGTTTTTTTATTTTTCTAATACAAACCTCCAATCCTTTTAATCATGTTTTTCCAGTTCCAAAAGAGGGATTAGGTTTAAATCCTATATTGCAAGACCCTGCATTAGCAATTCACCCGCCGATTTTATATTTAGGCTATGTTGGAACTTCCATAATTTTTTCCTCAGCACTAGCAGCAGTTTGCTCCAACAATATTACAAAAATGTGGGCTTCACATATTAAAAAGTGGGTTTTAGTTTCTTGGATTTTTTTAACTTTAGGAATTTTACTTGGATCTATTTGGGCTTACTATGAGTTAGGATGGGGAGGTTTTTGGTTTTGGGATCCAGTTGAAAATGTATCTTTAATGCCATGGTTTGCATTAACAACCTTATTACATTGTGTATTAGTTTTAGAAAAAAAGCTTATCCTTACCTCGTGGGTTGTTGTGTTATCGATTGCAACCTTTACCCTAAGTATGTGTGGTACTTTTTTGGTTCGATCAGGTATTTTAAATTCTGTTCATACATTTGCCAACGATCCAGAAAGAGGTTTGTATATTTTAATATTTTTATTTATTTTGATATTTCTATCTTTTTTTATTTTTTTAATTTTTCATAAAAGTGATAATAACAGTTCTAAAACTTTCTACTTATTAAGTAAGGAAACATCAATTCTAGTTAATAATTGGTTTATGATGTATTTTTTGTCTGTTGTTTTAATTGGCACAATTTATCCAATATTTTTAGAAGTAATTTCGTCTCAAAAAATATCTGTAGGTCCACCATTTTTTAACAAATTGATACTACCATTTTTAATTCCATTTATGTTAGCTATGGCAATAGGTCCTAAATTAAAGTGGATTAAATCAGATATTGAGGACAAAATTTATTTAATTTTATTTTTTGTTATTTCTTTAATTTTATCCGTATTAATAATAAGGAATTTAGATATAAATTTTCTATATAATACTATTCTAATTACAGCAGCTTTTTATTTATTCTTCATTACTCTTAGAGATTTTTTTCATAAAAAATATAGAAACCTTTCGCAAATTACCGCTCATTTTAGTTTTAGCATTTTAATACTAAGTATTTTATTTAATAATATTTTCTCATCTGAGGTTATTACAAATTTAAAGATTAATGAAACTTACCAAGCTCAAAATTTGAAGATTAGTTTTGAAAGTATTGAGCAAGAAAATAAACAAAATTTTAAAGCAATTAAGGGTAAGTTTGTTGTTGAGGATCAAAGTGGATTAATTGAAGTCATGCAACCCGAACTTAGAATATATAATCAACCAAATATTGTTACTAGTGAGGCAGATATCAAAACTAATATATTCACTGATAAATTTATGACAATGAATTATGTCCAAAATCAAGATTATTTTAATATTCGTTATCAAGTAAAGCCATTCATGATTTGGATTTGGATTTCTACAATTCTTTTGTGCTTTAGTGGCTGTTTATCTTTAATTAGAAAAAAATATGAAAACTAAAATTTTTCCCATATTTTTAATTTTTACATTCTCAATAATTTTCTTTGTTTTTTACAAAGGTTTACAAAATACAAATGTTTATACACCTGCAATAAAATCAGAAATTAAAATTCCAAATTTTGATACAAAAGAGTTTTTTTCAAAAGATAAA
>CACOGC010000002.1 GCA_902626645.1 uncultured Pelagibacteraceae bacterium | reverse complement strand
AAAATATAAATAAAATTAGTTTTTTAAAGTTAGATACTGAAGGAGCCGAATGCGAGTGCCTTGAAGGAGCCAAAAATCTGATAAAACTTAATAAAGTCGATTGTGTTTATACTGAATTGTCTATTGGAAAACTCTACAGGGAAATTGAATTAGATATTTCAATGATTGAAAAAAATCTATTAAATAAATTTCAGTTGGTAGGATTTGGGACAAATAGAGATATTTATGATGAAGGTAAATTTTTAAACATCATTCATTCATTAGATAGTGTGAATTATACATTTTCCAAAACTTGGCTTTATTTAAATAAAAAATTTTGCAATAAATCTAAATAAGTTATTTTAAAAATAATAAACGTTGATTTAATTGAGTGATGGTGCCCCCGCACGGATTCGAACCGCGGACCTATTGATTACAAATCAATTGCTCTACCAGCTGAGCTACAAGGGCATGCGCAATAACTATTAATTATTTATTAATTAATCAACTCTTTTTTTTTAGATAACTTAAATGATGAAATACGATTGCGGCACTATTTGATATATTTAGGCTCTCAATTTTTTCATTTATCTCAATCTTAACTAAAAAATCTGCATATTTAGATGTATGTTTATGCATACCAGATCCTTCTGATCCAAATAATAATACATTATTTCCTTTCCATTCAATATGCGTAAAATCTTTTTTTCCATTTCCATCAAAACCATATACCCAAAAATTTTTTTCTTTAAGATTTTTAAGTGTTGAATTGATATTTGAAACTTCAAATATATTCATATATTCAATTGATCCACTTGCTGCTTTATACAAAAGTTTACTTTCACTAGGGAAGTTTCTTTCTTTAATAATCACTCCATCGATATTAAAAGAAGCTGCACTTCTAATTAGAGATCCTATATTCCTTGGATCAGTTACACCATCAAGACAAATTAATGTCATCTCATTCTTTTCTTTTATGTATTCTTTGAGTATTGGTTTTTGTAAATGTTCAATTTCTGCAACATACCCTTGATGTTGCAAATTTTCTCTAGTGCTATATTTATCAAGCTCTTTTTTTGTCCTAAAATATACTTTGACATCATTTAATAAGTTTTTGTTAGGGCTTTTTTTATGAATATTTTTTTTACTTTCTTCTGTTAAAAATATTCTTAAAACTTTTCTCTTCGGATTCCGAAGTGCCTCAATTACAGCATGTTGACCAATGATAAAAAAAGATGATTTGTTCATAAAATTAGCTTTGTTTTACACGTTTTTTCAAATATTTTCCCACAAAATCACGTGTTGCATTTGGACAAATAAAATATATAAAACGCTTGTTGTTTAAAGCTTTATTGAACAAGGGGACACTTCCCCTAAGGGAGGGGTTCCAGAGCGGTCAAATGGGGCGGGCTGTAAACCCGTTGACTTCGGTCTTCGAAAGTTCGAATCTTTCCCCCTCCACCATTCAGTAATCTTTAACAATACTGGAGTGTTACTCTTGGGGTTGTGCGGGTGTAGTTCAATGGTAGAACGCTAGCCTTCCAAGCTGGATGTAAGGGTTCGATTCCCTTTACCCGCTCCAAGAAAAATAAAGTTTATAAAAAAAATAAAAGTGAGGAATATAAGTAATGTCAAAAGAAAAATTTGTAAGAAATAAACCGCATTGTAACATCGGAACAATCGGTCATGTCGATCATGGCAAAACAACTTTAACTGCAGCTATTACTAAAGTTTTATCTGAAACTGGTGGAGCACAGGCTGTTGCATATGATCAAATTGATAAAGCTCCAGAAGAGAAAGAAAGAGGAATTACAATTTCAACAGCACATGTTGAATATGAAACTGAAAAAAGACACTACGCACACGTAGATTGTCCAGGTCATGCAGACTACGTAAAAAATATGATTACTGGTGCAGCACAAATGGATGGAGCAATTTTAGTTGTTAATGCTGCTGATGGACCTATGCCTCAAACAAGAGAGCATATTCTTTTAGCAAGACAAGTTGGTGTTCCTGCTATCTGTGTTTATTTAAATAAAGTAGATCAGGTTGATGATAAAGAAATGATTGATCTTGTCGAAGAAGAGATTAAAGAATTATTAACTTCATATAAATTCCCTGGTGACAAAACTCCTATAGCTAAAGGTTCTGCATTAGCTGCTGTTGAAGGAAGAGATGATGAAATTGGAAAAAATTCAATTTTAGAATTGATGAAAAATGTAGATGAGTTTATTCCGCAACCAGACAGGCCAAAAGATAAAGATTTCTTAATGCCAGTAGAAGATGTTTTCTCAATTTCAGGAAGAGGAACAGTTGCAACTGGAAGAGTTGAGTCTGGTGTACTAAAAACAGGAGATGAACTTGAGATAGTTGGTATTAGAGAAACTAAAAAATCAGTTTGTACTGGTGTTGAAATGTTTAGAAAACTTTTAGATTCTGGTGAAGCAGGAGATAACGTTGGAGTACTTTTAAGAGGTGTAGAAAGAACTGATATTGAAAGAGGACAAGTTCTTTGTAAACCAGGATCTGTTACACCACATACTAAATTTGAGGCTCAAGCGTATGTACTTAAAAAAGAAGAAGGTGGAAGACACACACCTTTTTTCACAAAGTATAGACCACAATTCTATTTTAGAACTACAGATGTGACTGGAGAGGTAGAGTTACCAGCTGGGACTGAAATGGTTATGCCTGGTGATGATGCTAAATTTACAGTTAAACTTATTACACCAATTGCGATGTCAGAAAAATTGAACTTTGCTATTCGTGAAGGTGGTAGAACTGTTGGAGCTGGGGTAGTAACTAAAATTATAGAGTAAACTCTATATAGGAGTGTAGCTCAATTGGTAGAGCGCCGGTCTCCAAAACCGGAGGCTGAGGGTTCGAGTCCCTCCGCTCCTGCCAATTTGAAATAGGTATATATATGAAGAACCCGATTAAATTTATACAGGAAGTTAAACAGGAAGCATTTAAAGTTTCTTGGCCCACAGGAAAAGAAACACTTCAAGGAGCATTAATGGTTTTTGCAATGGCAGTAGTTATGTCGTTGTTTTTTCTTTTATTGGATCAGGTTTTAAAATTTTTCTTAGAGTTATTACTTAAGGTGAGTATTTAATGAAAAATTGGTACATAGTTCAATCTCATTCTAGTTTTGAAAATAAAGTAGCAGGATTAATTAAAGAAGAGGCTGATAAGGCTAAAATCTCTGAAAAGTTTGAGGAAATTATTGTTCCAACTCATGATGTAACTGAGGTTAAAAGAGGTAAAAGAATACAAAGAAAAAAAAAATATTTTCCAGGTTATGTTTTGATTAAAAGTGAAATGGATAATGATATTTATCACATGATCAAAAGTATAAAACGTGTAAGTGGTTTTTTAGGCACGAAAGGTATGCCTGTTCCTGTATCTGATAAAGAAATTGATAAAATTTTAGGTCAAATTAAAGATGGTGTTGCTCAACCAAAATCAGCTGTAGAATACACAGTTGGCGAAAAAGTTCAGGTTATTGACGGGCCTTTTGCATCATTTAGTGGAATGGTTGAGGAAATTGATGAAGAAAAGTCTAGACTTAAGGTGTCAGTTTCTATATTTGGAAGGCCAACACCAGTTGATTTAGAATATAATCAAGTGGAAAAAGTAAGTTAGATTTATGGCAGCTAAAAAAGAAATTAGTGGTTTTATAAAATTACAAATAAAAGGTGGTCAAGCAAATCCTGCTCCGCCAGTTGGACCTGCATTGGGGCAACGAGGGGTAAACATCATGGAATTTTGTAAAGCCTTTAATGATAAAACTAAAAAGTTAGCTGGCAAACCTGTACCAGTCGAAATAACAGTTTATAAAGATAAAAAATTTGATTTTAAAATTAAATCACCACCAGCATCTTTCTTTATAAGAGAAGCTGCAAAATTAAAAAGTGGCTCCCAAGAACCTGGCCGAAACATTGTTGCATCAATTACAAAAAAACAAGCTGAAGAAATTGCTAAACAAAAAATGGAGGATTTGAATGCTCTTGATTTAGATCAAGCGGTTAAGATAATTGCTGGTTCTGCAAGATCGATGGGTATTGAGGTGAAAGATTAATTATGTCTTCAAAAAGATTTAAAAAACTTCCAGAAAAAACTTTAGAACTTCCATCTGAAATGATTGAAAAGTTATTACCAGTGATTAAAAAAAATTGTACGACTAAATTTGATGAGTCAGTTGATTTAAGTTTTCAGATAAATAATAAACAAAAAAAAAGTGAGATAAATATAAGGACTGTAGTAAATCTTCCTGGTGGAACTGGAAAAAAAATTAAAGTTGCTGTGGTATGTGAAGATACAAAATCTGATGAAGCAAAAAGTGCTGGTGCAGATATTGTAGGTAGTGATGAATTTATAGAAAAAATTAAAAATGGTGAAATGAATTTTGAAAAATTAATTTGTACCCCATCCATGATGATTAAATTATCAAAATTAGGAAAAGTATTGGGACCAAAAGGTTTAATGCCAAATCCAAAATTAGGAACTGTGACTGAAAATTTAAAAACAGCAATTTCAGATGCAAAATCTGGTCAAGCAGAAATTAGAAATGATAAAGATGGAAATATTGGTATAAGTATAGGAAAAAAATCTTTTAGTGATGAGAAGTTAATTAAAAATTTTAATGCTGTTATAGATACACTCGAGAAAGAAAAATCAAATAATACAGTTAAGGGAGATTTAATTAGAAACGCATTTGTGACATCAACGATGGGTGTTTCATATAAATTAAAATTGGGGAAAAATATTTAAGTTATGATGAATAAAGAGCAAAAGAAAAACTACATTGCTGAAATGACAACGCAATTTGAGAATAGTAAAGCGGTTATGGTTACTCATTATCAAGGTCTTACAATGACTCAATTAGATGAATTAAGATCAAAAATGAGAGAACATGGAATAATTTTTAAAATTACAAAAAACAGAATTACAAAATTAGCATTGGAAAAAACTAAGTGTAAAGATTTATCAAGTTTATTTACAGGCCCAACTGCAGTTGCATTTGGAGAAGATGCAATTATGTCAGCACGAATTTTATCCAAGTTTGCAAAAGATAATGAGAATCTGAAACTGATCGGTGGAATGATGGAAAATGAGATTCTTGATCAAGCTGGAGTAATGAATGTCGCAAATTTACCTACCTTAGATGAAGCAAGGGCTAATATTGTGGGTATTTTGAATGCATCTGCATCAAAATTAGTGAGTATTTTGCTTGCACGATCGGAAAAAATGAGTAGTTTACCTCCAGAAAATTCTGAAAAAACAACCTAAAGAGTAAATTATGCCAGATCTAAATAAAATTATAGAGGACTTATCAAGTTTAACTGTTGCTGAGGCAGCAGATCTTTCAAAACAATTAGAGGAAAAATGGGGTGTTACGCCAATGGCGGCAGCGGCACCAGCAGCAGCAGGTGCAGCGGCAGCGGCAGAAGATAAGGATGACTTTTCAATCATGCTTGTTTCTGCAGGAGATAAAAAAATTAATGTAATTAAAGAAGTAAGAGCAGCAACTTCTCTTGGTCTAAAAGAAGCAAAAGACTTGGTAGAGGGCGCACCTAAAGAAGTTAAAGCTGGTGTACCTAAAAAAGAAGCAGAGGAAATTAAAGCTAAGTTAGAAGCTGCAGGTGCAAAAGTAGAACTTAAGTAAATTAACAGGAAATTTTTAAGTACTGATTAATTAAGTTTAATCAGTATTAAGACATAGATGCAAATATCTTTTACTGAAAAGAAAAATATTAGAAAGAGTTTCGGAAAACTTAAAGAAAGTTTATCTATTCCTAATCTAATAGAAGTTCAAAAAAATTCCTACGACGAATTAACATTTTTTAACCCTGAAGCAGGTGATTTAACTAAAGGATTTGACAGAGTATTTAAAAGTATTTTTCCTATTGAAGATCTAAATGATAAAGCAACTTTAGAATATGTATCATACAGACTTGAAAAACCAAAATTTGATGTAGAAGAATGTATTGCTAGAGGTTTAACTTACTCCTCGGCTTTAAAATGTACATTGCGTTTAGTTGTTTATGAAATAAACCAAGAAACAAATACAAAAGATATTTTATCAGCAAAAGAACAAGAAGTTTATATGGGAGAAGTTCCTATGATGACTAATAGTGGAACATTCATAACTAATGGTGTTCAAAGAGTTGTTGTCAATCAAATGCATAGAAGCCCAGGGGTATTTTTTGATCATGATAAAGGTAAAACACATGCGAGTGGGAAGCTTTTATTTAATTGTAGGGTAATACCAAATCGAGGATCTTGGTTAGATTTTGAATATGATGTAAAAGATTTTTTATATTTTAAAATCGATAGAAAGAAAAAAATTCTTGCATCTACTTTATTGCTTGCTCTTGGTTATTCAAAAAGTGAAATTGTAAATGAATTTTATGAGTCAGAAAAATTTATTTTTGATACAAAATCAGAAAAGTGGAAAACGAAATTTAACCCAGAAAACTATAAAGCTAAAAATTTTTCTGAAGAAGTTGTTGATGCTAAATCAGGAAAAGTTGTAATTAAATTAGGAGAAAAAATAAATTACTTAAATGCTAAAAAATTATCTAATGATGGATTAAAAGATATACTAGTTGCGAAAGAATCATTATTTGGAAAGTTTTTACATAAAGATATTAAATTAAATGATCAAGAGGATGGATTATTAAAAATTGGTACTGAGTTAAATGACACAATCATTCAACAAATTTTAGATGCAAATATTACAACTCTAGATATTTCTGTAACAAATTCTATTAACAAAGGTCCTTATTTACTCACCACAATTTTGAATGACAAAAATAATACTAAAGATGAGGCAATAACTGAAATTTATAAGATGTTAAGACCCGGTGAACCTCCAACAATTGAAATAGCAACTCAAATTTTCAATAATTTATTTTTTAGCTCAGACCGATATGACTTGTCTGACGTTGGAAGAGTCAAAATGAATTCTAGATTAGATTTAGAATGCTCAGATAAAATTACAATATTAAGAAATGATGATATTTTAGCAATTATTCGTAAAATGTTGGACTTAAGGGATGGTAAAGATGATGTTGATGACATTGACCATCTTGGAAACAGAAGAGTTAGATCTGTAGGTGAATTAGTTGAAAATCAAGCTCGTATCGGTGTTTATAGAATGGAAAGAGCTATTAAAGAAAAAATGACCACTTTAGATATCGAGTCAGCAATGCCACAAGATTTGATAAATGCAAAACCACTTACAATTTCACTAAAAGATTTTTTTGCAAGTTCTCAACTTTCTCAATTTATGGATCAAACAAACCCACTTTCAGAAATTACTCATAAAAGAAGAGTTTCTGCTTTAGGTCCTGGTGGACTAACAAGGGAGAGAGCTGGGTTTGAGGTTAGAGACGTACATCCAACTCATTATGGAAGAATTTGTCCTATTGAGACACCAGAAGGTCCAAATATTGGTTTAATCAATAGTTTATCTACTTATGCAAAAATTAATAAATATGGTTTTATAGAAAGTCCTTACAAGAGAGTAAAGGAGGGTGTTGTTCAAGATAAAGTAGAATATTTGTCTGCAATGGAAGAAACTAAATTTACGATAGCTCAAGCAAATACTAAAATTGATAAAAATGGTCAAATAGTTGAGGAATTGGTTTCTTGTAGACAAAATTTAAACTTCCTTTTAGCAAAACCCGAAACAATAGATTATATTGACGTATCACCTAAACAATTGGTTTCTGTTGCTGCATCTTTAATACCCTTTTTAGAAAATGATGATGCCAATAGAGCATTAATGGGTTCTAATATGATGAGACAAGCAGTTCCTTTATTAAAACCTGAGGCACCTCTAGTTGGTACGGGAATAGAAAGTGATGTTGCATTAGACTCAGGGGTTACAATAGTTGCTAAAAGAGACGGTGTAGTAGATAAAATTGATGGTAAGAGAATAGTAATTAAAGTTACAGAGGAAACTGATTTCTCAAAATCCGGTGTTGATATTTACAATCTACAAAAATTTAAAAGATCTAATCAAAACACATGTATTAATCAAAGACCCCTAGTTAGAGTAGGCGATAAAGTAAAGACTGGTGATATAATTGCTGATGGACCTTCTACAAAACTGGGTGAATTAGCTTTAGGCAAAAACGTTACTGTAGCATTTATGCCATGGCAAGGATATAACTTTGAGGACTCTATTTTAATTTCTGAAAGATGTGTAACAGACGATGTATTTACTTCAGTGCATATTGTTGAATATGAGATAATGGCAAGAGACACAAAACTTGGTGAAGAAGAAATAACACGTGACATACCTAATGTTAATGAAGAGGCTCTAAAAAATTTAGATGAGTCAGGAATAGTATATATTGGCGCAGAGGTGAATGCGGGTGATATCCTGGTAGGGAAAGTAACACCTAAAGGAGATTCCGCATCAGGTCCTGAAGAAAAATTGTTAAGATCCATTTTTGGAGAAAAAGCTATAGATGTAACTGACACCTCACTAAGAATGTCTAGAGGAAGCAGTGGTACTGTGGTTGATGTAAGAGTATTTAACAGACATGGTATAGAAAAAGATGAAAGATCTATCACAATTGAACGGGCAGAAATTGATCAAGTACAGCAAGATAAAATTGTGGAAGAAGAAATTTTAGAGAGAAGTATTAAACAAAGAGCTGCTCAAATTTTGTCAGGGGAAACACTTTCTAAAAAAATAAAAGATGTCGAAGCTGGTTCTAAATTAGATTTTGAAACTATCAATAAAATATCAATTAATGATTTATTTAAACTAACTATCTCAAATCCAAAAAATGAGAATGCATTTTTACAATTAAAAGATCAGTATAACAAAGCAAAACAAGATATTACTGAAAGATTTGAAGACAAAGTTTTAAAAATTAGAAGTGGTGATGATTTATTACCTAGCGTGATGAAAATGGTAAAAGTTTTTGTTGCAATCAAAAGAAGATTAAGACCAGGTGATAAAATGTCAGGAAGACATGGTAATAAAGGAGTTGTAAGTAAGATTGTACCAGTTGAAGACATGCCTTACAGAGAAGATGGACGACCAGTAGATATAGTTTTAAATCCTTTAGGTGTGCCTAGTCGTATGAATGTAGGGCAAATACTTGAAACTCATTTAGGATGGGCTTGCAAAGAATTTGGTGAACAAATTAAGAATTTAGTTAATGAAAATAATAAAAAAATTGAGAGGAATGAAAAAATAGAGAGTTTTTTAAAATCTGTCTATGGTGAAGAAATATTTGATCAAAAAGTAGATAAATTAAGTAAAACAGAATTTAGGGATTTATGTGAAAATTTACAAAATGGTATAGCTATATCCACTCCAGTTTTTGATGGAGCTAAAGAAAAAAATGTAACAGAAATGTTAGAGTTGGCAAATTTACCTAAATCAGGACAAACTTATTTATGGGATGGAAGAACTGGTGAAAAATTTGACAGACCGGTTACTGTTGGAATAATTTACATGCTTAAACTTCATCATTTAGTGGAAGACAAAATTCACGCTAGATCTACTGGTCCTTATAGTTTAGTAACTCAACAACCATTGGGTGGAAAAGCTCAATTAGGTGGTCAAAGATTTGGTGAAATGGAGGTATGGGCACTTGAGGCATATGGTGCATCATACACACTTCAAGAAATACTTACTGTAAAATCTGATGATGTTGCTGGAAGAGTAAAAGTTTATGAGACTATTGTTAAGGGTGAAGAAAACTTTGAATCTGGAATACCAGAATCATTTAACGTACTTGTCAAAGAAATTAAATCGTTGGCATTAAATGTGGAATTAAATTAATTATGAAAAAAGAACTAACAGATTTATTTAAAAATTCAGAAATATCTGAAGCTCAAAATTTTAATAGTATCAAGATCTCATTAGCTAGCCCAGAGAAAATAAAATCTTGGACCTATGGTGAAATTAAAAAACCAGAAACTATTAATTATAGAACTTTTAGACCAGAGAAAGATGGTCTTTTCTGTGCAAGAATATTTGGTCCAATTAAAGATTATGAGTGTTTGTGTGGAAAATATAAAAGAATGAAATTTAGAGGTATCATCTGTGAAAAATGTGGTGTTGAAGTAACAAAATCAAATGTTCGAAGAGAACGAATGGGTCACATTAATTTAGCAACACCTGTTGCACATATATGGTTTTTAAAATCACTACCAAGTAGAATAGCACTTGCTGTTGATATGAAGCTCAAAGAAGTTGAAAGGGTTTTGTATTTTGAAAATTTTATTGTCATTGAGCCAGGTTTAACAGGTCTGCAAAAAAATCAGCTTTTAAATGAGGAAGAACTGGCAAAATATCAAGATGAATACGGTGAGGAGGCTTTTACAGCTGGAATTGGAGCTGAAGCAGTTCTGGAAATGCTTAAAAATCTCGATTTAGATTTAGAGAGAAAAAATCTTGTTGATTATATCAAAGAGACGAAATCAAAAGTTAATGAAGAAAGAGCTATTAAGAGATTAAAGTTAATCGAGTCTTTTATTGAAACTGGTCAAAAACCTGAGTGGATGATCATGACTGTTGTTCCGGTTATTCCACCAGAATTAAGACCATTGGTTCCTTTAGATGGTGGAAGATTTGCAACATCAGATCTAAATGATCTTTATAGAAGGGTTATTAATAGAAATAATCGTTTAAAGAGACTAATGGATCTTAAGGCACCAGATATTATCATCAGAAATGAAAAAAGAATGTTACAAGAATCTGTTGATGCACTTTTTGATAACGGAAGAAGAGGTAGAGTAATTACTGGAACAGGTAAAAGACCATTAAAATCTTTAGCTGAAATGTTAAAGGGAAAACAGGGAAGATTTAGACAAAATTTACTTGGTAAAAGAGTTGATTATTCAGGTCGTTCAGTAATTGTAGTAGGTCCAGACTTAAAATTACACGAATGTGGATTACCAAAAAAAATGGCCTTAGAGTTATTTAAACCATTTTTATATGCAAGACTTAATAAACTAGGTTTAGCTTCAACAATTAAACAAGCAAAAAAATTAGTTGAGAAAGAAACTAACGCTGTCTGGGATGCACTTGAATTAATTGTTAGAGAACATCCAGTTTTATTAAATAGAGCTCCAACACTTCATAGGTTGGGAGTTCAAGCTTTTGAACCAAAATTAATTGAGGGAGATGCGATTGAATTACATCCTTTAACATGTGCTGCGTTTAATGCAGATTTTGATGGTGATCAAATGGCTGTTCACGTTCCTTTAAGTTTAGAGGCACAACTTGAAGCTAGAATATTAATGCTATCAACTAATAATATTCTTTCTCCATCTAACGGAAAACCAATAATTGTCCCAAGTCAGGATATGATTTTAGGAATTTATTATTTATCTCAAGAACCAGTCACTAATAAGCCAGCTGGATATTTTTTAAATGCAGATCAAATTGAATTTGCTTTATCTTCTGGTCAAATAAAAGTCCATAGTACGATTATTTCTAGATTTGAAACAATTGACGAAAAAGGTAATCAAAAATTTGAGAAGTACACTTCTACTGCAGGAAGATTTCTATTAGCTAACTTATTACCAAAAAATAATAATATTAAGTTTTCTTTAATTGATAGAATTTTACCAAAGAAAACAGTCTCAGAAATAATTGATATTGTCTTTAGATTTTGTGGCCAAAAAACAACAGTCATTTTCTGCGATAAATTAAAAGATCTTGGGTTTAAACACGCATTTAAAGCTGGAATTTCTTTCGGTAAAGATGATTTAGTTATTCCTGAGAACAAAACGCAATTAATCGATGATACAAAAAAATTAATTGCTGATTATGAGACGCAATATGCAGAAGGTTTAATCACTAGGGGTGAAAAATATAATAAAGTCGTCGATGCTTGGTCAAAATGTACAGATAAAGTTGCTGGTGAGATGATGAAAGGAATTTCTGCAACAGAGAAAACTTCAGAGGGATTAAAAATAAATTCAGTATTTATGATGGCAGATAGCGGAGCAAGAGGATCTGCAGCACAAATGAAACAATTAGCTGGAATGAGAGGACTTATTGCAAAACCGTCAGGTGAAATTATTGAAAGTCCAATAACCTCGAACTTTAAAGAAGGATTAACTGCATTAGAATATTTTAACTCTACTCATGGTGCTAGAAAAGGTCTAGCTGATACAGCTCTAAAAACTGCGAGTTCAGGTTATTTAACTAGAAGGCTCTGTGATGTTGCACAAGATTTAACAATTACTAAAAAAAATTGTGACAATCCTGGTTTCATAGAATTATCAGAAATATTAGAAGGTGGTAATGTTGTTGTGAGTTTATCCGAAAGATCTTTAGGTAGAGTTGTTGCAACTGATGTAAAGCACCCTATAACTGGTGAAGTAATAATCAAGAAATCGTCAATGATAGACGAATTTGGTTGTGACAAAATTGATTCCGCTGGAATAAAATCATTAAAAGTTTTTTCAGTTATGACGTGTAGTTCAAAAGAAGGTGTTTGTGCAACTTGTTACGGAAGAGATTTATCTAGAGGTCAAATGGTTCATGTAGGTGAAGCTATTGGTATGATTTCCGCACAATCAATTGGAGAACCAGGAACACAATTAACGATGAGAACTTTCCACGTGGGTGGTACTGCTTCAGTCAAACAAGACTCACAAATTGTCACTAAAAATGAAGGGACTTTAAAAATTATTAACTCAAATATTTTAGAGGATTCTAAAAAGAACTTGATTGTCATGGGTAGAAATACACAATTATCTATCGAAGATGATAATGGAGTTCAAATTGCTGTTTACAAAGTAGCTTATGGTTCAAAATTGTTTTTCAAAAATGGTGATAAAGTAAAAGCTAATACAAAAATTTGTGAGTGGGATCCTTACACTACACCGGTAATTGCTGAAAAAAGTGGTATTGCAAGTTATGTTGATTTAATTGATGGAGTATCTATTCAAGAAACTACAGATGACGCTACAGGTATCTCCTCAAAGTCAGTAGTTGATTGGCGTTCTCAATCAAAAAGTACAGATTTAAAACCAAGAATTACTTTAAGAGATGAAAAAGGAAACGTAATTAAAAAAGCAGATGATAATGAGGCAAGATATTATTTAGTTCCTGACTCAATTTTATCAGTTAAAGATGGTCAAAAGGTTTCTGCTGGTGATGTTATTGCTAGACTGCCTAAAGAAACTACTAAAACTAAAGATATCACCGGAGGTCTTCCAAGGGTTGCTGAATTGTTTGAAGCTAGAAAAGCTAAAGATAGTGCAATCATTGCTGAAAATGATGGACAAGTTATATTTGGAAAAGAAGTTAGGGGAAAACAAAGAATATCAATTGTGCCTGAAGATGGATCAGAACCATCTAACTATTTAATACCTAAAGGAAAACATATTAATTTCAATCAAGGTGAAAAAATTAAAAAAGGAGAATATTTATTAGATGGACAGCCATTACCACACGATATTCTTAGAATTATGGGTATAAAAGATTTAACTGAATATTTTGTTAATCAGGTTCAAGAGGTTTATAGATTACAAGGTGTAATTATTAACGATAAACACATAGAAACTATCTTAAGACAAATGTTGAAAAAGGTTGAGGTAAAAACCACAGGTGACTCCTCTTATTTACCTGGTGAAATCATCGATAGAATAAAATTTGATAACGTTAATGAAAAATTAAAATCTGAAGGTAAAAAACCAGCTACAGGAGAAAGAGTTTTAATGGGAATTACTAAAGCTTCTCTGCAGACTGAGTCTTTTATATCTGCTGCATCATTCCAGGAAACTACAAGAGTTCTTACAGATGCTGCTATCAAAGGTAAAGTTGATCCGCTCAATGGTTTAAAAGAGAATGTAATAGTTGGGCGATTAGTGCCTGCTGGAACTGGTAATATTAAAAATAAATGGAACAAGAAAGCTCTAGAAGATGACAATAAATTTCTTACAGAGCAAGAACAGATTGAACAGCCAGAAACCCCTGTAAATCAATAAAAATAACAAGTTTGCCAACTAGTTTTAGTTTGACAAAATTAAATTAATAAGTATTTTGGCGATATTTTTTGGTTGGAATGTAGTGTTAATTATAGACACTAAACGCTGCCACAAATAACCTGTCAGTTATTTCATTCAAAAATAAATAATTATAAAATTTAGAGATATGCCAACTATTAACCAGTTGTTAAGAAAAAAAAGAACTAAACCAATTGCTAGGAACAAAGTTCCAGCATTACAAAAACAACCACTTAAAAGAGGTGTTTGTGTGAAAGTTTATACTACAACACCAAAAAAACCTAACTCTGCTTTAAGAAAAGTTGCTAGAGTGAGGTTATCAAATGGTTTTGAGGTAACTGCTTATATACCTGGAGAAGGTCATAATCTTCAAGAACACTCTGTCGTATTAATTAGAGGTGGTAGGGTAAAAGATTTACCAGGTGTACGTTATCACATTTTAAGAGGTAATTTAGACACTCAAGGTGTAGCAAATAGAAAAAAAAGAAGATCTCTGTACGGAACAAAAAAAGGTAAATAGATATGTCTAGAAAAAAAACACAACCTAAAAAAAATATTGTTCCTGATCCAAAATTTAATTCCACAATTATTCCTAAGTTAATAAATAATATTATGTACGATGGCAAAAGAGGTGTAGCTACTAAAATAGTTTATGATGCAATTGAAAAGATTAAAACTAAGTCAAAAGATGAACCTATCAATATTTTTAATGAAGCAATCAATAATATTAAACCTACTGTAGAAGTAAGATCACGAAGAGTAGGTGGAGCTACCTATCAAGTTCCAGTTGAAGTTAAAAGTAAAAGAGCACAAGCTTTAGCTATCAGATGGCTTATTGATTCAGCAAGAAAAAGAAAAGATAAACATATGTCTGATAAAATTTTTAATGAACTTTATGATGCGTATGAAAAAAAAGGTGCAGCTGTAAAGAAAAAAGAGGATGTACACAAAATGGCAGAGTCCAATAAGGCTTTTGCACACTTTAGGTGGTAAAATAATATGGCTAGATCTCACACATTAGATAAATATAGAAACATCGGGATTATGGCCCACATTGATGCAGGTAAAACAACCACAACTGAAAGAATTTTATATTACACAGGTAAAAGTCATAAAATTGGCGAAGTTCATGATGGTGCAGCGACCATGGATTGGATGGAACAAGAACAAGAAAGAGGTATTACAATTACATCAGCAGCAACAACCTGCTTCTGGCAAGACCACAGAATTAATATTATCGATACACCAGGTCATGTAGATTTTACTATTGAAGTAGAAAGATCACTTAAAGTACTTGATGGTGCGGTTGCAGTGTTTGATGGTGTGGCAGGTGTAGAGCCTCAATCAGAAACAGTATGGCGACAAGCTGATAAATACAAAGTACCGAGAATTTGTTTTGTAAATAAGTTAGATAGAACTGGTGCAGACTTTTTTAGATGTGTAGATATGATCAAAGACAGATTAGGAGCAAAACCATTAGTTATACAAGTACCAATCGGTATTGAAGCTTCTTTAACTGGTGTTGTTGACCTTGTTAAGATGAAAGCACAAGTTTGGAAAAATGAGGCTTTAGGTGCTGAATGGGAATATAAAGAAATCCCTGAAGATCTTAGAGAAATCTCTCAAAAATATCGAACGGAATTAGTCGAAATGGCTGTAGAGCAAGACGAAAAACTGATGGAGTCTTATCTAAATGGTGAAGAAATTAAAGAAGAAGATTTGATTAAATGTATAAGAAAAGGAACATTAAACTTTGATTTTGTTCCTGTATTAACTGGTTCAGCTTTTAAAAATAAAGGTGTTCAACCACTACTTGATGCAGTGATTAACTATCTTCCAAGTCCTATTGATATTGGCTCAATTAAAGGAACTAAATTGGGATCAGAGGATGAAATTGAAATGAAATTTGATGATAATGCACCATTTTCTGCGCTAGCATTTAAGGTAGCAAATGACCCATTTGTTGGATCTTTAACATTTATTAGAATTTATTCAGGCACAATAAAAACAGGAACGGCTGTATACAATTCATCAAAAGAAAAAGAAGAAAGAGTCGGTAGGATGTTGTTAATGCATGCTAACTCTCGAGAAGACATCAAGGAAGCTAATGCAGGTGATATTGTATCACTAGCTGGTTTGAAAAATACCATTACTGGTCACACGTTATGTGATAAAGATAATCCAGTCCTCCTAGAACCTATGGAATTTCCTGACCCAGTAATTGAAATTGCTGTTGAACCAAAAACAAAAGCTGACCAAGAAAAAATGGGAGAAGCTTTGGGTAGATTAGCTAAAGAAGATCCTTCATTTAGAGTTTCATCTGATGAAGAGTCTGGACAAACAATTATTAAGGGAATGGGTGAATTACACTTAGATATCATTGTTGATAGAATGAAAAGAGAATTTAAAGTTGAAGCAAATGTTGGAGCTCCACAAGTAGCATACAGAGAAACAATAGAAAACTCATCAGAAGTAGAATACACACATAAAAAACAAAGTGGTGGTGCAGGACAATTTGCAAAAGTCAAATTATTAGTAGAACCGCAAGAGCCTGGTAAAGGGAGAGCTGTTGAAAGTAAAATCAAAGGTGGAGCTATTCCAAAAGAATTCATTCCTGGTGTGGAAAAAGGTATCGAAACAGTATCAGATGGTGGAATTTTAGCAGGATTCCCAATGATTGATTATAAAGTTACAATTTTAGATGGTTTACATCACGATGTTGACTCTAGTGTATTAGCTTTTGAACTCGCAAGTAGAGCATGTTTTAAAGACGCTTGTACAAAAGGTGGTTTAAAATTATTAGAGCCAGTCATGAGAGTTGAAGTAGTAACGCCTGAAGACTATATGGGTGATGTTATTGGAGACCTAAATAGTCGAAGAGGACAAATAAGCACTCAAGAACAAAGAGGTAACGCAACTGTAATTACTGCAATGGTGCCTTTAGCAAATATGTTTGGATATATTAATAGTTTAAGATCAATGTCACAAGGGCGAGCGCAATATTCAATGTTTTTTGATCATTATGCAAAAGTGCCACAAAATGTTCAAGACGAAGTAACAAAAAAAATAGCAGGCTAAAATGGAAAAGCAAAATATTAGAATTAAACTCAGAGCTTATGACAATAAGATTTTAGATGCTTCAACTGAAGAAATTGTTAATACAGTCAAAAGAACTGGGGCTACAATAAAAGGTCCAATTCCATTACCAACTAGAATTGAAAGATATACAGTTTTAAGATCTCCTCATATAGATAAAAAAAGTAGAGAACAATTTGAGTCACGAACCCATAAAAGATTAATTGATATAATTGAACCAACGCCACAGACTGTCGAGGCTTTAATGAAGTTAGATTTAGCATCAGGTGTCGATGTGGAGATTAAGATATAATTATGAGTGAGATTGCTTTATTAGGAAAAAAAATTGGAATGACTAGAGAATTTTATAAATCTGGTCAATTGGTTCCAGTTACTGTATTAAAAATGGAAAAAGCTAGAGTAATCCAAGTAATAGATAAAGAAAAAAGAGGCTACACCGCAGTTCAGCTTGGATACGGTAAAATCAAAAGTTCAAAACTAACTAAGGCTATGAAGGGTTATTTTTCTAAAAGAAATACTGAAGCTAAAAGGAAACTTAAAGAATATAGGGTTCAAAATATTGAAAATTATAAAGAGGGAAATGAATTTGGTTTAGAGATTTTTAAAGATGTTAAATTTGTAGATACTAGATCAAAAACGATTGGAAAAGGTTTTGCAGGCGCTATGAAAAGACACAATTTTGGTGGTTTAAGAGCTACACATGGTGTTTCAATTTCACATAGATCACATGGTTCAACGGGTCAAAGACAAGATCCTGGTAAAGTATTTAAGGGAAAAAAAATGGCTGGACATATGGGCGATAAATTAAGAACTAAGCAAAATATCGAAATTATCAAAACGGATCTAGAAAATGAGCTTCTATATTTAAAAGGTTCTATCCCAGGAGCAAAAAACTCTGAAATTCTCGTAAAAGGTTCAGTTAAAAATATAAAAAAAATGACTATCAGTGAAAAACACAAAGCCGCTGAATTAGCTAAGAAAACACCGGAGAAAAAGAAAAAATAATGAAAGTCGATAAAATTAATTTAGATGGTAAAAAAAGTTCTATTGAAGTCTTAGATAAGATTTTTTCAGCTAAGATAAATAAGAAATTAGTGAATACAGTTTTATATAAGACTAATGCTAACTATAAAGGTAGGCATGCAAAAACTAAGCAGCAAAACGAAGTCTCAGGTCCAACATCAAAAATTTATGCACAAAAAGGAACAGGTAATGCTAGACACGCAAGTAGAAAAGCCCCAATCTTTGTTGGTGGTGGTATTGCTCATGGTCCTAAAGGAGAGCTATCATATAAAAAAAGAAAATTAAATAAGAGTGAAAAAAAACAAAGTATAGCATCTTTAATTAGTGACAAGATAAAGAACAACAATCTTCTAATTTTTAGCGATTTTAGTTCTAAAATAAAAAAGACTAAAGAGATGAGCTTAATTTTAAAGAAATTTCAAATATCAAATTCAATTATAATTCTAGACAAAACCTCAAAAGATAATGTTGAAAAATCAATTAGAAATATTCCAAACATCAAAGTGACAGACATTAATCATTTTAGTGCGTTCGATATAGTCAAGTTTGAAAAGGTTGTATTTACTGAAACATCCGTAAAAGAATTAGAAAAGAGGTATGCTTAAGATGGAAAAGATACATTTATACGACAAAATTTTATCACCTTTAGTTACTGAAAAATCAACAAATTTATCAGAACAAAATAAGATTGTTTTTAAGGTGCCTTCAAAAGCAAATAAGAAAAATATAAAAAACAACATTGAAAAAATTTTCAAAGTAAATGTTACAAAGATAAATATTATCAATAAACAAAATAGAACTAAATTAACCAGAGGAAGAAAAGTTAAAGTCTCTGGTTTTAAAAAAGCAATTATAACACTTAAAAAAGGTCAAAGCATTGATCTAACAACTGGAATTTAAAATGGCACTAAAAACATTTAAACCTTATACAAAATCTACTCGAGGAACAATCCTTGTTGATAGAACTGGTCTTTGGAAAGGTAAACCATTTAAATCTTTAGTTTCTCCAAAAAATGCAATGAAAGGGAGGAACAACAATGGCCATATTACTTCTATAAATAGAGCTGGTGGACATAAAAAAATGTATCGGCATGTTGACTTCTATAGAAAAAAATTTGATATGCCAGCGACAGTAGAAAGAATTGAATATGATCCGAACAGATCTTGTTACATTATGTTAGTAAAATTTGATGATAATTCACATGCATATTATCTTGCACCACAAAAAATAAAGGTGGGTGATAAAGTTGAAAATGGATCAAAAAAAGAGATAAAAATTGGAAATTGTATGCCATTACAGGATATCCCGGTTGGTATAGATATTCACAATGTTGAAATACAACCAGGTGGTGGGGGTAAAATTGCAAGATCTGCTGGAACTTCTGTTACGATTAGTGGATTGGATGGGAATTATAGTTTGATTAAATTAGCATCAGGTGAAGTTAGAAAAATCGATTCAAGATCATTGGCAACAATTGGCGTATTAAGTAACCCTGATCAAAAAAATATAAAAATTGGTAAAGCAGGAAGATCAAGATGGTTAGGAAGAAGACCTCACACTAGAGGTGTAGTTAAAAATCCAGTAGATCACCCACATGGTGGTGGAGAAGGTAAATCAGCAGGTGGAAGACATCCAGTTTCTCCTAAAGGACAATCAGCAAAAGGATTGAAAACAAGAGACAATAAGAGAACTGATAAATATATTGTGAAGAGAAGAAACAAAAGGAAGGATACAAAATAATGGCTAGAGCAGTATGGAAAGGACCTTTTGTGGAAGAAAGCTTAATAAAAAAAGTTGATAAATATAAGACTGATCCAAAAAAAATTCCTATCAAGACTTGGTCAAGAAAATCAACAATAATTCCAGATTTTGTAGGAGTTAGTTTTTTGATTTATAACGGAAAAAAATTTATACCCATTACCATATCAGAAGACATGGTTGGTCATAAGTTAGGTGAATTTGCTCCAACAAGAACTTTTTTTGGTCATACACCTGCAGATAAAAAAGCAAAACCTGCTGAGGCAGAGGCGAAGAAATAGTTATGAGTAAAAAAAAGAAATTAGTGAAAAAAAAAGAAAAAATAGTGAAATCTATTAATAATAATATTAGATCAAGTGTAAGAAAGCTTAATCCTATTTTAAAAGGTATAGTTGGAAAAAAAGTAGAGTTAGCTATTAGAGATCTTCAGTTTTCAGAAAAAAGAATTACTCGTGATATCAGAAAGACTATTTCATCTGCTGTTGCAAATGCAGAAAATAATTTTCAGTATGATATCGATAAACTTGTCGTTAAAGAAGCTTATTGTGGGAAGAAAATTACCATGAAGAGGTTTAGACCAAGAGCAAAAGGAAGAGCTGCACCAATTTTAAAACCTTATTCAAGTGTTACAATTATTTTATCAGAGGCAAAAAAAATGGAGAGTCATGGGACAAAAAGTTAATCCAGTAGGTTTTAGATTAGGTGTTAACAGAGGTTGGGACTCTGTTTGGTACGCTAAAAAGAAAGATTTTGGTAATTACCTCATAGAAGATTTTAAAATAAGAGAATATATCAAAAAAAATGTAATTAATTCTGGGGTTTCAAAAGTGATGATCGAAAGAACAGCAAACAAATGTTATGTTACAATTTACACTTCTAGACCAGGTTTTGTTATTGGAAAAAAAGGTAGTGATATAGATAAGATAAAAAATAATTTATCTAAGTTTACTTCAAATGAGGTTACTTTAAATATTAAAGAAGTAAAAAAACCTGAAACAAATGCTTATTTAGTTGCAGAAAATATTGCTCAACAATTAGTTAAAAGAATTTCTTATAGAAGGGCAATGAAAAGAGCAATGCAATCTTGTTTAAGATTGGGCGCTAAAGGAATTAAAGTTTCAGTGAGTGGAAGATTGGGTGGAAATGAGATTGCTAGAACTGAATGGTTAAGAGATGGCAGTATACCTTCCCACACATTAAGAGCAGATATAGATTATGCAGAGGCAGAAGCACTTACGACTTACGGAATAATTGGGATAAAAGTTTGGATTTATAAAGGTGAAGTTTTTGCTAAAGAATTTAGTCAAGAAACGAATAAAGTCACACCTAAAGAGGGAAAACAATAAATGTTACAGCCAGTTAGAACAAAATGGAGAAAAGCTCACAAAGGTAGAATTCATGGAACTGCCTCAAGAGCGAATTTCATTAACTATGGTGCATATGCTTTAAAAGCATTATCTCCTGATAGGGTTACTGGAAAACAAATAGAGGCTGCTAGAGTTGCTCTAACAAGGCACATGAAAAGACAAGGAAGAGTTTGGACAAGAATTTTTCCAAATATTCCAGTTTCTAAAAAACCCATTGAAGTACGTATGGGTAAAGGAAAAGGTTCTCCAGAATTCTATGCATGCCGTGTAAAACCAGGAAGAATTTTATTTGAGGTAGATGGTGTTTCGGAACAGATAGCCAAAGAAGCTTTATATAAAGCATCCGCCAAATTGCCAATTAAAACAAAAACTATAAAGAGATTTGCCTAATATGAAAAAACAAGAAATTAAAAAACTCTCGAAAGATCAGATTATCAAAAACATTGATAAATTTAAAAAAGATTTATTCAATTTTAGATTTCAAAAGACGAATTCACAGATTACAAATCCTGCAAAAATTAGTGAAACCAAAAAAACAATTGCTAGATTAAAAACAATATTAAAAGGAAAATTAAATGCCTAAGAAAATATTAACAGGTGTGGTTGTAAGTGATAAACCCAACAAAACTATAACTGTTTTGGTTGAACGAAAATATTCTCATCCATTATTAAAAAAAGTAATAAAAGTGAGAAAAAAATACAATGCCCATGATGAAAATAATAAATTTAAAACAGGTGACAAAGTATCAATCATTGAGAGCAAACCCTTTTCAAAAAATAAGAAATTTCAAGTAATGGAGAACACAAAATAATGATACAAGTCCAAACAGAATTAAATGTAGCTGATAACACTGGGGCAAAAAAAATTGAATGTATTAAAGTCTTAGGTGGATCTAAAAGAAGATATGCAAGCATAGGGGATACGATAGTGATCGCAGTAAAAGAGGCAATTCCCAAGGGGAAAGTAAAAAAAGGATCAGTTCATAAAGCAGTAGTGGTAAGAGTAAAAAAAGGAATTCATCGGGATGACGGATCAAAAGTAAAATTTGATAATAATGCTGCAGTTCTTGTTGATGACAAAGGTGAACCAGTTGGAACTAGAATTTTTGGTCCAGTGACAAGAGAATTAAGGAATAAAGGGCAAATGAAAATAATCTCATTAGCTCCAGAGGTTTTGTAATGATTAAAAAAGGTTTAAAAGTGCGAGTTTTATCAGGCAGAGATAAAAAAAAAGAAGGTGAAGTAATTGAAATTGATAGACCAAACAATAGAGCAAAAGTTAAAGATATTAATATGGTAAAGAGACACGTAAAAACAACTAAGGAAAAAAAAGGTGGAATTTTTTCAAAGGAAAGTTTTATTCATTTATCAAATTTAAAACTAATTGATGAAAAAACAAAAACTAAAAAAACTGAGGCTAAAAAATAATGACTCCGAGATTAAAAGAACTTTATTATAAAGAAATACAACCTGCATTAAAATCACAATTTGGTTTTAAAAATCTATACATGGGTCCAAAAATTGAAAAAATTGTCTTGAATATGGGCTTAGGCTTGGATGGAAATGACTCAAAAATATTAAAGTCTTGTGAGGAGGATTTAGCAAAGATAACAGGTCAAAAACCTGTAATTACCAAATTTAAGAAATCAGTTGCAAATTTTAAAACAAGAAAAGGGTCAAACGCTGGCTTAAAGGTAACACTTAGAAAAGATAAAATGTATGAATTTTTAGATAGACTTGTGAATATAGCTTTACCAAGAATTAAAGATTTTAGAGGCCTGTCTGCAAATGGTTTTGATAAATTCGGAAATTACACATTTGGTGTTAAAGAACATATTATATTTCCCGAAGTAAGTTTTGATCGTGCAGATAAAGTTCGTGGTATTGATATTGTGATTGTAATATCAGCTAAAAGCAAAGAGCATAGTTTTGCGCTTTTAGAAAAATTAAATTTTCCATTTATTAAAAAAGGAGACAACTAAAATGGCTAAATTAAGCTCAATAAATAAGAACAATAAACGAATAAAATTATCGGACAGATTATTTAAAAAAAGACAAAAGTTAAAAAAGATTGTTATGAATAAAAAGCTTCCTTTAGAGGAAAGATTTAAAGCACAACAAAAATTATCAAAATTACCTAGAAACTCTGCGAAAGTAAGAGTAATGAACAGATGCCAGATTACCGGAAGACCTCATGGAGTTTATAGAAAATTGAAAATATCTAGAATTGCATTAAGACAATTAGGTCTGCAAGGAAAGATACCAGGTTTAGTTAAATCAAGTTGGTAGAAAGGAAAATATGAGTTTAAGTGATCCAATCGGAGATATGATAGCAAGAATAAAAAATGCTCAAGATAGAAGCCATAAGAAAGTTGAATTACCTTCTTCAAATTTTAAAACTAAGATTGCTGATATCTTAAAGAATGAAGGTTTTATAAAAGACTTCAAAGTGAACAAAGAAAATAATAAATCTTTATTATCTTTAGAGCTTAAATATCATTCAGGAAACCCGGTTATAAGTACTTTTGAGAGGGTTTCAAAACCAGGGAGAAGAATATTTTCTAGTGCAGAAAGTTTACCAAAAATAAATAATGGTTTAGGTATAGCAATTGTATCAACCCCCAAAGGTGTCATGACGGATATTGATGCAAGAAAGCAAAGAGTGGGTGGAGAAATAATTTGTAAGGTATTTTAATGTCTAAAATTGGTAAAATTAATATTTCAATCCCTGAAAAAGTCAAAGTTGCTTTGGCTGGCAATATGTTGAACATAGAAGGGCCTTCTGGGAAAAAATCAATTAATATTGACTTAGAAGTTTTTAATCTTGATATAAAAGATGGAAAAGAAATATCAATCAAACCAAAAAAAATTGATCAGGAAACCAAACGATTATGGGGCATGAATAGAAGTTTAATTAATAATGCAGTTATTGGCTCAAGCACAGGATATGAGAAGACACTAGAATTGGTAGGTGTTGGATATAGAGCTGCTTTGAAAGGTAATCAACTTAATTTACAACTAGGTTATAGCCATGATATCAATTTTGATATTCCAGAAGGGATTAAAATCAATGTTGAAAAGCAAACAACTCTAAAAATAAGTGGTGCTGATAAACAACAGGTGGGTGCAATTGCATCTAAACTAAAAACTCTTAGAAAAATTGAACCATATAAAGGTAAAGGTGTGAGAGAAAAGGGTCAACATATTTTGAAAAAAGAAGGAAAGAAGAAATAATGAGATTAGATACTAGTAAAAGAAAAAGATTTAGAGTTAGCAATAAGGTTAAAAATGTTGCTTCAAACGACAGATATAGACTAAGTATTTCTAGATCATCAAAGAATATTTCGGCGCAAATAATTGATGATATGAAAAATGTTACTTTATTATCAGCATCATCAATTGAAAAAGATATTAAGTCTGGTGAAAAGGTAAATAAAACTGAATTATCTAAGATTGTTGCTGAAAAGTTAGCAAAAAAAGCACAAGAGAAAAAAATTACCAAGATTTATTTTGATAGAGGTATTTATAAATATCATGGAAGAGTAAAGGTTTTTGCTGAAACTTTACGTAAAAATGGAATGGAATTTTAATATGGATAATAATAAAGATAAAAAAACTGACGATATTTTAGAAAAATTAGTTCACATTAATCGTATAACAAAAGTAGTAAAAGGTGGACGTAGATTTGGTTTTTCAGCACTAGTTGTTGTTGGAAACCAGTCCGGCAAAATTGGAATTGCTCACGCTAAAGCAAAACAAGTGCCAGATGCTATAAAAAAAGCAAATGAAATGGCAAGAAGAAAACTTATTCATATACCTCTTCGAGAAGGAAGAACTATTCACCATGATGTAAAAGCTAAAGATGGATCTGGCAGAATTGTATTGAGAGCAGCCTCTAAAGGAACGGGTATTATAGCTGGAGGTCCTGTTCGTGCAGTGTGTGAGGTTTTGGGGGTAAAAGATATTGTAGCTAAATCAATGGGTACATCAAATGCCCATAATGTGATTAGAGCCACGATGAAAGCACTATTGAAGCAAAATTCACCAAAACAAATATCTTCAATAAGAAATAAAAAGATTTCTGAGATTATAGAAAAAAGAGGATAATGATTAAATTAAATAATAGAAATAAGACTAATAAAACTAAACTAAGAGTTGGTAGAGGTATTGGTTCTGGAAAAGGTAAAACATCTGGAAGAGGTGTAAAAGGTCAAAAATCCAGATCTGGTGTAGCGATAAAAAGTTTTGAAGGTGGACAAATGCCACTATACAGAAGACTTCCAAAGAGAGGTTTCAATCCTATTAATAAAAAGACAATTGCAATATTAAATCTAGATAAAATTCAATCATATATTGATAAAAAAAATATTAAAACTACAGACACGCTGAATTCAAATTTACTGAAAAAACTAAAATTAATAGATCAAAATTCAATTAAATTAAAAATTTTAGGTTCCGGAGCCATTAAAGATAAAATTAATATTGAAGCAGATCTTGCATCAAAGTCTGCTGTTGAAAAACTTGAAAAAATTGGTGGTTCAATACAATTAAAAAAATAGTTTAATTTAATGAGCGCATCATCATCAAATACTGATTTAAGAAATAGAATAATATTTACCCTTGCTATTTTAGTGGTCTATAGATTTGGTACTTTTGTCCCTTTACCAGGGATAGACCCTGAACAACTCAGAATAATGATGGAAGGAAATCAAAAGGGTTTATTAGGAATGTTTAACGTTTTTGCTGGTGGCGCGGTGAGTAGAATGGCTATTTTTGCATTAGGAATTATGCCATATATCTCTTCATCAATTATTGTTCAACTTTTAACAGGTGTTTCTGATTATTTTAAAAATTTAAAATCACAAGGAGAAACTGGTAGAGCAAAAATTACTCAGATAACTCGTTATGGAACTGTTTTACTTGCAACAGTTCAAGGTTATGGATTAGCAGTAGGACTAGAGTCTTCAGCTGGGTTAGTAATTAATCCTGGTGTTTTTTTTAAAATTTCAACTGTCACCACAATTGTCTCTGGGACTATTTTTTTAATGTGGTTAGGAGAACAGATTACTCAAAGAGGAATTGGTAATGGTATATCTCTTATTATTTTCGCTGGTATTGTTGCAGAAATTCCAAGAGCTTTAGTTACCACTTTCGAACTTGGTAGAACAGGAGCAGTATCTACATTAATGATCTTAGCTTTATTCGTTTTGTTAATCTTAACAATTTTATTTATTGTTTTTATGGAAAGAGCTTTAAGAAAAATACTAATAAATTACCCCAAAAGACAAGTTGGTAATAAAATGTACGGGGGAGAGTCATCTCATTTGCCACTCAAGATTAATCAAGCTGGAGTAATTCCCGCAATTTTTGCATCGGCATTACTATTATTACCAGTAACTTTTTCAAATTTTAATTTTTCTGATAATGAAACTTTTTTAAATTTAAGTTCATATTTTACTCAAGGACAACCATTGTATATGTTGCTTTATGCATCAGGAATAATATTTTTTACCTTTTTTTATACATCGATAACTTTTAATCCGACAGAAACAGCTGACAATTTGAGAAAATACGGTGGTTTTGTCCCCGGGATAAGACCTGGAGAAAGCACAGCAATTTATATCGATAATATTTTAACAAAGTTGACAACAATAGGTGCTTTGTATTTAACTTTAGTTTGTTTAATGCCTGAGTTTTTAATTGCTAATTATCCAATCCCTTTCTATCTGGGAGGCACATCAATTTTAATTGTAGTTGTTGTTGCAATTGATACTGTTACGCAAATACAAACAAGATTAATGAGTTCCCAATACGAACAGTTGATTAAAAAAACAAAATTCGGAAGATAATTCGTGAATATAATCCTATTTGGACCTCCCGGTGCTGGAAAAGGAACACAAGCAAAATATTTAGTCAAAAAAATAAATGGTTTTCAGGTTTCAACAGGCGAAATGCTAAGGGATGAAATTAATAAAAATTCTGAAATAGGAAAAAAGATAATCAATGACATGAATGATGGTAAATTTGTAAGCGATGAAATTGTTAATGAATTGATTAAAAAGGTTATTTTTGATCGAAAATTTAAAAATAAACTTATTTTTGATGGATATCCTAGGTCATTAGAACAAGCTAAAAATTTAGAAACTATTTTAGAAAGTTCAAATCAAAAGATTGATTATATTTTTTTTCTTAATGTTGCAAAAGAAGTAATAATTAAACGAGTTGAAAAAAGAAAAACTCTAGAAAAAAGATCTGATGATGATTCAAATATTATTCTAAAAAGATACGATACTTATATGGATATGACACGCCCCGTTTTAGATTTCTATTCCAAAAATTCAAATTTTTATGAAATAGATGGTGCGCTTAAAATTGAACAAATAACCGCTAAAATAGATGCTTTTCTTAATGTTTAAGACGTTGACTTTGAAAGATCTTCTTATATAAAAGGCTAAAATTTATCTCAAAACTTATGGCTCGTATTGCAGGTATAAACATCCCACAAAATAAATTAGTTCAAGTAGGACTAACTTATATCTATGGTATTGGCGATAAATTTTCAAAACAAATTTGCACATCTTTAGCAATCCCTAAAGAAAAAAGAGTGAACCAACTTACTGACGATGAAATTTTAAAGATAAGAGAATATATTGATCAAAATTTTAAAGTTGAGGGAGATCTTAGAAGAGATTATTCATTGAGCATAAAAAGATTAATAGATTTAGCTTGTTATAGGGGTTCGAGACATAGAAAAAAATTACCTGTAAGAGGTCAGAGAACTAGATGTAATGCTCGAACGAGAAAAGGAAAAGCTATTGCAATAGCTGGAAAAAAATTAACACCACTTAAGAAATAAGCATGGCAAAATCAGAAAAAAAAGATAATAAAGAACTGAGTCAAGATAAGTCGCCAAAAAAAGCTGTCAAAAGTTCTTATTCAAAAAAAAAGAAAACTAAAAAAAATATCTTAAATGGAATCGCATATGTTCAATCAACATTTAATAATACAATTATTTCAATCGCTGACACTAATGGAAATGTAATTTCATGGGCATCAGCTGGACAAAAAGGTTTTAAGGGTTCTAGAAAATCAACTCCATATGCGGCGCAAATAGCTGCTGATGCTGCTGCATCTAAAGCCTTAGAGTTTGGCATGAAAACTTTATCTGTGGAAGTTAAGGGTCCTGGTTCAGGCAGAGAAACAGCATTAAGAGCGTTACAAGCGAGAGGATTTAGAATTTTATCAATTAAAGACACAACACCGATGCCACATAATGGTACTAGGCCACCAAAAAAAAGGAGAGTTTAATGGATGTAGAAAATGTAAATGTGAAAAATTGGAAATCATTAATCAAACCTGCGAAACTTGATGTTAAAATAAGTGATGATTTAACTCACGCTACAATTATTGCTGAACCATTAGAAAAAGGTTATGGTTTAACACTTGGTAATTCACTTAGAAGAATTTTATTATCCTCAATCAGAGGGGCGGCAGTAACTTCAATTCAAATTGATGGTGTACTTCATGAATTTACATCTATTAAAGGTGTAAGAGAAGATGTTACTGATATTGTATTAAACGTTAAATCTCTGGCATTAAAATGTGCTGCTGAGGGAACAAAAAAACTAGTATTAGATGCCAAAGGACCTGGTGAAATAAAAGCATCTGACATCGCATCAGTTCCTGATGTTGAAATTTTGAATCCTGATTTAGTTATTTGTAATTTAGATGAAAATACTCACTTCCATATGGAAATGAATGTTAATACTGGAAAAGGTTATGTTCCAGCTGATTTAAATAAACCTGAAGAACCACCTTTAGGTTTAATTGCAATTGACTCATTATATAGTCCCGTTAAAAAAGTTTCTTATTCGGTAAGTACCGCGAGAGAAGGTAAGGCTTTAGATTACGATAAATTAACGATGGAAGTTGAGACAAACGGATCAATTTCTGCTGAAGATGCAGTTGCTTATTCTGCTAGAATTTTTCAAGATCAATTAAAAATGTTTATCAATTTTGATGAACCTGTGGAAGCTCCGGTTAAAGAAGTTTCAACAGAGCCTGAATTTAATAAAAATTTATTAAGAAAAGTAGATGAGCTTGAATTATCTGTTAGATCAATGAATTGTCTTAAAAATGATAATATAATTTATATTGGTGATTTAGTTCAAAAATCTGAGGGTGAGATGTTAAGAACACCAAATTTTGGAAGAAAATCATTAAATGAAATTAAAGAAGTTTTAACTGGTATGTCTCTTTATTTAGGGATGGAAATTCCAAATTGGCCACCAGATAATATCGCAGAAATGTCTAAAAAATTAGAGGAAAGCATCTAATGAGACATGGAATGGCAAATAAGAAGTTAAACAGAACTTCTGAACACCGAAAAGCGTTGCTTAAAAATATGCTTAATTCCTTAATAAAGTATGAGCAAATTAAAACAACTTTACCAAAAGCAAAATTTTTAAAGCCACAGGCTGATAAAATAATCACATTAGGTAAAAAAGATAGTTTGCATAATACTAAAATTTTAATTTCTCAATTGCAGGATATTAAGTCAGCCAATAAAGTAAAAAAAACTTTATCTAAAAGATACGAAAAAAGAGCTGGTGGTTATACAAGAATTATTAAAGCAGGTTTTAGATATGGAGATAATGCGCCTATGGCTATAATTGAATTTGTTGATAGAGACGTTCAAGCCAAAAAAGTTGATAAAAAAAAGAAAGATCCAGCAAAAGAAGTTGAAAAAAAAGAAGATAAGAAAGCTGCCACAGCATAAATAAAAGCCTAAATATTCATGATTAGAAGTTTTATCGTTGAGTTAACGTGTAATAATATGCGTATTGATAGATGGTTAAGAAATAAATTAGGAAAAGTACCGCAAAGTCTTATTGAAAAGAGTTTAAGGTTAGGAAAAATAAAAATAAACAAAAAAAAAATAAAAAGCTCTTTTAAAATTAAAGCAAATGATAAAATAGAACTCTTCAATTTTGATTTTAAAGAAAAAATTAAACACGAAAAAAAACAATTCAATCCATCCATTGAGGTAATAAAATCTAACGAAAATCTGATCATAGATGACAATGAAGATTTTATAGTTTTAAATAAAAGTGCAGGAATATCGGTTCAAGGTGGTACCAAGTCAAAAAAAAATCTAGTAGATATATTTGCAAAAAGTGAAATATTTCAGGGAACAAAACCATTCTCTGTTCATAGATTAGACAAAGATACCTCAGGTGTCTTTATTATTGCAAAAAATAGACAAACAGCTCAACTATTGACCTCTCTATTTAGATTAAGAAAAGTGCACAAAACTTATTTGGCAATATGTAAAGGAGAAATTGAAAAAGACTCAGGTGAATGGAATGATAATTTGATAAGGTACGACAATGGAAAAAAGATTACAGAAAAAGCTAAAACAATTTTTAAAGTGATAGATAAAAATACCAATGCTAGTTTAGTAGAAATGAAACCAATCACAGGAAGAAAACATCAATTGCGAAAACAATTATTTAACATTGGACATTCAATTTTTGGTGATAAAAAATATAATTCATCTGTTTCATCGAAAGGTATAAATAAAGATTTAATGCTTCATTCCTATCAAATAAAATTTATGATTAATGAAAAAAAATATACTTACAAAGCATTATTACCAGATTATTTCAATAAGTTGTTGAAGACTAAAAGATTAAATTTTTCAAATTAGTTTTAAATATTTCTATTAACTTATTTTCTAAATCATCATAATTTTGATTTTTAATTTGTTTGAGATTAGTAATACCTTTATCTTTAATCCCACAAGGAATAATTGCGTCATATTTTTTTAAATCGTTATTAATATTGATAGAAAAACCATGATAAGCTATCCATTTACTTACTCTGACCCCAATTGCAGCAACTTTTTTTATGGTTGAATTATCATTGTACCAAATACCAATATTTTCTTTATCAGCAAATGTTTCTATGTCATAGAGATTCAGGGTTTCAATAATTGATTTTTCAATTACAGATATGAATTTTCTAATATCTTTCTTACCTTTCTTTAAATCAATTACAAAATAACAAATGAGTTGTCCTGGTCCATGATATGTTATTTTACCACCTCTATTAGTTTTAATAATATTTATAGATTTATCTATTATCTCATTTTCATTATAGCTTGTTCCCGATGTATAGATATGATCGTGTTCTAAAACCCAAATCAAATCATCTACTTTTTTTAGATCGATATTTTTAAGTCGATCTTCCATAAATGATATTGCGTCTTCATATTTTATTGGATTTTGGGACTTTTTAATTTCTATAGGCATTTAAAAATTGTATTCTTTTCATTTTGTATTAAAAGATCCGTCTAAATAATAGGTGTATTTATGACTTTAATAAAAAAAATTAAAGATAAAAAAGTCAATTTTGAATTTAATAAGGAATATATAAAAGTTGTAACAGACAAAATTACCTCAAATGATGCATCTTTTATAACTAGATCTTTTGAGGAAATGCATCCCGCTGATGCTGCTGATATTATTGAGCATTTAAGTGAAAATGACAGAGAAAGTTTAATAAAATTAAATAATTTTAAGATTGATCCAGAAGTATTTGTTGAATTAAACGAGTCTGTTCAATCAGAAATCATTAAATATCTTTCCTCAGATGCAATTGTTAGGATTTTAAAAAATTTAGAGTCTGATGATGCCATAGCTATTTTAGAAAATGTTGAAGAAAAAGATAAAAATTCAATATTAAGTTTATTACCCCCAAAAGATCGATTTGCTTTATTAGAAGGTCTTAGTTATCCAGAGGATAGTGCTGCTAGGATAATGCAAAGAGAATTTACAGCAATCCCAAGTAACTGGTTGGTAGGACAAACTATTGATTATTTAAGAGAGAATAAAGACTTACCAGAAGAATTTTTAGAAATTTACATTGTTGATGAAAATTTTAAACCTATTGGTGCTGTACCATCCTCTAAAGTATTAAGAACACCTAGAGAAACAAAAATGTCCTCAATTATGGATGATTCAATTTTTTTAGTTCCAGTGGATATGGATAGAGAAGAAGTTGGTAATTCATTTGAAAATTACAATTTAAACTCAGCTGGTGTTGGTGATGAAGAAATTACAGATGGTGTTATCACAAAAACTAAAAGACGATTTAACTGGTTACTATTAAACTTATTCACAGCATTTCTGGCTACCTATTGTATTAGTTTGTTTGGTGCAACAATTGAACAAATGGTTGTCTTGGCATTTTTAATGCCAATAGTTGCATCGATGGGTGGTAATGCAGGTATGCAAACTTTAGCAGTTACTGTTAGAACTTTAGCAACAAATGATTTAACTAAAAATAACTTTAATCAAAACATTATTAAGGAATTTAATATTGGTATTCTCAATGGAATAATTTTTGCTGTTATAAGTTCTTTTATCGTCCAAGTCTGGTTTCAAGATTACCAATTATCATTAATAATATCGATCTCAATGATTTTGACAATGGTAGTGGCAGGTTTATTTGGAATACTTGTTCCAGTCACATTAAAAAAAATGAAAATTGATCCAGCAATTGCCTCTAGTGTTTTCGTAACAACAATAACTGATGTAATAGGTTTTGTTTCTTTTTTAGGTGTTGGGGCTTATTTTTTATAGAATTTTAAAAATTATCAATCAACCTTACATTATTAATATAAAAAGATACGAAAATTTTTGAATTTTTTAATTTATTAGAAATTTTAAGATTCTTAATATTTCTTAATTCGAGATATTCAATCCTAACATTTTGTAATTTATTTATTTCATTTCTAGTTTTATTAAGTATTTTTTTAATATTTGATTCCTTATTTAACTTTTTTTTAAGTTTCATAATATTGGCAATTAATTTTGCAGCCAGATTTTTTTCACGTTTTTGTAATAATGAATTTCTGGAAGATAATGCTAATTTGTTTCTCTCTCTAATTGTTCTACATTCTATTATCTTTGAAGAGTGTTTTCTTAAATATTTTTTTAAAAGATATAATTGTTGAAAATCTTTCTCTCCCATAAAAATTTTTTGAGGTTTGATGTTTTCAATTAGCCGTTCCATTACATCAATTACACCCTCGAAATGTCCTTTTCTGTACTTAGCACATAATATCTTGTCTTTTTTTGAAATTATAATCTTAGAGGATCTCTTTACTCTATAAATTTCATTAACAGTTGGTAAATATACATAACTAACTTTAAGTCTTTTTAAAAACGATAAGTCCTTCTTTCTATTTCTTGGATATTTCTTAAAATCATTTTTATTATTAAATTGTTTTGGATTTACAAATATACTTACAATAGTTTTATTACATTTTTTTTTGGATTGTTTAATTAACGATATATGGCCTTTGTGAAGACTTCCCATGGTAGGTACAAAACCTAGATTAGACACATTTTCTAATGCCTCATTTAAATCATTATTATTTAATAAAATTTTCATTTGTATAAAACTTTTTAATAAGTAAAACATTTGAATGATTAAACAAGCAATTATTCCTTTAGCTGGTTTGGGTACACGTTTACTTCCATTAACCAGTGTATTTCCAAAAGAACTTTTACCTATTAATGGTAAACCAGGAATTCAATACATTCTAGATGAATGCATTGATGCCGGTATTAAAGAGATTATTTTTATAATTTCAAATAAGAAGAAAATGATAAAGACTTATTTTTATAATGATAATTTTTATAAAAAAATTATTAAAAAAAAGAAAGATAAAAGGATTAAGGAAGAATACGAAAAAATTTTAAGATATAAAAAAATGATAAAATTCGTTTATCAAAACAAACCACTTGGCACTGGAGATGCCGTTTTGAAAACAAAAAAATTCATAAAACATAATTTTTTTTTAATGTTGTTACCAGATGATCTTATTATTAAAAGAAATTGTTCTAAATCAATGATAAAGATTCATAAAAAATACAACGCGTCAGTTATGGCTAGTATGAATGTTAAAAAAAATAATGTTTCGAGATGGGGAATTTATAAGTTAAAAACTAAAATAAATAAGAATAATTATTTGATTTCAGATGTTATTGAAAAACCTTCTGTAAAAAAAGCACCATCTAATAAAGCAGTGATTGGAAGATATATTTTACCTAGAGAAATTTTTTCAAAATTGCTTAAACAAAAACCAGGTAAAGGAGGAGAAATACATATTACAGATGCCATCCAAACATTAATCCAAAATGATAAAAAATTCATTGCTCATAATTTTTCTGGAAAATATCTTGATTGTGGAAGCATGAGTGGTTACATCAAATCAACTTTAGAGATAGCTAAATCATGAAATTGTGTATGATTGGTACTGGTTATGTAGGTTTAGTAAGTGGAGTGTGTTTTGCTGATTTAGGGAATGATGTTATCTGTGTAGATAACAATGTTGACAAAATAAATTTATTAAAAAAAGGAAAGATTCCAATTTATGAACCTGGTTTATCAGAATTAGTACTAAAGAACTTTAAGAATAAAAAATTAAATTTTTCTACAGATTTAAAAAAATCAATTAAAGACTCAGACATAATTTTTATTTGTGTTGGTACACCAACTAAAAAAGGTGGTAGTTCAGCAGATTTAAGTCAAATTTACAAAGTTTCTAAAGAAATAAGTTCTTCAATTAATAAATTTAAGATTATCATAACAAAATCAACAGTTCCCGTGACGACAGGAGATGAAATTGAAAAAATATTATCTAAAAGAAATAGTAAAAAGAAATTTTCTGTTGTTTCAAATCCTGAATTTTTAAGAGAAGGAGAGGCAATAAGAGATTTTGTTTATCCTGATCGTGTAGTTATAGGAACTAATGATAAAAGAGCAGGTAGAATTTTGAAAAATCTTTATAGCCCACTTATTTCTAAGGGTGCTTCTTATTTACAAACTTCTAGAAGAGCCGCCGAATTGATTAAATATGCCTCTAATGCTTTTTTAGCAACAAAGATTACTTTTATAAATGAAATAGCTAATTTATGTGAAAAAACTAACATTAACGTTGAGGATATATCAATAGGTATGGGATTGGATAAAAGAATAGGCAGTCGATTTCTTAGAGCAGGACCTGCTTATGGTGGATCTTGTTTTCCTAAAGATACAAAAGCCATTATTACAACAGCAGATAAATTTAAAACAAATTTATCAGTAATAAAATCAGTAATTAAATCAAATGAAAATAGATCTAAAATTTTATTAGATAGAATTAATAGAATTCTAAATAGGAAAATTAAAAATAAAATAATTACCTTTTTAGGAGTTACATTTAAAGCTAATACAGATGATATGAGAGATTCTTCAAGTTTAAAAATGATACCATGGTTATCAAAAAAAGGAGCAATTATAAAATATTTTGATCCAACTGGTTATAAAATTGAATTTAAGAAGTTTAAAAATGTAATTAATAAGACTTCAATAAAAGATGCTGTTCATGGGGCTGATCTTGTTATTATTCATACTGAATGGAATGATTTTAAATCTGTTAATTTTAAAAGTTTAGTTAAAGGTAAGAAGTTTATGATTTTTGATATGAGAAATATATATTCTTCATCAAAGATTAAAGACCAAGGGTTAAAATATTTTAGTGTTGGAAAGTAAAAATCTAATTTAACTCAAATATTGCGTCTACCTCAACCGAAACGCCTAATGGTAAACTATTTGTGCTGACAGCAGCTCTAGTATGCATACCTGCGTCTCCAAAAATTGAAGCAATCAAATCAGATGCGCCATTTATTACTTTAGGTTGATCAATAAAGTCATCTGTTGAGTTTACAAATCCTGTTAATTTCACACATGATTTTATTTTTGATAAATCATTGTTGCAGGCTTTTTTAACTTGGGCAATAATACTTAACGCACATCTCTTAGCAGCATTGTAACCAGCCGTGACATCCAATTCTTTACCAACCTTTCCTTTAATCAATTCACCATTATCATCAATAGAAATTTGTCCTGATATGAATAACATTTTTCCTGTAATTTTTGTTGCAACATAATTACCAACTGGTGCTTTCGCTTCAGGAAGCTTAATATTAAGTTCTCTAATTTTATCTTCAAAACTCATTTTGTTTTTTTTCTTTTTGATTTTTTTGTTTTATCGTATTCTCTCCTTTTCTCAATTAATATTAAAGCTTCTTCCATCGTTAATTCAGTGGGGTCTTTTTCCTCAGGAATAGTAGCATTGAGTGATTTATATTTTATATAAGGCCCATACTGACCCTTCATGACTCTAACAGGTTTTTTATCCTCGGGATGTTCTCCCAAATCTTTTATCATAGAAGAGGACATTCGACCAGGTTTAGCCTCAGCTATTAATGTTATTGCTCTATTTAAACCTATGGAAAATATTTCCTCAACATTTTCTATTCTTGCTGATTTATTTTCACATTTTAAGTAAGGACCAAATCTTCCAATGTTTAATGTAATCTCTTTTTGATTATCTGGATTTATTCCCAAAGATTTAGGTAGTGAACATAAAAATTGAGCTTTTTCCAAATTAATACTCTCTAATTCTAATCCTTTTGGTATTGAAACATTTTTTAAAAGTTCATTTACATCTGAATTTAATTTTTTAGTTTTTTTCTTTTTCTTACTAATTTTTTCAACTTCTTTATCAGAAGGGATTTTCTCGTATTGAAGGTAGGGGCCAAATCTGCCATTTTTCAAATATATGTCATTTCCATTTTCATGTTTTCCTATAAATTTTGGTTCAGCTAATTGTGCTTGAGCAGCAGCTTTTGCTTTAGATAAGGGTCGTGTAAATTTACATTCTGGATAGTTTGAACACCCTATAAAAGCGCCACCTCTGAAACTATTCTTTAAACTAAGTGTTCCGGAGCTACATAATTGACATTTTCTTACTACATTACCTTCATTATCCTTGTCAAAAATTAATTCACCTAGACTATCATTGAGTAAATCCAATACCTCTCTAGTTCTTTTTTCTTTCACTTCCGAAACATTATTATTGAAGTCTTTCCAAAAAAGTTCCAAAACTTTAATCCAACTTTCTTTGCCAGTAGTGATCTCATCAAGTTGATCTTCTAATCCTGCTGTAAAGTTGTAATCTACATATTTTGAGAATAATTTTTCTAAAAAGGCTGAAATTAATTTACCTCTATCTGTAGGAAAAAATCTTTTATTCAATATTTCTGCATAACCTCGATTGGCAATAGTAGAAATAATACTTGCATACGTAGAAGGCCTCCCAATACCAAGCTCTTCAAGTTTTTTAACTAAACTAGCTTCGGAATATCTTGGTGGTGGTTGTGTATAATGCTGTTCATCTATTAGCGCCTCAATATTAATAGGTCCTTTAGATACAGCAGGTAAAATAGTTTCATCATCATCTTTGCTTTGATTATTATAAATCTTTAAGAAACCATCAAATTTTAAAACTGATCCACTGGCTTTACAAATTGTATCATTATTATCTGACGTTATGGTGATAGTATTTCTATCAAATTTGGCTGACTCCATCTGAGAAGATAAAGCTCTACTCCAGATAAGATCATAAAGCTTATTTTGATCTGTACTTAAATATTTTTTAACACTTTGAGGAGTTCTAATAATATCAGTAGGTCTTATTGCTTCGTGAGCTTCTTGTGCATTTTTAGCTTTTTTGCCTGAATAATTCAAAACATCTTTAGGCAAGTATTCATTACCAATTTCTTTTTGGATATAGTTTCTGAAACTTGTAACAGCATCTTTAGATAGATTAGTTCCATCAGTTCTCATATAAGTAATTAAGCCAATTGTCTCACCCTCCATCTCTATACCTTGATAAAGTTTTTGGGCAATTTGCATTGTTCTAGATGCACCAAAACCTAGTCGACTCGATGCGGTTTGTTGTAGAGTTGAAGTCGTAAATGGTCCAGAGGGATTACGATTTACTATTTTGCTAGAAATATCAGTTATACTAAATTTTTTTTTATTAATACTTGATATAGCTTTATTTATCTCTTCTTTATTTCTGAATGAAAATTTTTCAATTTTATTGTTGTCAAGTTGACTAATACTAGCAGTGAAATTTTGATTTGCAGTATCAGCAAATTTAATACTTAAAGTCCAAAATTCCTCAGGTTTAAAAGACTCAATTGCATGTTCTCTCTCAGTAATTAATTTTAAAGCAACAGATTGAACTCTTCCTGCAGATTTTGAACCTGGAAGTTTTGTCCACAGGATTGGGGATATATTAAAACCAACCAAGTAGTCCAATGCTCTTCTAGCCATATACGCATCGACAAGTAATGGCTCAATTTGCCTAGGATTTTCAATTCCTTGAATAACAGCTTTTTTGGTTATTTCATTAAATACAACTCGTTCAATTTCTTTATCTTTTAAAAGTTTTTTTTCATTCAAATATTCTTTGACATGCCAAGCAATGGCCTCGCCTTCACGATCAGGATCAGTTGCTAATATAATTTTAGATGAGTCTTTAGCCGCATCAGTTATTTCTTTTAAATATTTTTTTGAAAAACTATCAACTTCCCATTCCATTTTAAAATCTTGATCTGGATTGACAGAACCATTTTTTGACGGCAAATCTCTTATATGACCATAACTTGCTAAAACTTTATAATTATCACCTAGGTATTTATTAATAGTTTTTGCTTTAGCAGGACTTTCTACAATGACCAAATTCATAAACTACAAACTACCCAAAAGCTTTAGATAGTCAATTTAATAAATTTTTGTCTTAGTTTCTTCTTTATTTATCAATCTTTTAATATTTTCTCTGTGAGTAAAAAAAATCAAGATAAACATGATCGTAAAAAAAATTGCCTGATTAAACTGAATAGAAATTAATAGATAGATTGGTATAGATATCGAAGCCACTAAAGATGATAGAGATGAAAATTTAGAAATAAAAAAAGTTACAACCCAACAAATAGAAAATATAATTCCAAAATATAAATTTATAGCAAATAAAATACCGACATAGGTAGCAACACCCTTGCCACCTTTAAACTTAAGCCAAATTGGAAATACATGACCTAAAAAGGCACATAAAGATGCAATATATAAAAAATCTTGGTAGAAAATTTTTACATAAATAACTGGAATAATTGCTTTTAAAATATCTAATACTAAAGTGAAATAACCAATACTTTTATTTCCGGTTCTCAAAGCATTGGTAGCTCCAATATTACCGGATCCGATTTCTCTTATATCTTTTTTTAAAAATATCTTTGTAAGTATATATCCAAAAGGTATCGAGCCCATGAGGTAGGAAATGATACCTATCAAAAAAATATCCATACTAAAGCTTAAATAATTCTTTTCCTTTTACAAATGTATTCGTGACCTTACCTTGGAGTTTTTTGTCTTCAATTGAGGTATTTTTTGATTTTGAAACCAATTTTTCTTTTTTTACAATCCATGGTTTACTTATATCTACAACACAAAAATCTGCATCATTACCAATGGAGAGGTTACCTTTATCTATTTTGAGAATTTTTGCAGGATTTGAAGTAAGCGCTTTAATTAATGTTTCTAATTTTAAAGATCCATTATGATATAATTCTAAACTTAGAGATAATAAAGTTTCTATACCTGATGCGCCTGTTGCAGCTTGAGAAAATGTTAATCTCTTTGACTCTTCATCTTCAGGTTTGTGATCTGAAACAATCACATCTATTAATCCATCCTTTAATCCTTCCACTAGAGCAATTCTATCTTCCTCACGCCTCAAAGGTGGAGATAGTTTTAAAAAAGTTCTAAAATCACCTATATCATTTTCATTTAAAGAGAGATTATTTATCGAAACACCGGATGTGAATTTAACAATTTCTTTCCTATGTTTGATTACTTCAATAGATTTTTGTGATGATAATTGAGAAATATGATATCTACATTTTACTTTTTCAAGTAAAGTAAGATCTCTTTCAATCAAAATTCTTTCTGCGATCTCAGGAATACCTGATAATCCTAATTTAGATGCGATAATGCCTGAATTTATCATCCCATTTTTTGCAAGTTCATAATCTTCCGCATGTTGCATTATTAAACAGCCAATATCTTTTGCAGAATTCATTATCCGAGACATTAATCTGGGATTTTGAATAGTTTTAATGCCATCAGTAAATGCTATTATACCTTTACTTTGGAGAAGACCAAATTCTGTCATATTGTTTCCCTCAATATTTTTTGTAAGTGATGCACACGGAAAAATGTTTATTCGAGATTTATCTCTTCCTCTTCTTTTTAAAAAATCGACTATAGATACGTTGTCTATTATCGGATCAGTATTTGGCATTGTTACTACTGAAGTTACACCACCAGCTAAAGCAGCATTACTTAAGGTTCTAAAATTTTCTTTATATTCATAGCCTGGTTCACCTACGAATACTCTCATGTCAACTAAACCTGGAAATATATATTTTCCATTTAAATCAACTGGTTTTTCTCTTGAAGGAAGATTATTTGTATTCACTTTTTTTCCTACTGCTTCTATCTTTCCTTCTTCAGAGATTATAAGACCACCTGTTTCGTTAATTGAATTGTGTGGGTCAATTATATTAGCATTTATAAAATATTGTTTTTTCATTTAACTACAAAAAATTTTTAAACAGGCCATTCTTACCGCAACTCCTAGTTCTACTTGTTCTTTAATTACGCTTTTATTGATATCGTCAGCTAAATTAGTATCTATCTCAATACCTCTATTCATTGGACCTGGGTGCATGATTAATGCATCAGCTTTTGCATGTTCTAATTTATCTGGTGTAAGGCCATAATATTCATAATATTCTCTGTTAGATGAGAGATAAGAACTTGTCATTCTTTCATTTTGTAATCTTAACATCATTACAATATCACAATCTTTTAATCCTTTTTTCATATCGGTAAATGTATTAACACCAAATTTTTCTATCTCCTTTGGCATCAAATTTGTGGGAGCAATTATATTTACTTCTGCCCCTAACATGTTCAGTAAATAAATATTAGATCTTGCAACTCTTGAATGCAGGATATCTCCACAAATGGCAATTCTTAAACCTTCAATTTTTTTTTTTCGATTTATAATTGTCAGAGCATCCAATAAAGCTTGAGTAGGGTGCTCTCTTCTTCCATCTCCGGCATTTAAAACCGCACAATTAACTTTTTGAGAAAGTAGATTACATGCGCCAGAGTCTTGGTGTCTTATTACAATGATGTCAGGATGCATAGCATTTAGTGTCATTGCTGTATCAATAAGAGTTTCACCTTTTTTAATTGCAGAATTACTTATATTCATTGACATCACGTCAGCTCCAAGTCTTTTTCCTGCTAATTCAAATGAACTTTGCGTTCTAGTTGAGGGCTCAAAAAATAAATTAATCTGTGTTTTTCCTCTTAGCGCATCAATTTTTTTATTTTTACTTTGGTTTACTTTTATAAAACTGTGAGCTTCATCAAGTATTAGACTAACATCATTTATAGACAAATCTTGGATACCTAACAGATGTTTTTGGGAAATTTTAATAGCTTTATTTGTTTTAATTGCCATTAAAACCAACTCTATAGCTATAAAGTTGTATAATAGCAAGTATTAATTGTTTAAAAAATCTATTGCCCCTTGCAATATAAAAGCAGCAGCATTTTCATCAATTTTTTTTTCTCTTTTACTCACATTAACATCTAATTGACTGGAAAGATTAAATGCACCAACAGTTGATAGTCTCTCATCCCATAAACAAACTGGAATATCAATGTTCTTTTCAATATACGTGGAAACATCTTTTACTGATTGAGAAGATTTGCCAGAAGAGCCATCCATATTTAAGGGGTTTCCTATTATGATTCCCTTTATGTTGTTTTCGATGATTATTGATTTAAGTTGATCTATAAGGTTTTGAGAGGATTTTTTTTCTATAGTTATAAATGGTGTGGCAATTAATTGTTTTTCGTCACAAATTGAAACTCCTATTCGTTTTGAACCAAGGTCTAAACCTATCAATCTGCACTTATCTAAGTGATTTTTTTTAAATTCCTCTAACGTGATCATATTGTATATTTTTAACTTAAATGATAGTTTGCGTCATACCTAAATAGCATATGAGTATAGATCTTAAAACAATAAAACACATATCTAAATTATCAAGAATTTCTGTAGATGAAAAAAGGGCAGAAAAATTAGCTGATGATTTGAATTCAATTTTTGAATTTATTGAAAAGCTTAATGAATTAAAAACAGATGATGTAAAGCCATTAACATCAATAGCCGAAACAACTTTAAAATTTAGATCTGATGAGATCAAAAGTAAAAATATTAGAGAACAAATAATTAAAAATTCTCCTGAAGATAATGAGGATTATTTTGTTGTACCAAAGGTAATCGAATAATGTCAGACATTACAAAACAATCTTTAACAGAATTAGTAGAGAATATTAAAAATAAGAAACTTTCTTCAACAGATGTGACCAAAGCATTTATTCAGAGGTCTGAAAAGTCTAGTGAATTAAATGCTTATATCACAGATGATTTTACATCGGCTTTAGATAAAGCAAAAAAGTTTGATCAGAACCCAAATTTAGATTTAAAATTACCTGGTATACCCATGGCAGTTAAAGACTTGTTCTGCACAAAAAATGTTAAAACAACTGCTGGTAGTAAAATTTTGAATAATTTTGTACCAACTTATGAGTCTACAGTTACTGAAAATATTTGGAATGAAGGTGCAATACTTTTGGGTAAATTAAATTGTGATGAGTTTGCAATGGGTTCATCTAATGAGACAAGTCATTTTGGAAACGTACAAAATCCTATTGATAAGAATTTAGTTCCCGGTGGTTCATCGGGTGGTTCAGCATCAGCGGTTGCTGGACAATTAACTCCAATCACAATTGGCACTGATACTGGAGGATCGATTAGACAACCAGCTTCATTTACTGGAATTGTAGGTTTAAAACCAACATACGGAAGTTGCTCAAGATATGGGATAGTTGCCTTTGCTTCCTCATTAGATCAAGCAGGACCGATGGCCCAAAACGTTAAAGATTGTGCTTTGTTGCAAGAAGTAATAAGCACATATGATCCAAAAGATTCTACTTCAATCAATTTCAAAAGAAATCATTATAGCAAAGAACTTACAAAAAATATAAAAGGAAAAAAAATTGGAATTCCAAAAGAATACAGAGTTGATGGTATGCCTAAAGAAATTGAAGATCTTTGGCAAAAAGGTATTCAATATGTAAAAGATTGTGGTGCTAAACCAATCGACATATCTCTTCCACATACAAGTTATGCTCTACCAACGTATTATATTGTTGCTCCAGCGGAGGCATCTTCTAATTTAGCAAGATATGATGGTGTAAAGTATGGATACAGAGCCAAAGGTGAAAATTTAATTGATATGTATGAAAAAACTAGATCTGAAGGCTTTGGTGCAGAAGTTCAAAGAAGAATTATGATTGGAACCTATGTATTATCATCTGGTTATTATGATGCATACTATCTTAAAGCTCAAAAAGTGAGAAAACTAATCAAAAATGATTTTGATAAGGCATATAAAAAAGTTGATGCAATTTTAACTCCATCAACTCCTAGCTCAGCTTTTAAAATAGGTGAAAAAAAAAATGATCCAGTTTCGATGTATTTAAATGACATATTTACAGTACCAGTTAATTTGGCAGGCCTGCCCGGTATATCAATTCCTGCAGGACACGATACTAAAGGTTATCCTCTGGGTTTACAAATAATCGGTAAAGCCTTTGATGAACAAAATATATTAAACATTGCTTTTGCTATGGAGGAGAAAATAAATTTTAAAAACAAAATTACTGATTGGTGGATTAAGTGAATAAGAAAAACACAGAATATTTGATTAATCGGAAAGATAATCAATATGAAGTTGTAATCGGATTAGAAGTACATGCTCAAGTATTATCTGAGTCAAAACTATTTTCTTCTTCATCAACTAAATTCGGCGCCGAACCAAATACACAAGTAAGTTTAGTTGACGCTGCATTTCCAGGAATGCTACCTGTAATAAATGAATTTTGCATTAAACAAGCTATTAAAACTGGTATTGGTCTTAATGCAAAAATTAATAAACGCTCTGTATTTGATAGAAAAAATTATTTTTATGCTGATTTACCTCAAGGATATCAAATATCACAATTTAAAGATCCAATAGTAGGTGAGGGCAAAGTTATTTTGGATATGCCTAATGGTCAAAAAGAAGTAGGTATAGAAAGATTACATCTAGAACAGGATGCTGGAAAAAGTATTCATGATCTTGACCCACAAAATACTTTTGTAGATTTAAACAGATCAGGGGTTGCATTAATGGAAATAGTGAGCAAGCCTGATCTAAGATCCCCAGATGAAGTTAATGCTTACATTAAAAAATTACGATCTATAATGAGGTACCTAGGAACTTGTGACGGAAATATGCAAGAAGGCTCTTTAAGAGCGGATGTGAATGTTTCTGTAAGACCTAAAGGGTCAAAAGAATTTGGCACTCGATGTGAAATTAAAAATGTTAATTCAATAAAGTTTATGCAAATGGCAATAGAATATGAGGCTAATCGGCAAGTTGATTTAATAGAAGAGGGCAAAACTATTGATCAAGAAACAAGACTTTTTGATACGAAGAAAAATGAGACAAGATCAATGAGATCAAAAGAAGATGCTCATGATTACAGATATTTTCCTGACCCTGATTTATTACCTTTGGAGGTATCGGAAAAATTTATTGAAGAACTTAAAAATGATATTCCAGAACTTCCAGATGATAAAAAGAAAAGATTTATTGAAGAGTTTAAATTGTCTCCTTATGAAGCCAATATTTTAGTGTCTGATATTGATACCGCAAAATACTTTGAAGAAGTTGTAGCCAAAATGGGCAAGAACAAAGATATTAAGTTAGCAGTCAATTGGATTACAGGAGAACTATTTGCTGTTTTAAATAGTAAAGGTTTAGAAATTTCTCAAAGTCCGGTGAGTGCTAAGAACTTCGCCATATTGATAAATCTAATTAAGAATGGAACCATTTCAGGAAAAATAGCTAAAACTGTTTTTGAATTAATGATTGATGGAGATAAAGACCCACAAAAGATTGTTGAGGAAAAAGGATTAAAGCAACAAAGTGATCCAAAGGCATTAGAGGCTTTAATTGATAAAATAATTAATGGTAACAGAGAAAAAGCTATTGAATATAAACAAGGTAAAGAAAAATTATTTGGTTTTTTTGTTGGTCAAGCAATGAAAGCATCTGGTGGAAAAGCTAATCCTCAATTAATCAATGAGATCCTGAAGAAAAAATTATAAGGTTATGGGTTCAGACCTTAATATCACAAAACATTTACAAGATTACATCCTTAAGAATGGTTTGAAATTACATCCAATTCAAAAAGAAATAATAGACTATAACTTATCACTTGGTGATATTAAAAGAATGCAGATATCTATTTCCCAATGTCAATTTTTACATTTGATTATTAAGATCTCCAAAATTACAAAAGTCTTAGAGATAGGAACTTTTACAGGTTTAAGTACGTTGTCTATGGCTTTAGCATTACCAGATGAAGGTAGTATAATTGCTTTAGATAAAAATGAAGAAACAAATAAAATTGCTCAAAATTTTTTTAAAAAAGCTAATCAAAATCACAAAATTAAAACAATAATTAAACCAGCTTTAGAAAGCTTGATGAGTATTAGAAATGAAAAATTTGATTTAGTTTTTATTGATGCTGATAAAATGAATTACCGAAAATATTATGAAATTTCACTAGATCTATTGAATAAAGAGGGTTTAGTAATAATCGATAATGTTTTATGGCATGGAGAGGTTGTTAACAAAGATATAAATGACAAATATACGAAAAGTATTAGAGATTTAAATCATTTTATTTCAAAGGACAAAAGAATTGAAAAGGTCATGGTGCCCTTTGGAGATGGAATGACTGTCTGTAGGAAGATTTAATGTTCGCTGTATTTGGATTTTATAAATTTCAAAAAATGAATAATTTGAAAAAGAATCAAAAAATATTGAATAATTTTTTAGTTAATAAAAAAATATATGGATCAATTATTGTATCAAAAGAGGGTTTAAATGGATCTATATCTGGGAGAAATAAAGATATTAAGGCCACAATTATTAAATTAAAAAAAATTTTTAATATTAAAGAATTTGATAGTTTTAATAATTCAAAAAGTAAATTTAAACCTTTCCACAAATCTAAAGTGAAAATTAAAAAAGAAGTCGTTCCAATGGATCTTAAAATCTCAAATATAATTAAAAAAAAGAATAATCATATTGAACCAACGAAATGGAATGAATTAATAAAAAATAAGAAAACTTTTTTATTAGATGCAAGAAAACCTTTTGAGCATAAAGTTGGTTCTTTTAAAAAATCGGTAAATCCAAATATAGACAACTTTAGAGATTTCCCAAAATACTTAAAAAAGTTAAAAAAAGATCAGCCAATAGCAATGTTTTGCACTGGTGGAATTAGGTGTGAAAAAGCATCTGTATTTTTAGAAAAAAAAGGTTTTAAAAATATTTATCAATTAAAGGGTGGAATTTTAAATTACTTAAAAAAAATTAAACAAAAAAACAGTTTATGGAAAGGTGAGTGTTTTGTATTTGATAATAGAGTAAGTCTAAAACATGGATTAGTACAAGGAACCTATTCAATTTGCGGTGGGTGTAGACAACCAATTTCAACAAAAGATAAAAAATCTAAAAGATATGAGGAGGGTGTTACTTGTCCAAATTGTTTTGATAAACTCTCAAAAAACCAAAAATCTCGTTTTAGAATGAGGCAAAGTCAGATAAATAAGGCAAAACTAGCAGGAAAAAAATATAATTTTCAAAAAGAATTTAACTAAGGATTTAATTGTCACAATCGTTCAAATTAACCAAAGATCCAATATGGTTTTTACTAAGAAAAGTAACTATACCAGCAAGTGTTGGTTCATTATTTCAAACTTTTTACAATCTAGTAGATACATGGTTTGCAGGAAGAATATCTGCTGAAGCAATAGCAGCGATTGCAAAATCATTTCCAATTTATTTTACCATTATTGCTATAGGAGTTGGACTAACTGCAGGAACTAATACTTTAATTGGAAATAATTTAGGTGCTAATAACAAAAATAAGGCATCATTATTTATTGCTCAATCAATTATTTTTGCAATCTTCTTATCGATTTTAGTTACTTTTTTTGGTTTAAATGTTTCAGATTTTTTACTTTCTCTTATGGGATCAGATCAAGAGGCAATTATACTAACTAGAAAATATCTAGATGTAATTTTTTATGGAACCATAATTGTTTTGATACAAATTTCTTTAAATGGAACATTAAATGCACAAGGAGATACAAAAAGTTATAGGAATGTTTTAATTTTTAGTTTCTTTTTGAATATCTTTTTAAATCCATTATTTATTTTCGGTTATGGTTTTATTCCAGCATTTGGTATAGCTGGACTTGCAATAGCTACTGTAGTTGCACAATTTATTGGTCTTATATATTTGGCATATAAAGTTTATTGTTGTGAATTAAAACAATATCTAAAACCTGAGTGTTTTATTCCAAAATTTGATCTTCTAGGTGAACTCTTGTATCAGACAATTCCTGTGATGTTTAGTATGCTGTTAATAGGTGTTGGTTTATTTAATATTCTTTACTTTATTGGTCAATTTGGAGATTTAGCTACTGCTGGTTATGGTGCTGCTTTAAGAATTGAACAAGTCTTTTTGCTTCCAGTAATTGGATTAAATACTGCAGTATTGTCTATTGGTGGACAAAATTTTGGAGCAAAAAATTATGATAGATTAAGAGAATTATATAGAAAAGCTCTTTTTTTTGGATCATCTTTTATGATCTGTGCAGGAATAGTAATTTTTTTTGGTGCAGAGTTTTTAGTTTCATTATTCACAGACAATTCAGAGGCAATTAAGCATGGCGCAATATACTTAAAGGTTGCTGCATTAATTGGCCCAATTTATCCTGTCTTTTTTATAACTACAGCAGTATTCCAAGCAGTTAAGAAACCATTATATAGTCTATATTTAAGCATTCTAAGATTAACAGCCCTTCCTTTTTTAAGTTTATGGTATGTGATTAATATTAAAGGAGGAGATTATGAAGATATTTTTTATACAATTTTAGTAACAAATTGGTTTATGGGAATTGCAGTTCTAATGTTTATTGGGTATTTTTTGAATAATGTTTTCAAACAAAATAAAAGTCTTTTTACTTACTAGTATTTGTCTAATTTTTTTTTTGACAACATATCTTGATCTTAACTCTAATAAAGTAAAAGTCATTGATGGAGACACTATTCATTTAAACAAGGAAAAAATTCGTTTTAGCGGCATTGATACACCTGAAATAAAACAAATATGCAATAGGAATGATGAAGTTATTGAATGCGGAATACAAGCAAAAAAATTACTTATTAATAAGATAAGTAATAACAAGGTAAAATGCGTTAAAGAAGGTGTAGATCGATATAAGAGAATTTTAGCTGAATGTTTTGTAAATAATCAAAGTTTATCTAAGTATCTTGTTCGTAAAGGTTATGCTTTTGCTTACAGGAAATATTCTTCAAAATTTATTGAGGATGAAAACTATGCCAAAAAAAATAAGAATGGTATGTGGGGCATGACTTTTGAATATCCTTGGGAATACAGAAAAAAAAATTAATCTTTTTGTAATTTTTTTTCTAATTTTCTGACTAGATAAGAAACAATTAATATCAAGACTAAATATTCAAGAATTAGAAATGAATATATTTCCAATGGTCTATAAGTTGTCACAACTAATTCATTAGCTTTTCTTGTTAAATCTCCAATACCAATTATAGACACAAGAGAGGACATTTTAAGTACATACACAAATTGATTACCTATAGCTGGTAAAATATTTTTTATTGCTTGAGGCAGAATAACTAATCTTAATTTTCTTAAAAAACCTAATCCTAAAGAACTTCCAGCTTCCCATTGAGATTTTTTTATTGAATTAATTCCTGCTCTAAATATTTCTGCCTGGAAAGCACTTTCGCTAATTGACAGAGCTATGATACCAGAAACGAATGGACTAAAACTTATACCCGTCATGATTGGAAGACCATAATAGATCCACAAAATCAAAACTAGTAAAGGTACTGCTCTTACAATTTCAACATAACCAATATTAAGGTAGGTTAAGAATTTATTTTTAGCTAACGATGGAATTGCAACTAATAGACCAATAATTATTGAGATAAAAATCGAAATTATACTAATAAATATTGTAGTTGTTAAACCACTTAACAAAAATTTTAGATTAGTTAATCCTTCGATGTTATTTGGTGATAAGATTAGCCAGTTTAGTTCACTTTTACCGCATGAAGTTAATGGAAAAAATAGAATTAATAAAAAAAGATTTTTCACTCTTAACTTATAAAGAATAAAAAATTAATTACTAATTTTTTTATAAGCTTTTAAGATTATATTTAGCTAATAACTTAGTGAAGAAACCTGAGGATTTTTTATCCTGTATCCATTTATTTACATAATCGTTCCACTTAGTATCACCTTTTGGCACCATCATTGCTAAAAATGCTGGATTTTTTCCACCATCAGGAACGATTGCTAACTGAGGATATTTAATAACCAATTTATTTGCCTCTGTTGAACTTGTGATGTTACCATCAGCTCTACCTGCTAAAACTTCTTGAAAGTCTCTTGCTGGCGCCTCTACAGAGTTTAATTTTGATTTTGGAAAAAATTCTTTTGCCTTTTCCTCTTGAGAAGTACCAAGAGTAGTTGCAATTGTTACATTTGATTTATTAAGTGAGTCCCAAGTTGAAAACTTTTTTAAATTTTTTTTGAGTACAAGTGGAACAGTTGCATATTTATAATATGTATCAGTAAAACCAGCTACTTCAGCTCTCTTCGGTGTCTTTGTAACACTAGTAGAAATGTCATATCTCTCAGATGTTATTCCTGAAACGATTGTTTTCCACTCTGCAGGCACAAACTCAACTTTTACACCCATATCTTTTGCCAGTTGTTTCATTACATCAATATCAAAACCCTTATATTTATTAGTTGCAGGGTCTTTAATTGACATAGGATCCCAATCTCCAGTAGTGCCGACTTTTAGTGTTCCAGAGGATAAAATTTTATCTAAATTAGACTCCGCATTAAGTGAAAAGGGTAAAAGAGCAAGTATTGCTATTAAAAATAATTTTTTCATGGTATTTATTAACTTATTATAGATCTAAATGTGACTATAATCTTGACGCACTATCATTCATCCATGCAAATAAATGTTCAGAAAATGAGCGTCTAACAAACAAATTCACCTCATTTTTATTTTGATTGTGAATAATCACATCTATTTTTGCTAGAATTGTTTGGGTTACAGAGCCAATTTTATTTTTAAAATCATTAAAATTAAAAGGAGAGCCTGTTTGAAAGAGGTTATATATTTTATCTCCTTTAAGATTAATCCTTACAAATTGATCTGTTACGTCCACTACAGCTCCTAAATCTAATTTAGATATGTTTTTATTTAAAATCGTTTCGGTGTCATACGAGTTTATATTTTCTTTAACAACACCATTTGAAAAAATCATCCATTCATCAGGACTCAACCATAAGGCAGTCAATTTTTCACTTTGTGTAGAAGTATTTGCTTTTGTGGGTAAAACCATATTTAAAGATTTACCAATAGCTGATAAAAATTCTCTTTTTTTACCCCTTACTATCAATTTCATGACAGGCTTCATTTCACTCAATTGCAAACCTTGATATGATTTTTCCTCTTTTATTGTATGGTTATAATTAAGCATTTAATCTTTTTCCCTCTTTATCAAAAAAAACAGGATCAGCTACGATTACATTTATGTTTTTATTTTCCATTGGTATAATTAATTTTTGCCCAAGCAAATTTTTCCCACTTTTAACAACACCCAATGCAATGGATTTTTTTAAATTTGGACTGTAATAACTTGAGGTTACATGTCCAAGCATTTCAATAGGTGACTTTTTTACATCAGAAACTATTTGCGCACCTTCCTCTAAAACTTCCTCTGGATTTTCTGTCAATAAACCAACCAATTGTTTTCTATCTTCTCTAATTGTATCAGATCTATATAATGATCTTTTTCCAATAAAATCGTATTTTTTTTTACTTACTATCCAGTCCATTTGTAAATCAATTGGTGTCAGTGTTGCATCTGTATCTTGACCAACTATTATAAAACCTTTCTCTGCTCTTAATAAGTGCATGGTTTCAGTTCCATAAGGTGTAATATTGAAATCTTTACCAGCGTCCATACATTTTTCCCAAACAGATTTTCCAAAATTTGCTTGAATATTAATTTCATAACTTTGTTCTCCAGTAAAACTAATCCTCATTACTCTACATTTAATATTTCCAATTTTTGCATTTTTAAAAGACATATGTGGAAACTTTTCGTCAGAATAATCTAAATCAGGAATAACTTTTGAGACAATTTTTTTACTATTAGGACCGCAAACACTTATTGTAGCATAATGATCAGTCACAGATGATAGATAGACATCTAACTCAGGCCATTCTGTTTGAAGATAATCTTCAAGTTTTCCTAATACATTAGCTGCTCCACCAGTAGTAGTAGTCATTATATAGTGATTTTCACCTAGTCTAGTTGTTACTCCATCATCATAAACCATACCATCCTCATTTAACATTAAACCGTAACGACATTTACCAACAGCAAGCTTTGACCAAGCATTAGTATAAACACGATTTAAAAATTCTGAAGCGTCAGTGCCTTGAATATCAATTTTTCCCAATGTAGATGCATCTAGAATACCCGCTGAGTCTCTGGCGGCTTTACTTTCTCTTTGTACTGCTTGATACATGTTTTCATTTTCTTTGGGATAGTACCAAGCTCTTTTCCACTGACCAACGTTTTCAAACTCAGCACTATTTTTAACATGCCAATCATGTATCGGAGTACGTCTGAATACATCAAAAAATTCACCTACATTTCTTCCAACAATAGTTCCAAAAGTAAGAGGTGTATAAGGAGGTCTAAAAGTGGTAGTGCCATGCTCGCCCATTTTGGTTCCGGCTGTTTCTGAAATGATTCCTAAAGCATGCATATTACCAAGTTTACCTTGATCAGTTCCCATACCTGTAGTGGTGTATCTTTTTACATGTTCTATAGATCTAAATCCTTCTCTTAGAGCTAATTTAATATCTTTTGAAGTTGCATCATTTTGATAATCAACAAAAGATTTAGTTTTTCCTATTGTTTTGTCAGATGGTAATAGCCAAATATTTCTCTTTGATTGATTTAAACCTGAGATAATTTCAAGAGTTTTGTATTCAGAATTATCTATATTAAGAAATTTCTTCAGTGAAGATAAAGTATTTTTTATTATTTCATTTAAACCAAAGTCTCCATTGCAAGATCCAATACTTATTTGATCTGAGGGATAAACGTCAGGAATGAATACTTGGTCTTCTTCTCTAAATTTTAATTTGCCTCCAGATTGTGTAAACAAATGTACTGCTGGGGTCCAACCACCAGATAGACCTAAACAATCACAAGTTAATTTAGTTTTGTCCCCAATAACTGTTTGACCATCTTTTGAAAGTTTCATAATAGATATTTTGTTAATTCTTCTATATCCGTAAGTATCAACAACAGAAAAACCTTTATAAATTTTTATATTATTTTTCTCAACCTCGTAACAAATCTTAGAGTCAACTTGTTCTCTATTATCAATTATTGCATTTATCCTAATTCCTCTTTGAATTAAGCTCATGGCAGTTTCGTATGCAGTATCGTTATTGGTAAAAAGAACATTATTTTCACCACAAGCTACGCCATATAGATCGATGTATTTCTTAATTGCTGAAGACAATAGTATACCTGGTCGATCATTATTATCGAATATTAATGGTCTTTCTATTGAGCCAGTAGCTGTAATAACTTTTTTAGCTCTAATTTTTAATAATCTATGCCTTACTTTATTATCTCTTTGATTAATTGGTAAATGGTCAGTAAGACTTTCACGAGCTAATAAAAAGTTGTATCCATGATACGCCGCAACACTAGTTCTTATTTTAATTTCTAAATTTTCTAGTTTTGATATTTCATTGATCTCTTTTTCTAACCACGAACTTGTTAATTGATTGTTAATTTTTGAAAACTCTGAGTTATCATAAATAGATGATCCACCTAAGTAAGATTTTTCATCAACTAGAAGAGTTTTAAAACCATTTTTTGCTGCCATTTTGGCTGCCATAATTCCTGATATACCAGCTCCTATTACCAAAACATCACAATGAATATAATTATGTTCATATATGTCTGGATCAACAACTTTCGGTGATTTACCTAAACCTGCAGATTTTCTTATAAAGTATTCATACTTCTCCCAGAAACTTGCAGGCCACATAAAAGTTTTATAGTAAAATCCAGCGGGTAGAATAGGTGATAATAGATTGTTAATTCCACCAATATCAAAATTAACGCTAGGCCAGCAATTTTGACTAGATGCAACTAATCCCTCATAAATTTCAACCTCAGTGGCTCTTACATTGGGTTCAGTTCTTGAGGAGTTATCATGTAATTGAATTATTGCATTAGGTTCTTCTGAACCTGATGTCATAATTCCTCGAGGTCTATGATATTTGAAACTTCTTCCTACAAGATGAATGCCATTAGCCAATAAAGCTGATGCTAGAGTATCACCTTTAAAACCAAAATATGTTTTGTTGTTAAACTTAAAAGAAACTCGATAAGTTTCATCAATGAATTTGCTTGTTTTAAATCTTAAATTATTAGACATTTTATTTTACTGGTGGTTTCTCACCCATTTTGTATACAGCTTTTATTTGGTCGTTTGAAGTATCTCTAGCCATATTGAACCATTTTCTACAACCATGAATATGATTCCATCTTTCAAACTGAACTCCTTTTATATTTTTTCTCATGAATAAATATTCTGCCCATTCATCATCACTTAGTTCTGTAGGTTGTTTTGGTCTTACTATGTGAGCTTCACCACCTGCTTTAAATTCGCTTTGTTCTCTCTCACCGCAAAAAGGACAATTAATTAAAAACATTAGTGTGCAACTGCAGCTGCACCATGTTCATCAACTAGATCACCACTGACAAATCTATTTATATTAAAGGCAGCATTTAATTTATGAGGTTCATCATTTGCAATTGTGTGAGCAAACAAATCTCCAGAACCTGGTGTTGCTTTGAAACCTCCTGTTCCCCAACCACAATTAAAGTATAAACCTTTAATTGATGTTTTACTTATAATCGGGCTTGCATCAGGGCATATATCTACTATGCCACCCCACTGACGAAGCATTCTCATTCTACTAAATATTGGATATAATTCTAAAATTGCATTTAAAGTTCCTTCCACAATATCATGACTTCCTTTTTGTGAGTAAGACACGTAATCATCAGTTCCTGCTCCAATAACTAACTCACCTTTATCGGATTGACTTACGTATGCATGAACAGCGTTAGACATTACAACTGTATCTATAATTGGTTTAACCGGTTCAGATACTAATGCTTGAAGTGGTTTGCTTTCCAAAGGTAATTTCAAACCAGCCATATTTGCAATCACACTTGAGTGTCCTGCCGCAACTACACCTATTTTTTTTGTTTTAATAAAACCTTTTGTTGTTTCAATACCTTCAACACAATCACCATTTCTTTTAATTCCTTTTACTTCACAATTTTGAATTATATCAACACCCATTTCATCAGCACCTCTAGCATATCCCCACGCAACTGCATCATGTCTAGCAGTTCCAGCTCTTCTTTGTAGTGTTCCACCTAAAACCGGATATCTTATATTGGGAGAGGTATTAATTATTGGACAGAATTTTTTAACTTCTTCAGTATTAAGATAAACAGCATCAATGCCATTTAGTCTGTTTGCATGTGTTCTTCTTTTTAGGTCTCTAACATCTTGAAGATTATGGGCTAGATTCATTACCCCTCTTTGACTAAACATCACATTATAATTTAACTCTTGTGAAAGACCTTCCCATATTTTAAGAGCATGATCATAAAGACCAGCACTAGCATCCCATAAATAATTTGATCTAATTATAGTAGTATTTCTTCCAGTATTTCCTCCACCAATCCATCCTTTTTCAACAACAGCAATATTTTTCATGTTATGTTTTTTTGCTAAATAATAAGCTGATGCTAAACCATGACCACCACCACCAATGATTACCGCTTCATATTCTTTTTTTGGTGCAGGATCTTTCCAGGCTTTTTCCCAATTTTCGTGATAAGAAAAAGCATTCTTTATTAATGAGAATATTGAATACTTATTTTTCATAATTATTGAATAATTACTTTATTAATATCGATTATTCAATACAATCAAAAGCGACAAATTTCTTGGAAGAGTGGGTGAGAGGCTTAAACCAGTCGTTTGCTAAATGACCGTGCGAGGAAACTTGTACCGAGGGTTCGAATCCCTCCTCTTCCGCCATCTTTAAAATAAGGGATTGTTCTTAAAAAAATCCTTCATTCCAATAGGTCTTTGCTCAAGCACATACCTGTAAACATTATAATTTTCCAAAACTCTTTGGACGTAATTTCTAGTTTCTTTAAATTTAATTAACTCAATCCAATCGATATAATCAATTTGATTTTTTTGCGGATTTTTGTTTATTTTTTTCCAGTATCGTACTCTTTTTGGCCCAGCATTGTAAGCGGCTACAGCAAAAGGATAAGCGCCATCATATTCAAGTATGAGCCCAGCAATATAATGAGATCCCAAATTAATATTATATTCAGCATCAGTAGTTAGTCGAGATTTTGAGTAGGGAAGTTTTGCCTGTTTGGCAACTAGTTTAGCTGTGTAAGGCATGAGTTGCATTAAACCTTTGGCACCAGCATGACTATTTGCACTTAAATCAAATTCACTTTCTTGTCTTATGATTGAGAGAATAAAAGCGTTATCAGGAATTTTTCTTCCGTTAATATATTTTGGTGTACTTATAATTGGGTAGTTGTATTTATTATGAAATCTTTTTTCATATGAAGCTATTTTAGAAATTTGAATTGCAAAATCAAAACGTTCTATATTTGTTGCAAGTTCAGCAGCCAAGACTTCACTTCCACTACTAACATCATCATTAGCTAAATGTCTTAATATATGTTTAGTATATTTATCTTCATCTAATTCATCTAATAAATAAATTAATTTAACTAGGTCTTTCTTAAAAAAATAATTGCGATATTCCTTTTGGATAATCATATCTTTTGACAGTTCAAATTTTTCATTTGGGCTTATTTCCATAAATGCTAATTGACCGTAATAAGTAGTTAAATAATTTGTTGCTTCTTTAAACCATTTGTAAGATAAATCTTTATCACCCAGCTTTTTATAAGTTTTACCAAGCCAATAAGCACCTCTAGCTGTGCTAATAGGATATCCTACGTTGTTATAAAAATTTTCAAAATGTTCTTTGGCTAATACAGGATCATCTAAAAAACTTAAGGCTATCCAACCACTCATCCACTCAGCTGCAGCAAATTCAGCTCCTTCAGTCATTCCATGGTTACTAGCAATTTTATAAGCTAATTCATATTTTTTTTTATATATTAATGATCTAGAAATTATTTCTCTTTCTATCCACCATTTATCTGGACGTACCAAATAATTTTTTGTGTTTTTTATCTTTAAAAGAATTTCTACAGAACTATCAACTCTTCCTCTTTTTCTTCTCCATTTTAATCTATCATAATTTAAACCAGCATCATTTTTAAGATTAGGGGGAACTCTAGAAATAGCATTATCGACACCATAAGATTTACTCATTAATAGTTGTCTAGCTGTATATAATAGCTCATAATCTTTGGGTAAATATCTTAACAATCGTTTTAAATCCCAGTATTTGTTATTCCAGGCAAGATATTCTGCACGCTTAATATAATCATCTGCATTGAGGTATTTCCTAAATTTTTTGCGATAAAATCTTAAATCTGTTTTAGATAATTCAGCTGATATCCAGCCTTCTTTAATGAATCCTATTCCTTTTTCTTTATTACCATTAAGAATAAGACTTTCACCTAATATCATTTTACCGAAACCACTCAAAGGTTCTGCAGGTCCAAACCAGTCTATAATTTTTTTTGGACTAACTTTGTCTGTAGAAAGTTTATGCTCAGCTAAATATTTTATTCGTCCTATTCTAGGATAATCCTCATTTGTGTCTATAAAGGTTTTGTAATCATAATAAGAAGCCTGATTTCCTTTTGTAAGCAAATGTCTCCATTGAATAAAATCATATATAGATTTATCTTTAGCTCTTTTGGCTGTTTTTATTGCATCTGTCCATCTAGCTTTTTTCATTTCAGAAATTGCTTTTTTCGCTAATGCAAAATCTTTTTTACGATAATATTTTGATATTTTTATCTCTGTTGTTTTTTTTGTCCCAGCGATAAAAGGTTTTTTTTTAGGAAGAATTAGACCACTTATCTTCTTTTCAGCTTTAGATTTAACTTTTTTTTCTATCTCTTCGTTTGCTATTTTTGCTATTGGTTTAGGCAAAGGTTTTAGCACATCTATTAATAATTTTTTTTGGGTTAGCTCTTCAGATTGCATTGGTTTTTTTAATGGGATTATGTCAGATTGAGCTACAGTGAGTAAACCGAATAAATTAATCAATACTATCCAAAATAAGATTTTTTTAATCATAATCTTTTACTATATGAATCTTCAATGTATGTTATAAGTATTTATGTTTAAAGGATCAAATGTTGCTTTAGTCACCCCGTTTAAAAATGATAAACTTGATGATGAGGCATATATTAATTTAATTCATTTTCATATCCAAAATGGGACAAATGGATTAGTTCCAGCAGGAACAACTGGTGAGTCACCAACTTTAAGTCATGATGAACATGAAAGGGTGATTGAGTTATGTGTAAAAGAAAGTAATGGAAAATTACCAGTTTTTGCAGGTACAGGATCGAACTCTACTGAGGAGGCCATTTCACTTACAACTCATGCAGAAAAAATTGGCGCAAACGGTGCTCTCATTGTTACTCCATATTATAATAAACCAACACAAGAAGGCTTGTATCAACATTACAAAGCAATAAATGATAAATGTGGAATTCCAATATTGATTTACAATATACCTGGTAGATCTGTTATTGACATGTCAGTTGACACAATGGCTCGATTGTTCGAATTAAAAAACATAATTGGTGTTAAAGATGCTACTGGAGATTTAGATAGAGTAGATCAATCTTTAAACAAAATGGGAAAAGAGTTCATCCAATTAACGGGTAATGATGATAATGCTTTAGAATTTAATAAAAGAGGGGGAGTAGGAGCAATAAGTGTTACTGCAAATATAGCTCCAAAACTTTGTTCTGATTTTCAAAAATTATCGAAATCTAAAAATGATAATGAAATGGAAGAGGCAAAAAAACTTGATAAGATTTTACAACCACTTCATCATGCGATGTTTGTTGAAAGCAACCCGAGCCCAGTAAAATATGCAGCAAAATTGTTAAATCTTTGTGATGATGATGTAAGACTACCTCTTGTAAAAGTGACAGCTGAAACTAAGGATATTGTCAAAAAAGCACTTCATTCCGCAAAACTAGTTTAATGAAAAAAAAAACCAATAGTGGTTTAAAAATAATTTGTCTTAATAAAAAAGCTAGTTTCAATTATTTTTTTGAGGATTTGTTTGAAGCAGGTATCGTCTTAAAAGGTTCTGAAATAAAATCAATTCGTAATGGTAAAGTAAACATAGCAGATTCTTATGCAATAGAAAAAAAAGGTGAAATAGTCTTGATAAATTCACATATTGCATCTTATAAGCAAGCTAGTTATTCAAACCATAATCCACTCGATGAAAGAAAATTGTTATTAAATAAAAGAGAAATCAATAAACTAATTGGCAAAATACAAAGAGATGGTCTTACAATAGTACCTACAAAAATGTATTTTAAAAAAGGAAAAGCAAAATTAGAGTTAGCTGTAGCCAAAGGTAAGAAACAATTTGATAAAAGAGCAGTAAAAAAACAAAGAGATTGGAATCGTGATAGAGCAAGATTTATTAGAAAATCAAGTTAGTCCTGTCTATTTAGGTATAGGTTCTAATCTAGGAAATAAAATCAATAATATTGAATTAGCTAAATCAAAATTAATTCTTAATGATATTATAATAGTAAAATCATCAAGCTATTATGAGAGTTTGTCTTGGCCTGATAATAACAATCCTAAATTTTATAATATTGTAATTAAGGTTTTAACTAAATTATCACCTTTTGAATTAATGAGTGTTTGTAAAACTATTGAAACAAGCCTGGGACGAAAGAAAAGACTTCGAAATGCTCCTAGAGAGTGCGATATCGATATAATTGATTTTAATAGAAAAAAATTAAAAGGCGAATTAAATCTACCTCATTCAAGAATGCATGAAAGAAATTTTGTCCTTTTTCCATTATTTGAGATAGATAAAACTTGGAAACATCCAGTCTCAAAACGTTCTATAAAAAAACTATTATTATCATTAAAAAATAAAGACATTAGGTCTATTAAACAAATTTAATTTAGTGATATAGTGTTTGAATGCTTAATTCTGAAGATTTAATAAATAAAGTAAAAATTTATAACAAATTTTTAAATCCTGAAAAACTAAATAAAGCTTATGATTTTGCTGTTAAAGCGCATAGTAACCAAAAGAGAGCTTCAGGTGACCCATATTCGGTGCATCCAATAGAAGTTGCAAATATCCTAACAGATCTTAAATTAGATAGCGCTACTATTACAACTGGTTTATTACATGACACAATCGAAGACACCTATGCTACTTACGAAACCATTAAAGGAGAATTTGGTGAAGAGGTTGCAGATTTAGTTGATGGTGTCACAAAAATTTCAGTTTTTGAAAACACCGCAACCACAAGTTCAAAAGCAGAAAACTTTAGAAAACTTATTTTAGCTACCTCAAAAGATATAAGAGTCTTGTTAGTTAAAATTGCTGATCGTTTACATAATATGAGAACGATAAAAGCTATTACAAAAGAAGATAAAAGAAAAAGAATTGCACAAGAGACAATGGAAATTTATGCACCATTGGCTGATAGAATGGGAATGCATAGAATTCGTGATGAGCTAGAAGATTTATCTTTTGAAGTTTTGAATACAGATGCAAGAACATTAATTCAAAATAGATTAGATGAAATCAAATCTGACAAAAAAGATATTTTCGAGTCTCTTTCTAATGAAATAAACACTTTGTTAAATGATAATAATATACAATCTAAAATTTATGGGAGGGGCAAAACACCTTTTTCAATTTGGAGAAAAGTTCAAAAGAAGCGAGTTTCTCTAGAACAAATAACTGATATTATTGGATTTAGAATAATTTTAAAAAATATTGATGATTGTTACAAAACTTTAGGAATAATACATAAAGAATACAATTGTATACCTGGCAAATTTAAAGATTATATCTCTTCACCAAAAATTAATGGTTATAAATCAATTCATACAGCAGTTATTGGATCTAATAAAAAACCCATAGAAATTCAAATTAGAACAACAGAAATGCATGATTTTGCTGAAAGGGGTATTGCTTCACACTGGCAATATAAATCATCTGAAAAATTTAATTCTTTAACTTGGAAAGAATATGACTGGTTAAAAGATTTAGTAGAAATCATTGAAAAAAATGAAAATCCAGAACATTCATATGAATATACAAAACTACAAATGTTCCAAGAAAATGTTTTTTGCTTCACACCAAAAGGATCGGTTATTAAATTACCAAAAGATGCTACGCCAATTGATTTTGCATATGCTGTACATACTAAAATAGGAGATACTGCAATCGGATGTGAAATTAATGGTAATAAAAGTGAACTCCAAACTATTTTAAGAAATGGAGATAGAGTTAAGATTATTACCTCTAAAAATCATTCACCATCATTGCATTGGATCCCAATAACAAAAACAGGAAAAGCAAGGGCAGCTATAAGACGTTATTGGCATGAAAAGGGAGAAAGAAAAGAGGAAAGGGTAAAAAAGTACAATACTACTTTATGGATATCTTTACCAGATAAACCCGGTCAACTAGGTAACGTTAGTTCATTAATCGGAGAACATAAACTGAATATTTCAAACCTTGTGATGGCAGGCAAAAACCCCAACTATATAAATTTTAAATTTCAATTAATCATAAGGGATTTAAAAAATTTTACTAATTTTATTGCAGAGCTAAAACAAAAAGGTATAAAATTTAAGATAATTAGACACGAAGATAAAAGAAATGCTTTCACACAAAAAATCCTTAGATATTTTAAGAAAAACTAATGCGTTATTAGAGGGACATTTTGTTTTATCTTCTGGATTACACTCTTCAAAATATATTCAATGCGCAAAACTATTAAGTTTTCCGCATAAAGCAGAAAAAATATGTAAATCTTTAGCTAGCAAAATTAAGAAAAAATTTAAAAACTTCGATATGATTTTATCACCAGCAATGGGTGGTATAGTAATCGGTTATGAAATTGGAAGACTACTTAAAAAAGAAACTATTTTCTGTGAAAGAGTAAAAGGAAAATTTAAATTAAGAAGAGGTTTTCAAATTAAAAAAGGATCAAAAGTATTAATAATCGAAGATGTTATAACCACAGGCAAATCAAGCATGGAATGTGTAAAATTGATAAAAAATTCAAAAGCAAAATTAATGGGTTTTGCAACAATTATTGATAGGTCATCAAAAAACAATTTAAAAATTAAAAAAGATATAGTTTCGCACCTTAAAATTTCCGTTCCAACTTATAAAAAGAACAAAATTCCCAACGAGTTGAAATTAATTCCAATTTCGACACCAGGAAGTAGATATACGAAGTGAGACGTCTTGGAGTAAATATTGATCACATAGCAACCCTAAGAAATGCTAGAGGTGAACTACATCCAGATCCGATACTTGCTGCTAAATTTGTTAAGAAAGCAGGTGCTGACTCAATAACAATTCATCTTCGTGAAGATAGAAGACATATAAAAGATAATGATGCAAAAAAGATTTGTTCTTTAAAAAAGATTTTAGTTAATTTAGAAATCTCAACTAACCTAAAAATGATAAGTACAGCATTAAAAATAAAACCAAATTATATTTGTTTAGTGCCAGAAAATAGAAAAGAAGTCACAACAGAGGGCGGTTTAGACTTAGATAAAAATAAAGATATAATTAAAAATATAATTTTGAAATTCAAAAAGAAAAAAATTAGAACAAGTTTATTTATAAATCCATCAATTGATGATATCAAGACCTCATATAAATTAGGATCTGATTGTGTTGAAATTCATACAGGTAGACTTTCTAGATTAGTTAAATTGAGGAAGGATTATTCTAAAGAGCTAAATAGAATTAAAAAATGTTCAATTATTGCAAAGAAAATTGGTTTAGAAGTTCATGCTGGTCATGGACTTGATTATAAAACAACTGAACTATTAGCTAAATTTAAAGAAATAGAAGAATTTAATATAGGACACTATTTAATCGGTGAGTCAGTCTTTTTTGGTTTATCCAAAGTAATAAAAAAATTTAAAAAGATTATTAAATAACAAAAAATGAAAATATTAGGAATTGGAGTTGATATAGTAAATAATAGAAGAATTCAGCCATTAATTGAAAACCAAAATTTTATAAGAAGAACTTTTGGACCTAATGAAATTAAATTTTCTAAAAATAAAGTAAATAGAGTAAACTTTTATGCTAAAAGATTTGCAGCAAAAGAAGCTTTATCAAAATCATTTGGTACCGGCATAAGAAATAATTTGAGTTTTAAAGATATTGAAATTTTTAATGACAAAAGGGGTAAACCTTTTTTCTATAAATCAAAAAAAATTGATAAAATTATAAAGAAAAAGTTCAAAATTAAAGAATATGATTTGTTTCTTTCACTATCTGATGAAAAAGATCATTCAATAGCATTTACAATTTTGGTTAAAAGATAATGTTAGATAAAAATTTTTTTAAAGAAAATATAAAAACTTTATTTTATGCATTAATTATTGCTATTTTTATTAGATCGATATTTCTACAACCATTTTATATACCATCTTCTTCAATGGAGCCTAATCTGTTAGTTGGAGACAGATTATTTGTAACTAAGTATTCATATGGTTATAGCAAACATTCATTTCCATTTAGTCCGCCTATTTTTACAGGAAGGTTAATGTTTAGTGAGCCAAAAAGGGGAGATGTCGTTGTATTCAAAACTCCTGCGGATAATAGAACTGATTATATAAAACGATTAATTGGTTTGCCCGGAGATCAAGTACAATTTATTAATTCAAATTTGTATATAAATAACTCAGAGGTTTTAAAATCCAGAATCTCAAAAAATGATAAAATATTTTGTGGAAATAGAAGCATTGATGTATTTACTTTTGAGGAAATTTTACCTAATGGAAGAAAACATAAAACTGTTTACTTAAAAGATTATGCTTTTAAAAATTCTGATAAGTTTATAGTTCCAAAGGATCACTACTTTTATTTGGGAGATAATAGAGATTGCTCTAAAGATAGTAGATATTTATCAAGCGTAGGATATGTGCATAAAGATAATCTTGTAGGAAAGGCACAATTTATTTTCTTCTCCTCAGATAGATCTATTGGAAGTATTTTTTCATTTTGGAAATGGAACAAATCAATCAGATTTGATAGATTCTTTCAAAAGATCAAATAATGAAAATTAATTATCAAACTTTAGAAAAAAAAATTAGGATCAATTTCAAAGACAAAGATTTGTTAGTTAGATCATTAACTCATAAAAGCTATAACAAAGAAATAAATAATGAAAAATTAGAATTTTTAGGAGATCGTGTCTTAGGATTAGTAATTGCAAAAAAACTTTTAGAAATTTACCCCAATGAAAAAGAAGGTATATTAGATAAAAAGTTTGCATCGTTGGTAAATAAGAAAACCTGTTTACAAATTGCAAAAAAAATTAACCTTGATAAATATATTTTAACTTTAGACATTAAAAAAAAGAAAAATATAGTAGAAGATAAAGTTGTTTCTGATTGTTGTGAAGCTTTAATAGGATCTATTTATCTAGATAGAGGTTTTAATTCTGTAGAAAAAATTATTTTAGAATTATGGTCAGAAAATATTAAAGATAGTGTTGTTACTCAAATAGATGCAAAAACAAAATTACAAGAATTCTCTTTAAAGAAATTTAAGAAATTACCTATTTATAAACTCATTTCAAATACTGGACCAAGACATAAACCCCTTTTTAAGGTTGGTGTAAAATTAATTGATACTAAATTTTTTTTAGCAGAAGGAAGTTCAAAAAAAGATGCCGAACAAAATGCTGCTGTTAAATGTTTACAAAATCAGGGTAAATTATGATTTGGGACGATATTGGATTTTTATTAAATAAAAATAGATATAATGAAAATTCATTAATATCTGAAATTTACACTAAAAATTTTGGTAAAGTAAGCGGTATTATTTTTGGTGGAACTTCAAAAAAAATTAAGAACTATCTTCAAATAGGAAATAAATTATATGTAAACTATAATTCGAAAAATGAAAATAGCATGGGTTATTTTAAAGTAGAGATTCAAGAAGCTTTATCTCCATTATATTTTGATAACCATCAAAAATTAACTTGTATTACTTCAGCTATGAATTTGGTCAAATTACTTACAGCTGAGTCACAAAAAAATGCAAAGATATTTTCCTTATTAGAAGAATTTTATATTCTATTAAACTCTAAAGACTGGATAAAGAATTATATCTTTTGGGAGTTGGAATTATTTAAATCTTTAGGTTATGACCTAAATTTTGAGAATTTGGTTAGTGAAAAAATTATTGGTGATCAAAAACAATATATATCGAAGTCATCAACAGAAAAAAGAATTATACCTAATTTTTTAATAGAAAAAAATAACTCAACTGAGGATATAGGATCTTTACTGACAGGACTTAAATTGTTGAGTGATTATCTTGAAAAGTCAATTTTAAAGCCAAATAACTTAAACCAACCTATCAGCAGGTTACAATTTATTAATACTTTAAAATAATTATTTGATAATTTGGTCTAATCTATCAGCGTAATAGCTAACAATTGCATTTGCTCCAGCTCTTTTAAAAGAAATAAGACTTTCTAAAATAATATTTCGATCTATTAAATCATTTTTAATTCCATTTTCTAATAAAGAGTATTCACCTGAGACTTGATATGCCATAACTGGTATCTTAAATTTTTCTTTAACTTTTTTAATTATATCAAGATATGGTAGTCCAGGTTTAACCATGACCATATCAGCTCCTTCTTTTATATCCAAAGCAACCTCTCTTATGGCTTCATCACTATTTCTATAGTCCATTTGATAATTTTTTTTATTTCCTTTTAATAAGTTTTTTGAACCAACTGCATCTCTAAAAGGGCCATAAAAACTTGACGCATATTTAACAGCATAAGAAAGTATTTGTGTCATTTTAAAATTATGTTTGTCTAGATATTTTCTAATTTCACCAATTCGACCATCCATCATGTCAGATGGTGCTAAAACATCACAACCCATTTGTGCCTGCAACAAAGATTGATCTAATAAAATTTTTATGGTTTCATCATTTAACACATATTTGTTTTTTAAGAGTCCGTCATGACCATGTGAGGTATATGGATCTAATGCAACATCGCACATTATTCCAATCTCATTTTTATATTTATTCTTTATTCTCTGTAGTGCCTTACAAACCAGATTATTTTCGTTAAGAGCCTCGGTGCCTAAGTCATTTTTTTTTCTTTTTTCAGTGTATGGAAACAATGCAATCATAGGTATGCCTTTTTTAATTGCTCTATCTACTATATTATCTAATTTATCAATTGTGTACCTGTAAACACCGGGCATTGATTTAATAGATTGTTTTTTATTTTTTCCATCAATTAGAAAAATGGGTAAAATAAAATCATTAGGTGTAAGATTATTTTCTTCAATTAACCTTCTTGACCAATCAGTTTTTCTATTGCGTCTAAGTCTCAATGCTGGGAATTTTCCTGTAATCATGTTTAAATCTATTTAAAATATGCGACAAATGTTATATACAAATATATCTTAAAAAAGATATTAAACAATATCAGGAGACAATAAATTACAAATGAATTTAAATTTTAACGATTTTCAAAAACAGGATATTAAGTTTGATGTAAGCAAACTTCAAAATGCTTATAAAGAATTATTAACCATTAAGGGTTTTTCAGGAGTTAATGGTGTTTCAAATTTTAGTGCCATTTCATTAACGCAAATACCAGGTGATCCAGACTCAATTAAAGGTAATAAGGCAAGAGGAGTGTTCTGGACTAAACCAGATTCTTCTGGAAAAGAATCTATGAGAGATCAAATGATTGATGAATCTGCTTATTCTGAATTTATTGAAGATTACAAACATACTTATTTCAAAGAAGTGTTTGATGTACTTTCCTCAAAGTATAAATTAGGACGTGTAAGAATTTTATTAAAGGAGCCAAGATCAACTTTAAGTTGGCACAGAGATCCAGAGCCTAGACTACATATTCCGATAATTACTAACCCAGGCTCTATAATGGTTATTGATAATATTGCAAAACATATGCCTGCAGATGGATCTGTTTGGATTACTAATAATACTAAATATCACAATGCATTCAATGGAGGAGAGGAAAATAGAATCCATTTAGTTGCATGCGTTTTAGATTACAAATTTAACTAATTTGAAAAAAATATTTATTTCTTCAGATCACGCTGGATATAATTTGAAAGAACAAATTAAAAAAAAGTTTCTTAAAAGATACAATTTTCATGATCTTGGAACTGATAATTCAAAGATCTCGGTAAATTACCCGGATTATGCTCATAAATTATGTAAAAAGGTCAGCGTTAACTCAAAAAATATGGGTATTTTAGTTTGTGGTTCAGGTATGGGAATGTCAATGGCTGCAAATAAACACAAAAAAATTCGAGCTGCTATGTGTTATTCAATAAAAAACACAAAATTATCTAGATTGCATAACAACGCGAATATTATAACATTAGGATCTAGATTGACAAAAAAAAATACTGCCTTTAAATGTATTGAAGCTTTCATTAATACTAAATTTGAGGGTGGTAGACATAAAAAAAGAGTAAAAAAAATATAGGAAATAAATGTCAAGTGAATCAAAATATATAAATTCTTCTTACCAAGATTTTTTTGAAAAAAGTCTTTCAAAATCTGATCCAGATTTATTTAAGGCAATAAATGATGAGTTAATTAGACAACAAAATCACATTGAGTTAATAGCTTCTGAAAATATAGTTTCGCAAGCTGTATTAGAAGCTCAAGGATCAGTTTTAACAAATAAATATGCAGAAGGATATCCAGGTAAAAGATATTATAATGGTTGTGAACATGTTGATGTAGCAGAACAACTAGCACTTGAGAGAATAAAAAAACTTTTCAATTGTAAATACGCAAATGTTCAACCTCATTCTGGTGCTCAAGCAAATGGCGCTGTATTTTTGGCTTTACTAAAACCAAACGACACCTTTATGGGTATGAGCTTAAATTCAGGAGGTCACATAACTCATGGATTGAAAATTTCAATGTCGGGTAAATGGTTTAATGCAATAAGTTATGATGTAGATAAAAAATCTGAATTAATCGATTATGATAATGTTGAAAAACTTGCTCTAGAACATAAACCAAAATTAATTATTGCTGGTGGTAGTGCGTATTCAAGAGTAATTGATTTTAAACGATTTAGAGAAATTGCTGATAAAGTTGGTGCATATCTTATGGTAGATATGGCTCATTTTTCTGGTTTAGTAGCCGGTAAAGGATATCCAAATCCTTGTGACTATGCACATGTAGTAACATCCACAACACATAAAGTATTTAGAAGTGCACGTGGTGGAATTATTTTATCGAATGATATAGATCTTGGAAAAAAATTCGATACAGCTGTTTTTCCTGGTTATCAAGGTGGTCCTTTAATGCACATCATCGCTGCAAAAGCTGCAGGTTTTTTTGAAGCATTAAAACCAGAGTTCCAAACTTACATAAAGAATGTTTTAGCAAACGCTAAAATGTTAGCGGAGACTTTAAAAAATAATGGATTTAAAATTTACTCAGGTGGCACAGATACACATTTAATGTTAGTTGACTTGAGACCTTTTGGTGTAAAAGGAAATATAGCCTCTGAGAGTTTATGTAGAGCCAATATTACTTGTAATAAAAATGGAATCCCTTTTGATACAGAAAAACCAATGATAACTTCAGGTATTAGACTTGGTTCACAAGCTGCTACAACAAGAGGATTTGGCTTAAAGGAATTTGAAAAAGTAGGTGAATTAATAACTAAAGTAATAAAAGGATTGTCTAAAAATCCAGAAGATAATAGTCAAATAGAGGAAGAAGTTAGGAAAGAAGTAATAGATTTATGCTCTTCATTTCCAATCTACAAAAATTTGAATAGATGATTTGTTCAATATGTAAGAAAGGTGAGACCTCAGTTGTAGACTCACGTCCAACAGAGGATGGCACCGCTATACGCAGAAGAAGATTGTGCGTGTGTGGTGCGAGATTTACTACTTTTGAAAGAGTTCAATTTAGAGAATTAATGGTGGTAAAAAAAAATGGAAGGAAATCTGCTTTTGATAGAGATAAACTTGCAAAATCAATTTACATTGCACTTAAAAAAAGACCTTTAGATTCTGAAACTGTTGAAAAATTTATAAGTCGGATCTCTAGATCGCTTGAGGAACTCGGTCAAAATGAAATTTCAAGTAATACAATAGGAACGATGGTCATGGAGGGTTTAAAAGAGCTTGATCCAGTTGCTTATGTTAGATTTGCTTCTGTTTATAGAAATTTTAGGGAAGAACAAGATTTTGTACAATTTGTGGACAAACTAGATGTCTACAAAAAAAGATAAATTTTCAACTCAAGATAAAAATTTTATGAAATTAGCTTTAAATTTGGCTAATGCACGAAGAGGTTTAACAGGAAACAATCCTTCGGTTGGATGTGTAATTGTAAAAAATAACAGAATAATATCTATAGGACAAACAGGCTATAATGGTAGACCACATGCTGAACATAACGCTATTTTAAATTGTCCAGAAAATTTAAAAGACTCAAAAATGTATGTTACTTTAGAGCCATGTAATCATTATGGAAAAACTCCACCTTGTACTAAAAATATTGTAAAGAATAAAATCGGAGAAGTTTGCTATTCAATGGATGACATTGATTTAAAAGTAAAAGGCAAAAGTTATTCAATATTAAGAGAAAACAAAATTAGAGTTAAAAAGGGGCTTTTAAGAAAAGATGCAGAAAATTTATACAGATCTTATTTTTTTAATAGAAAAAAGAAACTACCATATGTAATTGGAAAAATTGCAGTATCAAAGAATAAGATTATTTACAGCGAAATATCAAAGAGAATTACAGATAAAACATCAGATAAATTGACTCATTATTTAAGATTAAAAAGTGATGGTATAATGATTTCTAGTAAAACACTAAATATAGATAATCCAAAACTAAATTGTAGGTTGGAGGGTTTTAGTCAATTTTCCCCAAAAAGAATTATTTTAGACAGAAATTTAGAAATAAATTTAAGAAGTTATATAGCTAAATCTATAAAAAATGAAAATACTATAATTTTCTATAATTCTAACGATAAATCAAAAATAAAACTATTAAAAAAAAGAGGTGCTATTTTGATAAAACGATCTACAGATAAATACAAAAATTTGGATCTAAAAAAAATTCTAAAAGACCTATATAAAATGGAAATAAGAAATCTATTAGTCGAAGGTGGAGATATATTAACAAAAAATTTCCTTCAAAAGAAATTATTTAATGAATTTTATATGTTTAGAAGTTCGAAAAATTTATCTAAAAACAAAAAACATGTTAATTTTACCTCTTTCAGCATTTTAAATACCAAATATAATAAGCATAAGATAAAATCTGAATTAGCTAGCGATAAATTAACTATTTACAAAAATTAAAATGTTTAATGGAATTATTTTTAACAAAGGCTTGATAACAAAAATAATTAAAAGACCAAAAGGAATAAATATTTTTGTAAAATCTAATCTTAAATTAGGTTTAAAAGATATAGGTGTTTCTGTAGCTTGTGATGGAGTTTGTCTTACTCTGATTTCAATAAAAAAAAGAATTATGGAATTTTATTTATCAAATGAAACTATAAAAAGATCAAAATTTAGATACATAAAGTTTAATGATAGAATTAATCTAGAACTTCCTCTTAAATATGGTCAAAAAATTTCAGGGCATATTTGTCAAGGACATGTTGATACTATTGGAAAAATATTATCAGTAAAAAATATTGATAAATCTTATCTATTTGATTTTGAAATTAATAAAAAAGAGAGAAAAAATATTATAGAAAAAGCTTCGATTAGTATAAATGGTATATCATTAACAATTTCTAAAGTGACAAAAAAAGGTTTTCAAATCTGGATAATTCCTCATACTTATAAATTAACAAATCTATCATCTCTTAAAAAAGGTAATTTAGTTAACGTAGAAATAGATATTCTTTCAAAATACGTTAGAAACTATTTTTATGAAAAAAAATAATTATTCATCAATAGAAAGCATAATAAATGTAGCAAAAAAAGGGGGTATGTACATTTTAGTTGATGATGAAAAAAGAGAAAATGAAGGTGATTTAGTTATGTCAACTTCGGATACAAATGCAAAGAATATTAATTTTATGGCTAAATATGGAAGAGGTCTTATTTGTTTAGCCTTAGATAGTCTTCAAGCTAAAAGATTAAATTTATCTTTAATGTCACCTGTAAATCAATCAAGAAATCAGACAGCATTTACAATTTCAATAGAAGCTAAAAAAGGTATCACAACCGGAATATCAGCAAAAGATAGAGCAAAAACTATCAAAATAGCCTCAAAGAAAAATGTTAATAAAAAAGATATAGTATCGCCTGGCCATGTGTTTCCAATCATTGCAAAGGATGGTGGTGTTCTTGTTAGAGCAGGTCATACGGAAGCCTCTGTGGATATTTCAAAATTAGCAAAAAAAAATAATTCAGCGGTCATTTGTGAAATAATGAACGAAGATGGAACAATGGCTAAAGGTCAAGCTCTATTAAATTTTGCACAAAAACATAAACTTAAGATTGGTAAAATTGAGGATTTAATTTCTTATCGATTAAAAAAAGAAAAATTAGTAAAATTAAAAAAATCCTCTGACATTAAAGTTAAAAATCAAAAATATAAGATCAAAATTTATGAGAATCTTTTAGATGGATCAGAACACTTTGCTCTCATAAAAGGATCTCTAAAAAGATCTATTGTACCACGTGTTAGGGTTATTTCATCAAACGTAGTTTATAATTATCTTATAAGTCAAAAACTTCCCAATTCATTTGATAAAACAATAAACTATTTTAAGAAATACAATAATTGTGTACTAATCTTTATTAAAGATACTAACTTAAATTCAGTCACTCAAACGCTTAAAAGTTTTAGAAATAAAAGTTTTAAAAAGAAAGGTAAAGATAATCTTATAAGAAATTATGGTATAGGTGCTCAAATTATTAAAGATTTAAAAATCAAAAAGATGATATTAATTACTAGAACACCAAAAAAAGTTATTGGATTAGAGGGGTATAACATTAAAATAACTAAACAAGAATTAATTTGATGAAAAAAATTTTAATAGTCACAGCAAATTATTATAAAGATATTTCTTTGGGTTTGTTAAATAGTGCAAAAAAAAATCTCCCAAGAAATTTTAAGATAATGATAATTAAAGTTCCTGGAGTGTTTGAGATACCTGTAACCATCTCAAAACATTTAAAAAAATTTGATGCTTTTATTGCCCTTGGATGTGTTATCAAGGGTCAAACTCCACATTTTGATTTTATATCCAAATCGACTACCAATGCTCTTATGGATTTATCTGTAAACTCAAAAAAACCTATAGGAAATGGAATTCTTACATGCTTAAATATGAAACAAGCTAAGGCCAGAAAAAAAAAGGGAGCTGAGGCAGCAAAAGCTGTTATTTCAGTATTATCTCAAAAATGAGAACAAAGTATAGCCCAAAAAATAACCCAAGAGTTATTATTATACAAAAATTATATGGTGTTTTGTTTAATAACGATGACAAAATAGATTTCCCGAAACATAGATTTAAAAAATTTATTAAGGATATTGTTTTAGGCACAATTGAACGAAATGAAATTATTGTAGATGAATTAGATAAAAATTTAGGTGATAATTTCAATTTATTTAAATTGGACAAGATATTTCAAGTTATCTTAAAGTCCGCAACGTATGAAATTTTATATAAACCAAATGTATCAATAAGTATAATTATTAAAGAATATCTTGACGCATCTAATCTCTTTTTAAATGAGTCTCAAACGAAATACTTAAATGCGTTATTAGATAATGCTGCAAAAAAGTTAAGATCATCAAATGCATGAATTTGATATAATCAAAAAATATTTTTCAAAACTTTCTTTAGATAATAAAAATTCACTAAGTTTGAATGATGATGTTTTTTTTGATAGATCAAAAAAATTAGTTATTTCCGTAGACACTTATATCGATAAATCACATTTTTTTGATTTTAAAAATCCTGATTTAGTTATTAAAAAAATATTAAGATCTTCCATTTCCGATTTGATTTGTAAAGGTGTTAAGCCTAAATACTATTTCATTTCAGGCTCTGGAAATAAAAAAACATTTACAAAATCAAATTTAAAAAAGATTTCTCAATCATTAAAACAAGAACAAAAAAAATTTGGAATTCATATTTCAGGTGGGGATACTGTCTTTTCGGATAAATTGAGCTTTACAATAATTTCTGTGGGTTTTTCCTCAAATATAATATTTAGAAATAAAGCAAAATTTAATGATGACATTTATGTAACGGGTAACTTGGGTGATAGTTGTATGGGCTTGAAAATATTAAAAAAAAAAGTTTCTTTAAAAAAATATCTCAATAAATATTTTCTTAAAAAATATTACCTTCCAGAATTACATATAGATTTAACAAAAAAATTATTTAATTTTGCCAACACTTCTATAGATATTTCTGATGGCCTTTTTGCTGATTTAGAAAAATTAATTAATGAGCAAAAGCTCTCTTACAAAATAGATTTAGCAGATATTCCAATATCTAAAAATTTAAACAGAATTATTTTATTAAAAAAACTAAAAAAAATAGATTTAATTTCTAAAGGTGATGATTATCAAATATTATTCACTGCCTCAAAAAATAAGTCCAGAATCATTGAAAGAACATTTAAATCCTTAGGTATTAGGATTTCAAAAATTGGAGATATTTCTTCAGGTGCTCAAAAATCACAAATTATTGATGAAAAAGGGAATAAAATTGCCATTAAAAATAAAGGTTATTTTCATAATTTTTAAAAGTTATTTATTGCCTTTTATAGCTTTTTTTGTATTGTCCGATTTTTAATAACTAACAACCAACAACATAATTAAGGCTTATATGACTTCATCCATTGAGACTATTCTTCTATATACTATTGGTGCTGGATTATTATCTATAGTTTATGGATATTTAACTGGAAAAAACATTTTAAATTCAAGTGCTGGAAATTCTAAGATGCAAGATATTGCATCAGCGATACAAATCGGTGCAAAAGCTTATCTCGCAAGACAATACAAAACAATTGCTATTGTTGGTGTTGTTGTTTTGGTTATTGTAAGTTTTGCTTTTAGTATGCTTGTTGGTTTAGGCTATCTAATTGGCGCAACTTTATCAGGTATAGCTGGATATGTTGGAATGTTAGTTTCAGTTCAAGCAAATGTTAGAACTGCTGAAGCATCTAGAAAAGGATTGGCTAGTGGTTTATCAGTCGCCTTTAAATCTGGAGCTGTAACTGGAATGTTAGTTGCTGGTCTAGCATTACTATCAATAGCTGTTTATTATTATTTATTATTAAAATTTAATGTAGATGAGAGAGAAATTGTAAATGCATTGGTTGCTCTTGGATTTGGTGCATCATTAATTTCTATTTTTGCAAGACTTGGTGGAGGTATTTTTACTAAAGGTGCTGATGTTGGAGCTGATTTAGTTGGAAAAGTAGAGGCTGGTATACCAGAAGATGATCCAAGAAATCCTGCTGTAATAGCTGATAATGTTGGTGATAATGTGGGTGATTGCGCTGGAATGGCTGCTGATTTATTTGAAACTTATGCAGTAACTATCGTTGCAACAATGGTTTTATCTTCAATATTTTTTCCAGGAGATTTATCCATGATGATTTATCCCCTAACAATTGGTGGAGCATGTATTTTAACCTCAATTATTGGAACTTTTTTCGTTAAACTTGGAAGAAGTAAAAATGTGATGGGAGCGTTGTATAAAGGATTTGTTGTATCAGCTTTAGCTTCTTTAGTTATTTTATATCCAGTAACTAATTATGTTCTAGGTTTGGAAAATTCATATGATTTAAATAACAAATCATTCTCAGGAATGAGCTTATATTATTGCGGAGTGATTGGATTAATTATTACAGGATTATTAATTTGGGTAACAGAATATTATACAGGTACAAATTACAGACCTGTTAAAAGTGTTGCAAGTTCATCTACAACAGGACATGGAACTAATGTAATCCAAGGTTTGGCTATTTCATTAGAGGCTACAGCAATACCAGCATTAATTATTGTTGCAGGTATTTTACTCACTAACCATATAGCTGGTTTGTATGGTATAGCTATAGCAGTAACTACTATGTTGGCATTAGCTGGAATGGTTGTTGCTTTAGATGCCTATGGACCTGTAACAGATAATGCGGGTGGTATTGCTGAAATGTCTAAATTGCCTAATAATGTGAGAAAAACAACTGATGCACTAGATGCTGTTGGTAATACAACAAAAGCAGTAACAAAAGGATACGCTATTGGTTCTGCTGGATTAGGTGCTTTAGTTCTATTCGCGGCATACACAGAAGATATCAAACATTTTTCAAAAGAAGTTGGATCAAAATTAGAGGGGATAGTTGTAACTTTTGATTTATCAAACCCATATGTTGTTGTTGGTTTATTAATTGGTGGAATGTTACCTTATTTATTTGGATCTATGGGTATGCAAGCTGTTGGAAGGGCAGGTGGTGCTGTTGTAATAGAAGTAAGAAGACAATTTAAGAAATATCCAGGCATCATGAAAAGAAAACAAAAACCTGACTATGCTAAATTAGTTGATCTATTAACAGTCGCAGCAATTAAAGAAATGATTATTCCATCATTATTACCCGTCTTATCACCAATCGTTTTATATTTGATTATATTTGCTATTGGCGGACAAGTTGCTGCACTGGCATCTGTTGGAGCAATGTTGTTGGGTGTTATTATTACTGGACTATTTGTTGCAGTTTCTATGACCGCAGGTGGTGGTGCTTGGGATAATGCTAAAAAATATATTGAAGATGGAAATCATGGTGGAAAAGGTTCAGAAGCTCATAAAGCAGCAGTAACAGGTGACACAGTAGGTGACCCATACAAAGATACTGCAGGTCCAGCAGTAAATCCAATGATTAAAATAACGAATATTGTTGCTTTACTTTTATTAGCAGTTATCGCTGGCTAATTTCTTTTCTTTTTTTGGCCCTCACACCAAGAGGGTCATTAATTTTTTGTCTCATACTAGACATGAAATCATAAATAAACGAATTTCTTGCAAAAGAAGCTTCGGTAGTTTCATCAATAATCTTTATTTTGTTCATATCTTCCATGTTATAGAAATTCTTTTTCTTAAGAGTTCCATAATTGTCTATCTCTAAAACAAGTATATCATTTTTATAGATTTTCATTTGACCTAAATTTTTCAATCCAGATTGAGTTTGTTTTCTTTCAATATATATCCATACATCATTATCAAATTTACTTCTTGTCGAGGGAGAACCCAAAATTTTTCTAACATCATTACTTGTCGATTGATTAATTATTAATTTCTTTTGTTTTTTTTCAAGAAAAGGAACACCATGGTGTTTAACAACTTTTTCAAAAGAACAATTTGATACTACTAATGCAAAAAAAAATATATATAATATTTTGTACATGTCTGAAAACTTTATTAATGTTTATAACAGTTTAATCAATTACTCTAGAAATAAAGACCTGTATAAATCACTTAATCGAGAAGATAACTTTTCAGATCGGTTAACATTTTTCTTAATCCATTTTGCTTTCTTTTTAAAAAGCTATAAAGATAAAGAAAATAAGGATATTTTACAAAAAATTTATGATTTTAGCTTTAGACAATTAGAACTAAGTATTCGTGAGATAGGTTACGGAGATCAATCAATTAATAAAAAAATGAAAATTTATTTAAATTTATTTCATGCTATTATCTCAGAAATCCACTTTTGGGATAAATTAGATAAAAATGAAAAAACAAAAAAACTATCTCCTTTTTTAAAAGATTTTAAAGAAATTGATATTTTAGTTGAATATTTTGATGATTTTTCTGTAAATTTAAGTAAAAAAAATTTGAATTTTTTTTTAAAAAGTGTAAGTAGTCCATAATATAATTATGGCTGTACCTAAACGAAAACAAACACCATCAAGAACTGGTATGAGAAGGTCGCAAAATATGAAATTCTCATCAAAAAACGTGATTGAGGATAAAAAATCTGGTGAGTATAGATTGTCTCATCATTTAGATTTTAAAACTGGAATGTACAAAGGTCGTCAAGTTTTAGACCCAGAAGAATAATTATTATTTAAATGTCAGAATTAACTAAAATTGCAGTTGATGCAATGGGCGGTGATGGTTCACCTAAGAAGATTATTGATGGCATTATCCATAGTAATAAATCAAATAAAAAAAATTTTTTTAAAATATTTGGTAATAAGATTGAAATTGAGAAACTAATTAAAAATAAATTAAATGAAGATTTCTATGAAATTGTACATACAGACAATGTTGTTAAAAGTACCGATAGCCCTCTTGAAGCAGCTAAAAGAGGCAAAAATACAAGTATGTGGCTTGCGATTGAAAGTGTGAAAAGAAAAGAGGCCGATATTGTAATATCTGCAGGAAACACCGGTGCATTACTTGTAATTGCTAAATTAAATCTTAAGATGATCGAAAACATTGATAAACCCGCATTATCGGCATTATGGCCAAACAAAAAAGGCATGAGTGTAGTATTGGACTTAGGAGCTAATATTGAGTGTAGTTCAAAAAATTTAGTTGATTTCTCAATTATGGGGGCATCTTTGTATAAGTCTCTTTACCCAAATGAAATACCTAATACAGCTTTGTTAAATATCGGTTCAGAAGAATTAAAGGGTAATGAAATTATAAAAGAAACATTTCAAATACTGAATGAAAAAAAATCTGATAATTTTAATTTCTCAGGTTACATAGAGGGTAATGAACTCATGGATGGAAATGTGAATGTAATTGTTTCTGATGGTTTTACAGGAAATGTTGCTCTTAAAACAGCAGAGGGAACAGCAAATTTTATTACGGATGAGTTAAAAAAAGTCTTTAAGGACACAATTTTAGGTAAATTATCAGCTATATTAAATTTCTCAAATCTTAATAAATTTAAAAAACGATTAGATCCTAGACTCTATAATGGAGCAATTTTTATCGGTTTAGACTCACCAGTTGTAAAAAGTCATGGAGGGACTGATTTTATTGGTTTTTCAAATTCATTAGAAGTTTGTAGCAAGATTGTTCAAGGTAATTTGATCAATAAAATAAGAGAAAATATTTAATTAATGAGAATTAATTTAACCAAAAAAGATTTAGTAAACGCAATATATATGCAAATTGGATTTTCAAAACACATCACAGAAAATTTAATTGATGAATTTTTTTCTATAATAATTTCAAATTTATGCAAAAAAAAATCTATAAAAATATCAAAGTTTGGGACATTTATGATTAGATCAAAGAGTTCTAGAATTGGTAGAAATCCAAAAACAAAAGAAGAAAAAGAGATTTCTAAGAGAGATGTTGTTTTATTCAAACCATCAAAAGAATTCAAAGAATTACTGAATAATAACGGGAAGAATGCAACCTAATAACACTTGATAAAGATTAAATTTTGCAATAGAAACCTCAAATTTGGTCCCTTCGTCTATCGGTTAGGACACGTGGTTTTCATCCTCGAAAGAGGGGTTCGATTCCCCTAGGGACCGCCACATTTATGATATTTTATGTTTATATGCTTAAAAGCGTAAAAAATAAAATCATCAAAACTTACGTTGGATATACAAATAACCTTGATTTAAGACTTAAAAAACACAATACAGGTAGAGGAGCAAAGTCAACTCGAGGATATAAGTGGAAAATTATCTATAAAAAAAGATTTTATGATAAAAGATTAGCAATGTCATTTGAGTATAAATTAAAAAGAGATAAAAAAAAAAGAAAACACTTATTAAATTTAAGTTAATATGAAAATAGCATCAATATTACCCTATAAAGAAAATTATACTCTGAGAGGAGCTGGTGCAGTTGCCCTATGGATCAGTGATTTTATAAGAGACTCTGAACATAAAAAAAATACTTACATTATAGGTAGTACCAAAAACAAAAACTACTTAACGAAAAATTACATAAATATAGATAAAATTAATTCAAAACTTAATAGCACAACTAAAGAGTATTCAAATAAGATCATTAATAAAATCAAAAATTTGAATTTTGATATCCTAGAGTTACATAATAGACCAATCATGGTTAAAGAATTTTTTGGTAAATTGAATTCAAAAATCATCTTATATTTTCATAATGACCCAACTACTATGAAAGGTGCTAAATCAGTTAGTGAAAGAATGTATCTTTTAAAAAATGTTGATAAAATTATTTTTATCTCAAAATGGGTTAAAAAAAAGTTTTTTGAAAATTTACCAAATTTGTCTGATAATAAAACTCAAATTATCTATCATAGTATTGATCCAATAAAAAAAGATGTCAAAAAAAATAAACAAATAATTTTTGTTGGAAAATTAAATGAATCGAAGGGGTATGATCTATATTGCAAATCTATGTTTAAAATTTTAGATCAATATAATGATTGGAGCGCTATTTCAATTGGTGAAGAAAAGAGATTTCAAAATTTCCCTACTCATAGAAAACATATTAACCTTGGTCAAATTCCACATAATAAAGTTTTGAATTATCTAAGTAAATCTGAAATTGCTGTTATACCCTCAAGATGGGAAGAACCATTTGGTAGGACTGCATTAGAAGCTTCTTCACGTGGCTGCGCAACAATAATCTCTAATAGTGGTGGACTCCCAGAAACAACTGATTTTGCAATAAAACTCAAAAAATTAAACACTAAAAATATTGAAAATGAAATTATACAACTTATTAAAAATGATAAATTAAGAAAAAAAATTCAGATTAGAAGTAAAAAATTTGTTAAACACAAATTGAAGAATAATTCTCAAAAAATTGATTTAATGAGAAATTCACTATTTCCTTTCAAAAAAATAAATATTAATAAAAATAAATTAAGAATAATAAATATCTATAATTTAGCGCAAAAATTAAATCATAGAATTTATAATCTGTCATTAGGTAAAAAATTTACTAATGGCTTTATCAGAAATGGTCATGATGTAATCGAAATTAGTGATAGAGATTATGTGAGACTAAATAAAAGTATTAATTTATTTGGCGCTAGAGAAAAATTTCATAGTTATTTAGTCGAAACTTTTAAAAATTATAACCCAGATTTAGTTATTTTTGGACATTCTGATAATGTAAATCAAGAAATCTTATCTGATTTTAAATCAATTAATAAAAATATAATAATCTCTCAATGGAATGAGGATCCATTGATGAAAAATTTACCAGATACATATGAAAATATTAATAAATTGAGTAAATTTTTTCCAATAGTAGATCATTCGTTCATTACAACTAATCCTACTATCCTAAATCTATCTAAGAAATATCTTAAAAAAGTTCATTTTTTTATGACACCTGTGGATAGAAATATTGAATGTTTTGATGTTTACAATCTAACACCTTCTAACGATGTTTTTTATGCAATGAGTCATGGGGTTAATCGTGCAACTCTAAAAATTGGAAAAACAGATAGTAGAGTCATTTTTTTAGAAAAACTTATTAAAAAGATGAATGGAATTAAATATGATTTTTATGGAATTGGAAAACAAGAACCTGTTTGGGGTAATGAATTTTATAAATCATTAGTTAATTCAAAAATGGCCTTAAATCTTAGTAGGGGACAACCTACAAAACATTACTCGAGTAATAGAATCGCCTCGCTTATGGGAAATGGGTTATTAGTTTTTATAGACAAAAAAGTAAAAATGAACAGTTTTTTTAATTCAAATGAAATAGTTTCTTATAATGATGTCAATGATCTTGCTGATAAAATCAAATTTTATAAAAAAAATGATAAATTAAGAATTAAAATTGCAAAAAAAGGCAAAGAAAAATATTTCAAATTATTTAATGAAGTTAAAATTTCAAAATATATAATTGATAAATCTATTGGAAAAAAAGCTTCTTTGATATAGCAAGTTTAAATCTTAATTTTATTTAATGCATTATTTTTAAATATATTTGCTTCTCTAATATATCTTCTAACCATTTGAGTTGATTTATGACCGGTCATAGCCATTATGCTTCTCTCATCAGCCCCCGAATCAGCAGCAACTGTTGCAAAACCTGACCTTAAACTATGACCAGCAAAATTTTTATTTTCGATACCTGCTAACCGCAAATACTCTTTCATTAATAAAACTACAGATTGGTCAGTTAATCTATTATCTGTTAATGATAAACCTTTAGAAAATCTTCTAAAAATTGGTCCAGATTTAATTTTAGAAATTTCTAGCCACTTTTTAAGATTTAGTACAGGGCAGTAGTTTTCGTTAGTAAAGTAGGGTAGTCCTTTGATCATTCCTTGACCGAATTGATCGGTTTTCGATCTCCTGATAGTAATTTTAAGACCTTCAGGAACAAATTCTAAGTCTTCATAATCAGTTGAAATTAGTTCAGTTCGTCTAAATCCACCTCCAAAGCCAATTAAGATTATTGACTTATCTCTTAATTTTTTAATATTTTCAATTTTTTGTTGATTTATTACATCAATTATAGATTTTAAATGACTGATTAATAATGGTTTTTTACCTTTTTGAATGCTTCCTTTCACCCTTCTTATTCCCATTAAATTTTCAATAATTATTGGATGTTTGGTGTCTAGGTAATGCCCTTTTAGTTTATGAACCATACTAATTGATACTAAACGTCTTCTTAAGGTGCTTATTTTCGAATTTTTTGAAAGGTGCGTAAGATATAATGAAACTATTTTAGGCTCTGAAGGTAAAGAATTTAAACCATGCTTAACACAAAACGCTCCAAAATCCTTGAAATCTGATTTATAGGCTCTTAGTGTATTATTTGCCTTAGAACTTTTGAGGTTATTCAAAGTTGCCTCATGAAGTGATTTTAGGTCTGTTGTTAGTTCATTCATATAATTAGTATTGATAACAATTAATTATCATTAGTAATATATCAAGTGATTTTTAATGTCAATAGTTTAAGTATAAATTTATGGGTTCAATAGATGGAGAAATTCCTGCTGTATGGTTTTTAATTACTTCCGTAGGATTTATTATTCTAAGTTCAATTCAATATAAAAATCATGGCAAAAGCATTGAGACTATTTTTTTATCTATCTTGGCAATCTTATTTTTAATTAGCTATTTTATCTTAGTTTTCAAAGCTTGATTTATCCCCAATATTCACATGAATTTCTGTAAATTTTAAGAATCAATTAAAAGGTGATACAGCTCTAAAATCATATCTGTTAATGTATAAATGAATTAAGGGGCAACCCTTAACTGGCCAATTGGACAAAAGCCGAGAGGTACAAATCCAAGGGGCAGAAAGTTCTGCAAAGCATCGCTGAACATGTAGAACGGGAGGCATGGCGGTAGCGCATCAACGACGTGCCAAAACAACTGTTCTTTGCACCCTTAAAAGTGCAAGGAAACAGGGGTTTTTAGTAAAAAATGCATCTTAAAGGCACTAAATTTCAATTAAAAGTCTGGAAATACCTTAAAACTATACCAAAAGGTAAAATAAGAACGTATAAACAAGTTGCAGCTGCTATAAACAGCCCTAAATCAGCGAGAGCTGTAGCTAATGCTTGTGCTAAAAACCCATATGCCCCAAAAATACCTTGTCATAGAGTGATTAGATCTGATGGAGCTCTTGGAGGTTACTCTGGTAGAGGTGGAATCAGGCAAAAGCTTAAATTACTAAGATCTGAAAAAGTAGCTATTTAGCGCTATTTTAAAACTTTTTTAAGTAAAAAAAGTGAGTAAAATCAATGCTTTTTTACCTTTTTGCGAGATTACTCTCTAAAAAACATAATTCACCCTTCGGTTGTACCATATATTAACAAACACGAAAAATAGACCCCTCTATGGGCGTTTAAATGCTATATTCAATTAGTGCATCGCTCTACTATTCAACTATACCAACGCTTTTAGACTGCCCTACTTTTTTGGAATTTTCATAACCACAATCGGAAAAAGTTCCTATTTAAAAGGTTATTTGATGTTTTTCATAATTTACTATAAATCTCTACTCTTTCAGCACATATTAAGGTGATTTTAATATTTAATAATCAAAAATATTTATAAATTTATATTATTTATATTTAAATAAAATACAATAAATACAATTGTTTATAATAAATAATTAATGTAATACTTTAAATAATAGTAAATAAATATTACCTATTATTTTACTTTTTTAACTAAGCTCTCTCTTCTTGAGATGTAAATACCACTTAATACAATAATAAACAAACCTAAGAAAGTCCAATTATCAGGGAAATCACTAAAGAAATAATAACCTATAATTATGTTTGTAACGATCTCAAAGTAACTAAATGGAGCTAATTTTGAAGCATCAGCGTATTTTAGAGATAATATTAGAAATAAATGACCTACGCAGGCAAATACACCAATAGCAGCCATCATTGACCACTGATTAATTGTTGGCTTGATCCAAACAAAAGGCATTACACATGAAATAATAACAGCCCCTACTACACCAGTTAACAATAAAGTTAATAAAGGGTTGTCTGAAGTACTTAACTTGCGAGTAATAATTAAATAAAATCCATACATTATTCCTGTTCCAAGCGCAGCAATGCTTGCTAAATTAATCTCTACAAAACCAGGTCTTATAACAACCAAGGATCCTATAAATCCTATAATTACAGCTGACCATCTTCTAAATCCAACCTTCTCACCTAAAAAAATTGGAGAAAAAGCTGTGACTATCAAAGGTGCAACAAATGCCAAAGTTAATGCTTTTGCTAAAGAGATTACTGAAATGGCATAAAAGAAACAAATATTGGCTGTTAAAAGTATTAAGCCTCTTATAAATTGTAGCCTCGGTTTGTCTGTCCAAACAAGATTTTCTCGAAAAAAGAAAAACATAATTGGTAAAGTGAACGCCACAGTAAAAAAATATCTTGCCCAAGTGATTTGCAATACAGGTAATTCTGCACTTAAATATTTAGCAAAACCATCCATAATTGGGAGCATTACCCACGCTAAAAGATTAAATGTAATAGCCTTCATATAAGAAGGATATAGATTAATTAAAGTATTTTAAAGCAAAGAATACAACAATTGGGATTGTTATAAAAGACATGAGTGTTGACACAACAATAGTACTAGCAACACTATCAACAATTTTTTTAGGTGAATAAATTGATGCAACAAGATAATTAAGAACTGCGCTAGGCATTGAGCATTGAATCAGTAATACACCAGCTGCAAACCCTTCTAGTCCAAAATATAATATTAATAGATAACCGATAATAGGTCCAACAATCACTCGGCCTAAAGAAGAAAATATTGCCTTGTTTAGTGAAAAAACTTTAAGTCTTGTGAGTGCTATTCCTAATGACATTAAAATTAGAAATATTGTGGCATACATTAATAGAAAAGTGGTATTTTCAATAAAACCTGGAAGTTCTAAATCATAATAAAGTAAAAAAACTGCAATAATTATTGCATAAAAAGGTGGGCTTTTTAGTATGACTTGTAAACTAAATTTTCTATCAGCTAAAAAAACACCTAAAGTAAAATGACACAAAATAATTAGAGCAGAAATAGCTGCCGAAACACCAAGACCTTGTGAACCATATGCAAATAAGCAAATTGGTAAACCCATATTACCTGTATTAGGCATTGTCAAAGGTGGAAGCTCTCTTATTATATCTTTAGTATTCAAAAGATATAAAATAATTATTCCTACAATAATAAATCCAACTATAGCGATTGCATAATACCAAAAATAATTGATGAAAATATCAAATGATATATTTACTGGATTTAAAGCATAAATTATCATCGCGGGTGTACCAACATTTGCTGCAAAATTTGTAATAAATGTAGTATCAATTTTAGGATTTTTTTTACCAAGATAATATCCGATACCGACAACAAAAAATACCGGAAACAAAACTTCGAAAAGTTTTATATAAATATCCATTAATTATAAAGTCTGATTAAAGTTGGAAATTTAAGAATATTTCTATTTTTTTTAAAAATTGACAGACAATTTCTTATATTTTTTTCAGTTGTTTTGTGGCTTATAATAACAATTGTAGCCTTCTTATTTTTTTTATCAGGAGTTTGAATAATTCTTTTTACTGAGATTTTAAATTTTGATAAACGATTAGTTATTAAAGATAAAACGCCCTGTTTATCCTTAACCTCAAACCTAAGATATAATGAATTAGAATAGTTTTGATTATCAAATGGTTTAATAGATTTTCTTTTATTATAAGAAATTCCAAAAGGAGGTTTTATATTTCCTCTCAAAATTGATAGTAAATCTGATAATAAGGATGATGAGGTTGGTCCAGGACCTGCACCCTCTCCTTGTAAAATACTTTGACCTACTGGTTTACCTTCTGTAATAACCGCATTCATTACACCATTCACATTGCCGATGTATGAGTTCTTACTCACTAAACAAGGATGTACTGTTTCGAATAATTGATTATTAATAATTTCAGAAATCCCAAGAAGTTTTATTCTCAGTCCTAATTGATTTGCTATTTTAATATCTTCAAGTTTAATATTTTCAATTCCTTCCATTATACACTTACTTTTTGATATTTTGATGTTAAATGAGAGAGCTGATAAAATTCTAATTTTAGCGAAAGCATCAAAGCCGTTAAGATCTAATTTGGGATTACCTGGTTCAGCATATCCAAGCACCTGTGCTTTCTTTAAAACTTTTTCAAAACTTTCGTTACTACTTTCCATCTCAGATAAGATATAGTTAGTTGTCCCATTAAGAATTCCATAAACTTTTTTAATTGTATTGGTTGCTAAGCCCTCTTTAATAGTTCGAAGAATTGGAATTCCTCCGGCAACAGAAGCTTCAAATTCTAGATTTACTTTATTCATTTCAGCTAGTTTCGCTAAATAATCTCCATGTTTTGCAATTAATGCTTTATTTGGCGTTATTACATTTACTTTATTTTTTAAAGCGTATTCCACTATTTTTTTGGAAATACCATCAGATAAACCAATACATTCAAATAAAATATCTATTTTTTTTTCTTTAAAAACTTTCAGAGGATTTGAATAAAAAATCTTTTTATCTATTTTGAAACGTCTTTTTTTATTTTTATTTTTAGCAGATATAGCTACAATATTTATCTTTTTTCCAGTTTTTGTCTCAATTTCTTTCTTTTTTGAATTCAATTCATTATATAAAAATATTCCAACCTGACCTAATCCAATTAGTGCGATATTTATATTTTTACTCATTAATTAATATCCGGAAATTTACTGTTTTTGATATAATCATTTATATAAATTTCATACTCTTCAATTGTCATTAATCTAATATCATTTGATTTTTTAATTATTTCAGTCAATTTTTTATTATCCCTTTTTTTTTCACTTTTTTCATTCCAATATTTAGAGTCAATATTAAATGAACATGCATTTAAAAATACAAAGAAAGCTATAAATAATATTTTATTCATTTTAAACCAGCATCTTTTGGAAAATTAAATTTCATATTCATATTTTGTATTGCCTGACCCGCTCCCCCTTTAATAAGATTATCAATAGCAGAAAGTATAATTATCTTATTCTTATTTTTTGATTTACAAACAGATATATTGCAATTATTCGTATTTATTACGTCATTTGTGCTTATTAATTTATCTTTATTTAATATTTTTATAAAATTTGCTTTTTTATAATATTTTTTCAACGTGTTTAATATTTGTGATACAGAAGAGGTCTTATTTAGTTCAACATAAATTGTGCTTAAAATGCCTCTAAACATTGGTGATAAATGAGGAGTAAAATCAAATTTAATATTTCCTTTAACATATTTTTTTATCATTTCTTCAATTTCAGAATTATGTCTATGTGATGCAACACCATAAGCGCTTAAAGATTCATACAAATTTTTATCTTTATATTTTTTATGTACACCTCTTCCAGCACCAGAATATCCTGATTTTGAATCAATTATAATATTATAATTTTTTACTAATCTATTTTTTAATAAAGGTATTAAAGGTAATAGAATAGAGGTCGGATAACATCCAGGACAAGAAATAATTTTATAATCTTGAACTTTTTTACCTGTAATTTCAGGTAAAGAGTAAATGCTATTCTTAATATTATATTTTGCTTTATGATCTTTTTTGTACCATTTTTTGTAATCTAAAGCTTTCTGAAGCCTAAAATCTGCGGCAAGATCAATTAAAACGTTCTGTTTATTTAAATATTTTGAAATTACTTGTGCTTCTCCATTTGGAAGTGCTGTAAATACAACATCAATTTCATTCAAAAATTTTTTATTGAATTTTACAATTTTAGGTAATTTTTTTAATCCAACGGTCTTATCATAGTAAGAAATTTTTTTTCCTACTGATGTGTTTCCACATAAATACTTTATTTTTATATATTTATGTTTGTTTAACAATTTTATCAATTGGATACCAATATAACCAGTTGATCCAGCGACTAATACATTAAGCTTAGGCATTTCTTATTATAACAGTTAAAAATTAAAAAAAAATTATCTTTTAGAAAACTGAAAGCTTCGTCTAGCTTTTCTTCTTCCAGGTTTTTTTCTTTCAACTGCCCTGGAGTCTCTCGTGGTTAATTTCTCTGTTCTAAGGGTAGATTTGAAGCTTTCATCAAATAATACTAAAGCTTTTGAAATTCCATGTACCATTGCTCCCGCTTGTCCTGTTGGACCACCACCTTTAACATTACATCTCACATCATAATCTGTAGCATGATTAATTAATTCAAAAGGTCTTGTAATTTGCATTTTATGATTCTCACTAGCAAAATACTCATTGTATAATTTGCCATTTACATAGATTTTTCCTGAACCCTTTTTAAGCCAAACTCTTGCAATAGATGTTTTCCTTCTTCCAGTTGCATATTTGCTATCTTTAAAATCAAGTTTTAATTTTGTTGTTTTTGATGAAGTTTGAGCGTTTTCCATATTAATTTCTTGCTATATTCTTGTTATTCAACTTATCTAATTCAATTACTTTAGGATTTTGAGCTGAGTGAGGATGATTGTTGCCAGCATATATTTTAAGTTTTGTCAGTTGTTTTCTGCCTAAAACACCATTTGGCAACATTCTTTTAACTGCTAATTTTAATGCCTCGCCTGGTTTTTTTTTATGTAATTTTTCTGGAGTTGTTTCTTTAATACCTCCAGGATGGCCAGTATGTCTGTAATATTTTTTATTTTGGAATTTTTTTCCTGTAAATTTTGCATGCTCTATATTTTTGACAACTACAAAATCTCCTGTATCCATATGAGGAGTATAAGTTGCTTTATTTTTTCCTCTAATGATTTTAGATACAATTGTTGCAAGTCTTCCAACAACAGCATTTTTTGCGTCAATTTCAAACCAAGATGAATTAAGCTCGCTTTTTTTAACAAATTTTGTCATTAAGCGAGGATTAATACTATTATTAAGTTTAAAGTCAATTTTATATTTACCTTGTAAAATAACTCTATTCTGTTAAAAAGGTATTGCCGATTTGATCCTATTGCGGGCATAAACTGCTAAAAAGGAAACTTTCATTAAATCGGTAGGCATTTGAACTATATTGTGCGCCTTGCATAAAGCAAAAGCACTAAAAAAGGAGTAAAAATGAGTACCAAAAGAAATAATCCAGAAACTATAGCCATTCATGGTGGTGATTATAAAAGTGATCCAGCCACAAATGCTGTAGCTGTACCTATCTATAGAACAACATCGTATCAATTTAATAATACTGAACATGCTGCTAATCTCTTTGCATTAAAAGAATTTGGAAACATCTACACGAGAATCATGAATCCGACTAATGATGTTTTAGAAAAAAGAGTTGCTGCTTTAGAAGGAGGATTATCTTGTGTAACAGTGTCTTCGGGTCAAACAGCATCATCTTTTGCAATATTAAATGTGGCTCAAGCGGGTGACAATATTGTAAGTTCAACAGATCTATATGGTGGAACTGTATCTTTATTTACTCATACATTAAGTAAATTGGGAATTGAAATTAGATATGCGGACCCAAGTGATCCAAAAAATTTTGAAAAAAAGGTCGATGATAAAACAAGAGCTTTTTATGGAGAAACTTTACCAAATCCATATCTTAGAGTTTTTCCTATTAAAGAAGTTTCTGATATAGGCAGAAAATACAATATTCCATTAATCATGGACAACACTGCATCACCAGTTATTTGTAAACCTATTGAACATGGCGCAGCTATAGTAATTCATTCTCTTACTAAATATATTGGTGGACATGGCACTGCAATAGCAGGGAGTATTGTTGATAGTGGTAATTTTGATTGGACAGCTGATCCAAAAAGACAACCTTTATTTAATGAACCTGATGCTAGTTATGGTGGAGTAATATGGGGTAAAGCTGTACCTGAACTTACAGGAGCAAACGTTCCTTTTGCTGTAAGAGCTAGAGTATGTTTATTACGAGATCTCGGTTCTGCATTGGCACCTGATAATGCATTTGCAATAATTCAGGGTTTAGAAACTGTTGCTTTACGTATGAAACAGCATTGTGAGAATGCAGAAAAAGTTGTTAATTTTTTAAAAAAACATAAAGAAGTTACAAAAGTAATCTACTCTACTGAACATGATAAACCAATCGCTGATAGAGCAAAAAAATACTTAAAAGGTGGAAATGGACCAATGGTTGGTATTGAATTAAAAGGTGGTATTGAGGCTGGAAAAATATTTATTGAGTCTTTAAAAATGTTTTATCATGTTGCAAATATTGGTGATGTGAGAAGTTTAGCAATACATCCTGCTAGCACAACCCATAGTCAATTAAATGAAAAAGAACTTGCAGCATCTGGAGTTACACAGAGCTATGTTAGACTTTGTATTGGTATTGAGCATGTAGATGATATCATTGAGGATTTAAACCAAGCTTTAAATAAATCTTCTAAAGGTAAATTAAAGGCGGTTAGTTAAATCTTGTGTTAAGGTATAAAAAATAGATACAAGAACTTACCAAAAATATTGAACTTATTTGGTGCATAGATGCTATATAGATTTGTGCACCATATAAAATTGTTATTATTCCTAATACGATTTGTAATAAAATAAAGAAACCCAATATATTTATAGATTTGTATAAATCAAAAATTTTGTTCTTATAAATTTTGTAAAACATAAATAAATAATAAAATCCAATTATATAAGCTAAGTTTCTATGAATAAATTGAACTAAAGATGGATCACTAAAAGCAGATAGTTTAAATAAATTAACAAATTCATTATCATTAGGAAAATATCCTGTACCCATATTTGGCCAGGAATTGTAAATTTTTCCAGCATCCATACCAGATACAAAAGCTCCTATAACAATTTGTGTAAAAACCAATGTTAAAAAAATGAGTGGTATTAAAGGATTTATTTTATTTGTTGTTTTATATCTTAAATTTATCTTGAGATAGTTCCAGAATATTAATGAAAGAATAATAAAAGCAATCAGTAAATGAATAGATAATCTAAAATGACTTACATCAACTCTATCTACAAGACCACTGCTGACCATATACCAACCAATAAAGCCTTGAAAACATATTAGAAAAAAAATTAAATACAAATTATACAATTTTGAAATATTAATTTTAAAAGAAAAATAAATTAATGGTATTAAAAATCCGATACCAATTAATCTTCCTAAAAAACGATGTGCCCACTCCCACCAAAAAATAATTTTGAATTCTTGCATATTCATATTGTAATTTTGTAATTTGAATTCCGGTATTTGCTTATAAAGATTAAAATATGAAATCCAGTCCTCTTGATTTAAAGGTGGTAAAAATCCTGAGAAAAGTTGCCATTTAGTAATTGAAAGACCCGAGTCCGTCAATCTTGTTAAACCACCAACAACAATCATAATGGACACAATCCAAAACATTGAAATTAACCAGAGAGATAATTGATAATTAATCTTATGATTTGCTGTGTACATACGCGCATAAATATAATAATTTTTTAATTATCCAAATATATAAATGTCGCCGCAAAAACGAAAAAAACTAAGCAAAATTAGATCAGAACTAGATAAAATAGATAATTCACTTATAAAAATTATAAAAAAGAGAACATTTCTCGTAAAAAAAGTTTTAGAACTTAAAGATAGAAAAAATCAAATAGTTGATCAAAAAAGAATTAAATCCATACTTAGTAATATAAGAAAAAAATCTTTAAAGAATAAAATTGATCCTCGTATTACTAATAGAATATGGAAAAATATGATCTGGTCTTATATTGATTACGAAAGAAGAAATTTTAAAAAAAAATAATTATTTACTATGTGGTGGTAATTTTTTTTCAACAAAAATTTCATGTTTTCTAGTTGAAGGATTATATTTTCTAGCTTTTAATTTTACTTTGGCTTTTTCTCCACCAGCAGGTTTTTTTACATAATAAAAAAAAGGACTATCAGGTTTTTCTTCAGGGACTAAACGAACTTTTATGTGAGTTTTTTTTGCCATCTTATTTAAATTTTTTTAAACTTTTTACAATATTTGAAATCTTATTTAACTTATTTTTTAAATTATCTGCTCTTATAGAATTATCTGCCATTTCGTCAAGCTTTAAAGGTTCTTTATTATTTAGTATTTTCTTTACACCTTTGATAGTCATTCCTTGATCTTTTAATAAAAAATGAATTTTTTTTAATAATTCAATGTTTTTTTTGTCATAATATCTTCTATTTCCAGTAAGTATTTTAGGTTTAATTTGTTTAAATTCTTTTTCCCAGAAACGAAGAGTATGAGTGGGTAAAGAGTCCCCTTTTTTTGATTTTAAATTTAATATTTTAACTACTTCGCTTATAGTTTTGTAGGAATCATCTTCTTTATTCATCTATTTCATTTTTTGATTTTATTATTTTTCTCAAATTTGTAGATTTATGTGTAATGAATGTTTCTGATATATAATTATTTTCCTCTATTTTAATCCCAGAAACAATATCCCCGTTTGTAATGCCGGTTGCACAAAAAATTGAGTCACCTGTAATTATTTCATTTAACAAATACTTTTTATCTAAATCATCTATACCCATTTTTTTTGCCCTATTTACATTATTTTCGTTATCAAAAATGAATCTACCCTGAAAAAAGCAATCAAAAGCATCTAAAGCAGAAGCTGCAAGCACACCCTCGGGTCCGCCACCAATACCCATAAAAATATCTATATCATATTTTTTATCAGAAACTAATAAAGCTCCTGATACATCTCCATCCGAGATAAGTTTTAAATTCACATTCAAATTCCTTAGTTCATCAATAATCTTTTTATGCCTTGGTCGATCTAAAATACATGCAGAAAGTTCATTAGGTTGTTTATTTTTATAATCTGCAAGATTAGAAATATTTTTTTTAACTGAATAATCCAAATCAATAATACCCTCAGAGGGTACATTTGCAGAAATTTTGTTCATATAAGTCTCTGGTGCACTAAATAAATTTGACTTTTCTGCAACTGCAATGACAGATAATGCGCCAGGCAGATTATTTGCTGCAAAATTAGTTCCCTCTAAAGGATCCACAGCAATATCTAACTCGGGACCATTCATGGTACCTAAAGTTTCTCCAATATAAAGCATAGGAGCTTCATCTAATTCTCCTTCTCCTATAACCACCTTTCCTCTCATTTCAATTTCATTAAGTTTATTTCTCATTGCATCTACAGCCGATTTATCTGCTGCTATTTTATCTTTTTTTCCAACAAATTGATAAGATGATAAGGCTGCTTTGATTGAAACATTTAAAAATAAGTCTTCAAATTTTTTGTCTAATGACATTATTTTGCAGTTTCAATAGATATGTTTTTCTCTAATTTAGATTCAAATTCTCTCAATCTTTTCCAAACTGAAATTAGCTCAACAATAATTGGCCAGCTTCTAACTAAATATTGCAGTGATGTTTCAACTCGACCAAAAGCTCTTATTATTTGTTGAACAAAACCAAGTGTTATTGCACCAGTTACTATCGTTGGTGCTAATGCTAAATATGGAACAATTACCATACCTTGTAAGTAACTCCATTTTACTGCGTTAAAGTAAAGGTAGTGAAAATACATCTTATAATGAATTTTTCTAACACCACCATAAAGATCTGTAATTTTTGCAGGTTGTGCACTTTCTTTAAAATCCTCTCCTAAAACTAATTCTTTCCTATAAGCAGCCTCTTCTTTTTGAATATCATATTCAATACCAGGAAGTTTAATCCCAACACTGGCCAATAATATTGTTCCACCCAATGCTGATACAATCGCTACCCAGACTAAAGCATGCTCAACTTCGCCAATCCATGGTAATACAGTAATACTTTTAGATAAGCCCCATAAAATTGGAGTAAAAGCAATCAACGTCATTACACTTCTCAGTAATTCGGCCCCGAGCCCTTCCATTATTCTAGCAAATTTGAGAGTGTCCTCTTGAACTCTTTGAGATGCTCCTTCTATAGAAGAGGCATCATTCCATTTGTCATGATAAAAATCTGCCATTGCAGTTCTCCATCTAAATGTCCAATGGCTGGTAAAATAATCACTTAAAATAACTACCAAAATGTATACAGCTGCAATTTTAGCAAATGTAAAAAGATACGCGATAAATTCTTTTTCAGATACAGAATTAGGATTAGTGAGAGCTTTTTGTAAAGTATCGTAAAATTCACCAAACCATTCATTAATTCTCACATCAAGTTGAACCTGATACCAAGTAGCCATTAAAATCAGTAACGTTCCACCTATACTCCATAAATACCATCTTCTATCTGTAAAAAATTTAAACATTATTTATCTATTTTAAAAAATTATCTGCGTAGGATTTTTTTACTATTTTTCTTTTTTTTGGCTCAATTAGTTCATAATCAATTTTTTTCTTCTTTGCATAATTTATCGCTAATTCTTTTGTTGAAAATTCTAATTTCAGCTCAGTATAGGTATCATTAGAACTTTCCCATCCCATTAAAGGATTTTTTGTGGGATCATTAGTTTCAAATTCAAGTATCCATTTATCAAGTTTTCCTAAACCAGATTGCATTGCACTTTTATTAGGTATGTAAATTTTTGCTTTTTTCATATCAATGGTCGGAGTGGCAGGATTCGAACCTGCGACCCTCTGGTCCCAAACCAGATGCGCTACCAGGCTGCGCTACACTCCGAGAATGTTCGTTATAGCGTTTTTACTTATGTTTTCAATAAAAAGAAAAAGGTTAAATGATAAGGAAAAGTAGAAATAATTGATTTTACCTTCTATATTTTAATATAATTTATAGAAGCGACAATGTTTATATTAAATAGATATTATAAATTTTATAAATACAATGGATTAATAAAAACTATTACAAAAATTTTAACAACACCCTATCGAATTATTAAAAAGCATATTTATCAAAAAAATAAAAAAAATATCTTTAGTCAAAACACTTCAGAAAAAAGATTTAATCTTATTTATAAAACTAATTTCTGGTCCTCAAATGAAAGTGTTTCAGGTTATGGATCTGAGTTAAAAAATACCATCAATATTGAGAAAGAAATAATTAGTATTATTAAAAAATATCAAATTAAAAGTGTTTTAGATGCACCATGTGGAGATTTCAATTGGGTTAAAAATGTTTTAGATAAGGATTTGACTTATATTGGTGGAGATATTGTGCAAGAAATAATTGATAATAATATTAGAAAATTTAAGAATAATAAATTAGATTTCATTAAGCTAGATATTACTCAAGAAAATTTGCCAGACTCAGATTTAATGATTTGTAGAGATTGTTTAATTCACTTGTCATTTAAAAGTATTAGATTATTTTTTGAAAACTTTAAAAAAAGTAAAATTAATTACTTATTACTCACAACATATAAATTAAAAAATAAAAATAAAGAAATAGATAATTTAGATATTCCTGATGGAGAATATAGAGAAATAGACTTAACTAGACCTCCCTTTTTACTGCCTAAACCATTACATGAAATACTAGATAAAGATGAACTAAATAAAAATAGTGGTTTTAATTGTTACTTAAACCTGTACTCTAAAAGTCAAATCAATAATCTAAAATTTAAATAAATATTTTTTTATATTTTTTAATGAAATTAATTCTATCTCTCCTTCTTATTCCAGCCAAATGAATGATCACAGGATCAAAATAAAAATTTGAAATTTCGTCATTTTCAGGGTTATTAAAATTTCTTTTTGGCATACTATTCCAAATACCCGATAAGAATGAAATATTTTTTCTTACATCTTTAGATAAATTATTATCTGATATTTTAGCAATCTCTGCCTTTAAACCAACCTCATCCATAAAAGCAGCATTATCAGGCCAAAAATGTTTAAGGTATTTTTTTTTGTTCCAAACATTTTTAAAGAAATTTAACGACCATTTTGTATTCCTAACAAGCAAGACACCAACATTTGGACCCCAAGTTAGATAATTCACAAATTTGTATTTTGTTTTATGAACAGATTTAAAAAAATTGTTATGAACAAATATATGCTTTGATTTATCTATATGATTTAATATGTTTTCATATCTGCAAAAAAAAGTGTCAGCATCTAACCAAAGATAAAACTCATGTTTTCCTTTTTCGAGATTATCGATAAGCATTTTAATCTTTAACCAATAAAAATGTCTCTCAAATTTATTCGATTTTTCAAATTCATAATCAAATTTAAAATGATTGGCATATTTTATGATATTTTTTTCTGATTCTTTTCCAACACTTCTATATCTAAAGTTATAGCCTGATAAAATTTTAAGTTTACTATTTTTGAAATTTTTGCTTCTACTTTTAAAAAAAAACATCTACCAAATATTAAGAATTTTCAATATTTTTACCTTATACATCACAATTAAAATGTAAATTAAAAAGACCAACTACTGTCTCTCTAAAAACTATAATTAACTTTTGCTTATAAATATATATAAGATAAGCATAACATTTATTTTATAAAATAATGATTATTGAATGTATTAGTTGTAATAAAGTATTTGAGGTAAATTCAGAACTTATTCCTGAAAATGGAAGAACTATTCAGTGTGGCTCGTGTAATCATGTTTGGTTTTATAATCCAAAAATTGAAGATATTAAAAAAGAAATAAAACAGGATGTAGAAATTGATGTCAAAGAAAAACCAATTATAAGTCAAACAAAAAAAAATGAAACAAAAAGGTTTAAGGAAGAAAGTTATTCTAAATTAAAAGATAAAAAAAATTATGAGATAACAAAATATAATCCAAGAAAAAGTTTATCATTTATTAAATTACTTTCGTATTTAATTGTACTTTTGATAACTTTTGTTGCTTTATTAGTTGTCATAGATACTTTTAGTACGTATTTATATCAATTATTCCCTTCTCTTGAGCTAGTTATATTTAGTCTTTTTGAGATATTGAAAGATATTAAATTATTTATTAAAGACTTAGTTTAATCATGATAAATTACTTATCTAAACCTTTTAAATGGTTTTTTAAACTTGAAGCAGCTAGCGGTTTAGTTTTGCTATTTGCAGCTATAATTGCATTAATAATCAGCAACTCTAATTTATCTGATTTATATTTTTCAACTTTAAATAAATACTTATTTATAGGTATTAACAACTTTGGGTTAAAATTATCTGTTTTGCATTGGATTAATGACGCTTTAATGGCAATATTTTTTTTCTTTGTCACTTTAGAAATAAAAAGAGAATTTTTACAAGGAGAGCTTTCAAATATAAAACAAGCTTTACTACCAATAATTGCTGCTGTAGGCGGCATGTTGGTTCCTGCATTATTTTATGTATTTATAAACTTTGGTGACAGCGAAACTATGAATGGATGGGCCATTCCATCTGCTACCGACATTGCTTTCTCACTTGGTGTATTATCTCTATTAGGAAAGAGAGTGCCGTTATCTCTAAAAGTTTTTTTAACCGCTTTAGCAATTATTGATGACTTAGGAGCGATTGTTATCATTGCTTTATTTTATTCAGGTGATTTAAATATTAAATACTTAACACTTATGCTGTTAGCTTTTATTGTCCTGTTAGTAATAAATAAATTTAATATAAAAAAATTTTTACCTTACATGGTTGTAGGTATATTGCTGTGGGACTTTACACATAATTCAGGTATTCACGCTACTATTGCTGGAGTTTTATTAGCCATGACCATACCTCACCGAAAGAAAGAAAAAGATTTTTCTTTGTTAATCAAAGTTGAACATGCAATAAGTCCCTACGTAGCTTTTGGTATTATGCCTTTATTTGCTTTTGCCAATGCAGGAGTATCTCTAGAGGGCTTATCTTTTAGTTCTTTATTAGACAAAGTGCCACTCGGAATTTTATTAGGATTATTTGTGGGTAAACAATTAGGAGTCTTTGTATTTTCATATGTTGCAATTAAAACAAAAATTGCACAAATGCCTAACAATTCAAATTGGTATAACTTTTATGGTGTGGGTGTTCTAACTGGTATTGGTTTCACAATGAGTCTTTTTGTTGGAAATTTAGCTTTTGTTGAAAATATGCAGTATATGGATGGTGTAAAAATAGGAGTACTAACTGGGTCACTTTTATCCACTTTATTTGGTTACTTCTTAATACTACTTACACCTAATAAATGACAAAAAAATTTATATTAGGTTTTACAATAATTATGTTTTTTTTTAAAAGTTCAGCTATCGCAAATTATGAAAAAACTTTTTTTGATCTTAATATTGAGAGCATATCGGGCGATATAATAAATTTTGGTGATTTTAAAAATAATACAGTATTAGTTGTGAATACGGCAAGCTATTGTGGATTTACAAATCAATATGAAGAACTTCAAATTCTTTGGGATAAATATAAAAGTAAGGGTTTAGTTGTTCTTGCTGTACCATCAAATTCATTTAATCAAGAGAAAAATAAAAACTCAGAAGTTAAAGAATTTTGTGAAGTAAATTTTAATATCACCTTTCCACTTTCAGCTATTACTGAGGTAAAAGGAAATAATGCACATGAGTTATTTAAATGGGCTAAAACTAATCATGGTAGCTCAGCAGTACCAAAGTGGAATTTTCATAAGATTTTAATAAACAAAGAAGGAAAAATTGAGGATACATTTTCCTCTTTCACTAAGCCGTTATCAAATAAGATAATTAATAAAATAGAGAGTATTTTATAAATTTAGAGTAAGCCCATCGAAAGCAGGTATTGTGTTTTTTGGTAAAATTTTCATGAGAACTTTGTAATCTAATACTGGAGATAAATTGGTTAAAATAGCTTTTTTAGGTTTGAACTTTCTTATCATAGAAAGAGAGGTCTCTAAATTAAAATGTGATGGATGGTAATTATACCAAAGGCAATCTATGACTAAAAACTTCAAATTTTTGAAATATCTAAAATCTTTAGTATAAATTTTACTTACATCACTTATATAAGCCAATTTCTTATCAATTATAAAGCAATTAGATTTAACTTTTCCGTGTTCAACTTTAATTGATCTAACAGAAATTTTTTTTTTATAATTAGATGTAAAAAAAGTTTTTGGTAATTTATGCAATTTTAAAGTAGCAGGATACTCTCTAGAGTAACTTTTGAATATATATGAAAAACTATTTTTTAAATATTTAGAAGTAAATGAATCAGCATATACATCGATTTGATTTTTGCTATTTATATAAAATGATCTTAGATCATTTATTCCATGTGTTTGATCACCATGCATATGTGAAAAAAGTACTTTATTTATCTTTTTAATCTTATGTCTTAATAATTGTTGACGTAAATCAGGAGAAGTATCAATCAAAATATTTTGGTTAGACGTTTTTAATAGTGCAGAACATCGTGTTCTATAATTCTTTTTGATTTTAGGATCACAATTACCAAAAAAACCATCTGGCCTTGGTACACCCATTGAACTACCACAACCAAGTATTATAAACTTCATTCGATTTTAATTAAAAAAAAGATTATTAAAATTATTAGTAGTAATTTTGATAAGTTCAGATTTTGCAATGCCTTTTATTTCTGCAAGTTTGGCTGCAGTAAAATCTATAAATGATGGTTCATTTTTTTTTCCTCGATTCGGCACTGGAGCTAAAAAGGGGCTATCTGTTTCAATAAGAATTTTATCTAATGGAAGAGACTTAAATGTATTCTGAAGATCACCAGAATTTTTAAAAGTGATAATACCACTTGCAGAAAAATAAGGATTAAATTTTAAAAGCTTTTCTGCAAATTTTTGGGAACCTGTGAAACAATGCATCAATATTTTTAACTTTTCATCTTTATATTCATTTAATACTTCATAAGTTTTTTCTTCAGCATTTCTTGAATGAATAATTAATGGTATGTTTGCTTTCAATGCAGCTTTAATATGTATTTTAAAACTTTCTATTTGTTTATCTCTATCTGAATTATCATAATAAAAATCAAGACCAGTTTCCCCTACCCCAATAATTTTTTTATTTTCATCTAAATTTTTTGTAAAAAATTCTGAGTTGACATTATTTTTATCTGCTTCATGTGGGTGTATTCCAATTGTACCAAATATAATTTCATCCTTATTTACAATTTCTTTAACTCTGGAAAAGCTTTCAATAGATGTTGAGATTGTTAATAATTTTTTAACACCAATTTCTTTTGATCGTTGTATAACATTTTTTAGATCACTAAATAATGGCTCATGATCTAGATGACAATGTGAATCAATCATTTTCTTTTTCTATTTTGTTAAATAATATATCAATTTTATTAATAGGACTTCCTTTTTTTAAAAATTCATTATTTCCAATTGTCTCAAAAATTACATCTTTTTCTTCAAGATTGAAAATTTTAAGTGCCTTAAGAGATGATTGCGGAATTATAGGATATAATAAAAAAGTTACTTTTCTTACAATTTCAAGAGTTGTATAAACTATTGTATTTAACCTAGTTTTATCATCCTTTTTTTTCCAAGGCTCCTGATCATTAAAATATTTATTGGCTTCAAATAATCGATTAACAATATAATCAATATAATAATTAATATTTTGATTATCTATTTCTGATCTTAAATTGTTTAATTTTTTACTATATTCATCTAAAATTTTTATATCATCATTTTCAAATTTAATTTTTTCTGGCACTTTACTATCACAATTTTTTATAGCAAATGCAGATACACGTTGACACAAATTACCAAAATTATTAGCTAGATCGCTGTTAATACAATCCTCTAATCTTTCTTGAGAAATATTACCATCATTTCCAAATGAAACTTCTTTTATTAAATAATATCTTAAAGGATCCAATCCATATTGTTTTATAATTTCTAATGGATCTAATATATTTCCTTTTGATTTAGACATTTTTTCCTCATTAGATAATATCCATCCATGTCCGTAAACTTTTTTTGGAGGAGCAATTTTGGCGGCCAATAAGAACGCAGGCCAATATATTGCATGAAATCTTAATATATCTTTTCCAATCAAGTGAACAGATGCTGGCCAAAATTTTTTATATAATTCATCATCTTTATTGGGATAATTTAAAGCACTAATATAATTAGTGAGAGCATCTAACCACACATATATTACGTGCTCATTATCATTCGGAACTTTAATACCCCAAGAAAAACTTTTTCTACTCACTGATAAATCTTTTAATCCACTTTTAACAAAGCTTATAACTTCATTTTTTCTAGACGCTGGAGAAATAAAATCAGGATTTTTTTCATAAAATTCTAATAACGGCTTTTCCCACTTAGATAATCTAAAAAAATAAGATTCCTCATCAACCCATTCAACAGGAGATTTAGATGATATGGCCACTTTTTTATTATCAAGATCTTCAATTTCATCTTCATTATAAAACGCTTCATCCGATACTGAATACCAACCAGAATATTTTGATAAATAAATGTCATCATTTTTTTTTAATTCTTCCCACAAATATTGAACAGATTTTTTGTGTCGAGACTCAGTAGTTCTTATAAAATCATTGTTTGTTAAATTAAGAGTTTTTGATAAATTCTTGAATGTTTTGCTAATTTCGTCGCAGAACGCTAGAGGTTCAACTCCTTTTTTTTCAGCAGCTCTTTGAATTTTTAAACCGTGCTCATCAGTTCCAGTCAGAAAATAAACTTTATATCCATCTATTCTTTTAAACCTGGCAAAAAAATCAGCAATAATACTCGAATAAGCATGTCCCATATGTGGTTTGGCTGAGGGATAATAAATTGGTGTTGTAATATAATAATTTTTATCCATTTAAAAGCTTTGAATTGATTTCTAAAAATAAAGATTCATCATCTAAATTGAATTTCTTAAAATCATTTATTCTTTTCAAAAAATAATTGTAAATATCTGAATTTGAAACTGAAATATCTTTTATCAGAAATAATTCAAGTATATTGTAAACAAATGTTTTAGATTGCTTATCATCCTTATAAATATTTTCACTTATCAATTTTAATAAAAAATCTTTTAAATTTATTTCTTTTAAATCAATTTTTTTTTCTTCAGAAAATTTTAAAAGATTGTAAATTTCTCCAGGAGTAGAATAATAATTTAATAAATCTTTATTTATGAGATTATCGATATCATTATCAAAAAGAAGTGAACTAATTTCATTAACCTTATCATTTTCTAAGGATATATTGAAATTAATACAACGAGATAGAAGTGTTGGAATTATTTTTTTATTACTATTTATTAAAATAAAAAATATATTCTCATTAGGTTCCTCTAACGTTTTTAACAGCGCATTTACTGAATTTAAATTCAAATATTCAATATTATCAATTAAAACAAATCTTGGCTTATTATTGAATGAAGACTTATTGAGTTGAACTATTAATTCTCTAATTTGTTCTATATCTATGTTTTTTTTAACAAGATTAATATCTATTAAATTGAAATTTGGACAAGAACCATTTTGAATTAACTTAAATGAGCGATTATTTAAATTTATTTTAAATTCAACCAAATCATAAGGCATTTCTTCATCTTTTGATAAAACCAAATTAATTAAATGATAAGCGAGAGTACACTTGCCAATACCTTTTTGACCGGTTAATAAAATCTTTGATGGTAATCTTTTTTGATCAAATAATTTAGCAAAAAATAAAAGGTTATCCTGTAATCCATAAAGATTTGTTTGGCTGTTAGGATATAAATTCATTTTAATAATTTTTCAATTTTATCAATTATGATTTTTTTGTTTAATTCTATTGGAAGGTTTGAATTAATTATTTTATATCTTTTTTCATTTTTTGATATTCTTAAAAAACCATTTTGTACTTTTTTATAAAATTTTTCTTTGAATGTATCGTAACGATTAAGTTTTTTTCGTTGTTTCAATCTTTTTTGCATATTGTTGATGTTAACAATACTTAAAAATGTAAAATCTACTTTAAATGATTTTAAAATATGATTATTCATCTTTTTAATAATATCTAAATTTACACCCATTCCAAAATGTTGATAGGCAATGGTAGAATCGGTAAACCTATCAAGTAAAATTATTTTTTTTCTAAAATTTTTTTTCAAATTGTCCATATTTTCACTTCTGGCCGCTAAATAAAGTAATAAATCGGTTTTTTTTTTAAAATTAGATTTCTTATTTAAAATTAATTTTCTTATTTTTTCAGAGTTCTTATTTCCTCCAGGCTCTCTTAACTTTATATGAGGTATTTTTTTTCTTTTTAAATATTTAGAAACATTATCAATATGAAAAGTTTTTCCACTTCCTTCAATACCCTCAAAGGCTATAACAATTTTTTTAGACATCACCCCAAATCAAATAATTTAAGGATTTCATTAGCCTTGAAAAAATATTTACTTTGTTCACTTGCTCTTTAGCCAAAAGATCATACTCATCAATTAATTCATCATCATAAATAATCCTTAATTTCGCTAAAACTTGATCTTTACTAATTGGAGCTTCCACAGGTCCTTCATATAACATTCTAACTTTTAACAATTTTTTCTTACCTTTTTTAATAATTTTATAGATATCTTCTTTAGTATAAACTTTAACAAAATCCTTTTTTCCTAACCAAACATCAACACTATCAAAATCTTCTCCCGATCTATTTATTTCTACTAAATCAAAGTTCGTTAAACCATATGTCAATAGTTTTGAGCTCTCTCTAGATCTAGAATTTTTAGTTTCGAAACCACTAGCTACTGCAATTAGCCTTCTACCTTTTCTTTCTAATGATGATGCTAAAGAATATTTTTCAACTGCTAGATATCCAGTTTTAATTCCATCTGCACCTATATTTTTATATAGAAGTGGATTTCTATTTCCTTGAGTAATTGGATCACCACCAGTTCTATCCCATGTAAATTCTTTTTCACTGAACCACTCATAATATTCTGGATAGTTTTTAATTAAATAATGAGACATTATCATTATATCTTTTACTGTTGAATAATTGTCAGGATCATTAATTCCAGATGAGTTAGCAAAATTTGTATTGCTCATACCAATTTCTTGTGCTTTTGAAGTCATCATAATAGCAAATTCCTCTTCTGTACCTGCTATCCCCTCAGCCAATGCAACACAAGCGTCGTTTCCTGAGGCAACAATAATACCTCTAAGTAAATTTTCTACACTCACCTCATCATTAACCATAACGAACATTGAAGAATATCCAGAAGTTGATAGCCGCCAAGCTTTCTCTGAAATAATAAATTTTTCATCTAAAGTTAAATCGCCTGATTTAATTAAATCAAAAGCAATAATGGAAGTCATTATTTTTGTCATTGAAGCAGGGTAAATTGATCTGTCTGGTTCTTTTTCGTATAAAATTTCACCCGACAAAAAATCTTGTAAAATTGCTGTTCTTGCTTTTATCTCAATATTAGAATGTGCACTATTGGAAATAAAAAAAGTTATAAGAATTGTAATTAGAAAATTTTTAAACATTTTTTAGCACTTCTAAGTTTTCGAAATTAAGAGATTTTAACTTTTCAAATGACTCTTTTAAACTTTTTATATCATTAAAAGGACCTATTAATACTCTAAATTTAGTTTGAGATAATTTTTTTATCTTAGAGTTTTTTATAGAAGTTTCATCTTTGATTCTAGAAATCATCATTTTGGCAGTAGATTTATAGTAAAAATCAGCAATTTTTATTGAGTAAGAAAATTTTTCTTTAGTTGTTTTTTTTTCTTTTTTCTTAGTTTTGCTTAAATCATTAATTTGAATACCATCAATTGGCGCCTTTTCTGCAACGTTTTTTTCCTCATCGAAAGTTTTACTTTTTTTTGCAATAAAAGTAGAATTTCTAGATATTAACACTATTTCTAAAAGGGGTTCATTTAAATCAAGATCTAAATCTTCAGCAATTCTTCTAGATATAACAGAATTGTAAAAATCTGAAAATTTTTGGTTATTAGATTTTACTTCTGCAATTAAAGACTTTCCATTTTTCGGATTTGTAATCTTAACAGCAGATTTTCTTTTAAGTGATTTGTGATGAATCATTAATGATCTATCATCTAATTTTTTAATTTTTTTTACATTTTCGTCAAAAATTAAAGCAAAGCCACTATTACTATATTTTTTCTCTATTTTTGTTTCAATCTTATCTGTCTTAATTGTTACTGGTTCACAACCTATTAAAAATATTGGTAACAAAAATATTAATAAAATTTTATAATTCATTTTTAAATTTATCTTTTAAGGTACAAACAGCTAAAGCAAATCTTAGAGATCTATTCCATTGGAGAATTATTTCGTAGTTATCAAATACAATATATGCAGGATTTAAAGTATCTGCACCAGGAATAATATCTTTATCTGGGGTAATTATTGCAACATTATAATTTGATTTCAAAAAGCTTATATCATCATAATTATTAATATATTTTTTAAAAAATCCTAATTTTTTTTTATTTTGAAGTTTTTTAGCAGAAACGTTTAAATACTTTTTTGGAATATCTTCTTTAAGTTCTATTCTATAAAAACAAGGTGAATCTTTTTTCCAACCAATTTTTTTAAGATAATTTGCAGCAGAAGCATAAGCATCTTGAGAATTTTTTAAATCAATATAATTATCAGTATTAAAATCAATCGCATGATTTTTTATAGTTGAGGGCATAAATTGAAAAAAACCAAATGCACCCGCCCATGAACCATATAATGATTTATAATCTATTTGATTTTCATCAATTAATTTTAGTAAAATCAAAAGCTCTTTAGTAAAAAACTCTGATCTTCTCTTATCATAACTCAATGTTGCTAAAGAAGAAAGAATATCCATTTTTCCAACATAAGTTCCATAATTAGTTTCAATACCCATCAATGACAACAATAATTCCTTCTCAATCTCAAATTTATTTTCAACAACATTAATCAAATCTTTATTATCTAAATAGAAGTCAATACCTTTATTTAATTTTTTTGCAGAAGATCTTTTTGATACATAAGTTTTAGTATCTTCATAAAATTCAGGTTGATACCTGTCATATTTTATAACATTTGCTAAGAACTTTGTATCCGTCATAACGAGATCAAAAGTTTTCTCAGAAATATTATTAGCTAAAGCTCTTTGTTTGAAATCTTTTTTCCACTTTTCAAAATCTGTATTCTCATTTGCAAATAAGTTGGAATTTAAAAAAAATAGAATTAAAAAAAAAATTTTAATTTTTTTCATATAAGTCATTTAAATATATAATTACAGCAATCCAAATAATAATAAAACTTAGAAATTTAACTAATGAAAAATCCTCTCCATAATAAAAATAACCTAAAATGAACTGTAATGTTGGCGTTATATAAAATATCATTCCGGTAGGTCCTAATCCAATTAACTCAACTCCTCTTACATATAGAAACAATGGAATCACTGTCATCGGACCAGCTAAAAGTAAATATAGACTTAATCCTGGATTACTTAGGTTAAAGTCGTTTAGACCATTATTTGCAATTATATAAAATGCAACTAAAGCAAAAGGGAAAATATATAAACTTTCAATTAGCAACCCAATATCGGTATCAATTTCGATTTTTTTTCGAACTAAATTATAAAAGGCCCAACTAAAAGCTACAATGAGACCGACCCATGGTAATGATTTAAGATTAAAAAAAATTAAAATTAATATTGAGACAAAAACTAGAATAATTGAAAAAATCCTTTTTTTGTTTAGTTCCTCATTAAAAAAAATATAACCCAAAAGAACACTAATTATTGGCATTATAAAATAACCAAAACTAGCATCAATAATCCTTTCTGATGCAACAGCATATATCCATATAGACCAATTAACAAAAATTAAAAAACCAGACAAAAATAATGCAATTAATTTTTTTTTATCTTTTACTTCTTTTAAAAAAATTTTCCATTTAGACAGAAATGTTGTAGTTAAAATTAACATTATTGCTGTCCACAGACATCTGTGAACAACTAATTCAGTATGACCAATAAAAGAAACTGACTCAAAGTATATAACTCCAATAAATCCCCACCAAAAAGAACCTAAAGAAGTTAATATTAAACCTTTGTTAAAATCATTTTTCATACTAATTAAATGAATTAAATATCATGAGTAATTAGACTATTTTATTGTTGAATTAAATATTTTTAATTATAAAAGCTTCTACACGGAGAGATGGCTGAGCGGTTGAAAGCACCGGTCTTGAAAACCGGCAAAGGGGCAACTCTTTCCTGGGTTCGAATCCCAGTCTCTCCGCCATATAATTGTTAATATTTAAAATTTTTAAATAAATTATTAATTTTGTTATCTTCAAATTCAATGTTGGTTTTTAAACCATTATAAAAATTGTAAAGATTATTATCATCTATCTCTAAGAATTTTATTAATTTATTTAAATCTTCAACATTTAATTGATCTATGTATTTATTAGTGAATGCTCCTAAAAGTTTATCCATTTCTTTGGTACCGCGATAATTTGATCTGTATATAATTTTTTTTTTTATTTGTTCTATATCAGCGGTCATATTAGGAATATAATATTAGTTTATGGATATTAAAAGAAATTATGAATATTTATTATCTGACCTAAAATCTATAAAAGGTGTTGGTTTAAAAACATCAAATTTATTAAAAAGAAAAAAAATTAATAGTATTTTTGATCTGTTATGGAAATTACCAAAATCTTATACAGATCGAAGTTTATCTTCGAAAATTAAAGATTTAAAAATAGATGAGATACAAACTATAACTATAATTCCTCAAAAATATTCATTTCCAAGAGTAAGAAACTTACCAAATCGAGTTTTATGCAAAGATGCAACTGGTGAAATAGATTGTGTTTTTTTTAATAGTTACGAAGGATATATTAGAAAAATATTACCTATTGGAAAAGAAGTAACTATTAGTGGTAAAATTAAATACTTTCGAAATAAATATCAATTAACAAATCCTAAATATATTTCAGAAGACTCATCTATAATAAAACAAAAGCATAATACCTATTCATTAACTGAGGGAATTAGTGAAAAGGTTTATAATAAAATAATATTTCAAATTATTAAAAATTTACCTCAGATTGATGAATGGCACTCAAAAGATATATTAAAAAATTTTGGTAATATTGGTTGGAATGACTCAATCAAAAAATTACACGATCCAGAAAACATTGGTAAATTCAAGGAAAATTTCTATCAAAGACTTGCTTTTGATGAAATTTTTTCAACTTTTTTAGTTAATTCAGAAATTAGAAAAAAGATCAAAAAAATAAAAAAAACAAAGAAAAAATTCGATATTAAAAAACAAGGTGAAATAATATCAAAATTAGATTTTTCCTTAACCAATGATCAAACTAAAACATTAAATGAGATTAACAAAGATTTGTGCTCAGATAATAAGATGTTCAGATTACTTCAGGGTGATGTTGGTAGTGGTAAAACAATTGTAGCGTTATTATCTGCATTCAATACCATCAGTTCTGATTTTCAAGTAGCAGTAATGGCTCCTACAGAAATATTAGCAAGACAGCATTTTTTATTAGCAAAAAAAATATATCCAAAAAATATTAAAATAGAATTACTTTCTGGAAAATCATCATACAAAGATAAGAAACAAATTTTAGATAAACTTATTAAAAAAGAAATTGATATTATTTTTGGAACGCATGCCTTATTTCAAAAAAAAGTTGAATTCAAAAAACTAGGTTTAATAATAATTGATGAACAACACAAATTTGGAGTTAGCCAGAGAAAAAAATTATCTGATAAAGCTGGGAGAGATTGTGATATTCTTTTAATGACAGCAACACCAATTCCACGTACTTTAACAATGACTATTTACGGAGATATGGATCTTTCAATTATACGAGAAAAACCGAATAACCGAAAACCTGTAAAAACTTATAGTAAAATTGAAAGTAAGATTGAGGATGTAATTAAATTCATCAAGAAAGAAATACAACTTGGAAATCAAATTTTTTGGGTATGCCCTCTTATTGAAGAGTCAAAAAAAATTGATCATTCTTCAGCGATTAAAAAGTCTGAATATCTAAAAAAAATTTTTCCAAATGAGGTTTATTTACTCCATGGAAAAACAACCATTGAGGAAAAAGAGGAAATCTTAAACAAATTTTTAAGAAATGAGTTTAAGATATTAGTTTCTACTACTATCATTGAAGTTGGTATAGATTTTCCTAATGCAAATGTAATTATAATAGAAAATGCAAATAAGTTTGGTTTGTCTCAATTACATCAACTTAGAGGTAGAGTTGGAAGAGGCAACAAAGAGTCTTCATGTGTATTAATGTTTAAGTCAAATCTGAGTGAAAATGCTAAAAAAAGAATTAATATATTAAAAGACTCTAATGATGGATTTAAAATTTCTGAAGAAGATATGAAATTAAGAGGTTTTGGAGATATTCTTGGTTTTAAACAAAGTGGAATTAAAAACTTTAAATTGGCAGATCCAATACATAATCATAATCTTTTTATTTTAGCTGAAAAGGAAATTAAAAGAATTGAAAATGAAAAAGAGGATATAGGGAGATTTAAACCATTAATTAAATTATATGATCGTGCAGATATAATTAACGATATAGCTTAATTCTTACCTGTGGATGTTCCTGCAGAAACAATAAATTTGGATGCCTCTTCAAATGTCATATTCAGATATATAACTTCATCTATAGGAAACATTAGTAAAAAACCACTTGTAGGATTTGGGGTAGTTGGAACAAATACGTTTATTAATTTCTTATTTGTTTTTTCAGCCATTTCACCTTTATTTTCTTTTGTTGCAAATCCAACAGCCCAAACACCTTTTCTTGGATATTCAACTAAAACAACACTTTTTTTATCATTGTCATCTTTATTAGAAAATGTCTCGGTCATTTGGACTATTGCCGAATAAATAGTTCTTAGAACAGGAATTCTTTTAAATAGATCATCAATAAGTTTGAGAATTCGTTTACCTAAAAAGGATAATGATAATCCTCCAACAATTGTTATAAATGTTACAGAAATAATTATTTCTATCCCAGGTATTGCAAAAGGTAAGTAATTATTAGGATTTATATTTTCTGGAATTATTTTAGAAGAAATTCCTATTAAAATTTTACTTAAATATAAAGTAAAACCAATAGGAATTAATACCACTACACCCGTTATAAAATAATTTCTAAGAATAAGAGTAAGTGATCGTTTTTTTTTATTCTTTTTCATAAAGTTTATTTAAAACTAGAGTAAACTACAAAAGAAATCGCAATAATAAATAAAAATACTAATATTTTATTATTTAGATTCATTTTAAAATATATTATCAATGATAATTAAAAATGGATAGAAGAAAATTCTTAACTTATGTTGGTTCTACTTGTTGTAGTTTAGCTCTGAATTCATGTGCTACTGCACCAATCACTGATCGAAAACAATTAAAACTAATCCCTGAAGCTAAATTAAATGCTCAGGCAGCCCAAATTTTTGAAAAAATTAAGGAAAAAGAAAAATTAATAACAGGACCAAAACTTAATCAAATAAAAGAAATTGGTAAAAGAATGGAAAATTCCATAGGAGAATATTTTTATCAATCAAAACTTGATGATCCAACAATTGGTTTTGACTGGGAATATATACTTATTGATAAAAAAAATATGAGAAATGCATTTTGTATGCCAGGAGGTAAAATTGCAGTTTTTTCAGGTATATTAGAAGTGACTAAAAATACTGATGGATTAGCTGCTGTCATGGGTCATGAAATTGCACATGCTGTAGCTAAACATTCAGTAGAGCGAGCGAGCAGAGGTGTTGTTTTAAACGTAGGGACAAATGTAATTGATATATTATCTGGTGGAAAATTATCTCAAGTTAATAGAACAACAGGTATGAATACTATTGGTATGGTCTCTCAACTAGGTATAATGAACCCTTTTAATAGAAAGCAAGAAACTGAAGCTGACTATTTGGGTATGATTTTTGCCTCTCTGTCTGGTTACGATATAAGAGAAACACCTAAAATTTGGGAAAGAATGAAAAAATTTACTAAAGGTAAAAGACAAGCAGAATTTCTTAGTACACACCCTTCAGCTGAAAATAGAATAAAAAAAATTAACGAATGGACGAATAGTATTATTTTAGATTACCCACCAATTAAAATATAAAACATTAATTAGTGGTGAGCCGTGATGGACTCGAACCATCGACCCATTCCTTAAAAGGGAATTGCTCTACCAACTGAGCTAACGGCCCAAAATTACATCGTATATACATATTTATTTTAATATTTCAAATAGGAATTGATGAGACATATAGTTTCTTTATCACAACTTATCTATGTATTTATCATGAAATTCATTAAAAGTGCCTTTTTGAATATTTTTTCTTATTTCACTCATTAATTCTTGATAAAAGTTGATATTATTTAATGTTAAAAGCATCGATCCTAAAATTTCATTAGTATTAAATAAATGATTTAAATAATTTTTTGAATATTTGTTTAAATTTAAATTTTTACACTTTTCATCAAGAGGTGAATTATCGTTTTGATATTTATTATTTTTGATATTTACTCTTCCATTCCATGTAAAAGCCAGACCTGTTCTTCCTGATCTAGTCGGCATTACACAATCAAACATGTCTATTCCTCTTTTAACTGCACCTAAAATATCAGAAGGTGTGCCTACACCCATTAAATAATGCGGTTTATTTTCTGGAAGATTTTCCTTAATGTCATCCAAAACTTTAAACATTTCCTCTTGTGTTTCACCAACCGCAAGACCACCAATAGCATATCCATCAAAATTCAAATTTAACAAACCTTTTAGAGACAAAAGTCTTAAATCTTTAAAAAGACCTCCTTGGACTATGCCAAATAGAGCTTTATGAGGATTTTTTCCAAAGGCTTTTTTGGATCTATCAGCCCAGTATAAAGATAACTCCATTGATTTTTTAATAACTTCATAGTCATCAGTTTTTTTTGGACATTCATCCATGATCATTACAATATCTGAGTTCAAGCCAAGTTGAATTTTTATACTTTCTTCAGGGCTCAAATAAAATTTTTTTCCATCCACATGAGAGTTAAAAATTGCACCTTTTTCTCGGTCTATTTTATTTAATTTTGAAAGAGACATTACTTGAAAACCACCTGAGTCAGTAAGTATTGGTAAATCACAATTCATAAAGGAATGTAATCCGCCAGCGTTTTGAATTCGTTCAACTCCTGGACGGATCATTAAATGATATGTATTAGCTAAAATTATATCTGAGCCAGTTTTTTTAATATCGTCAATCGTACAAGCTTTTACAGTTGCCTGAGTTCCAACTGGCATAAAAGCAGGTGTTCTAATAATACCTCTATGCGTTTCTATAATTCCTTCTCTTGCAAAGCCATCTTTGTTCAATAATTTAAAGGCAAATTCTTTTAATGCCATTAAATATTATAATGATTTAAAACTAATTATTTTATCTGGATCTGTGACGGCACCATTATTGTTTTCATCACCACGTTTAATTTTATCAACAAATTCCATTCCTTCGATCACTTTTCCAAAAACTGTATATTGGTTATCTAGAAAAGGAGCAGGTTTAAAACAAATGAAAAATTGGCTATTTGCACTATTTGGATCTTGTGATCTAGCCATAGATAAAGTTCCTCTATCATGAGGTAAATTATTAAATTCTTGTTTTAGATCTGGTAAATCTGATCCTCCCATTCCTGCCATTCTTAAATTAAAATCACTTGATGATGAATTTCCAAATTTTACATCACCAGTTTGTGCCATGAAACCATCAATAACTCTGTGAAAAACAACATTATCATATTTACCACTATTGGCTAAATCTTTAATTCTTTTAACATGATTAGGTGCTACATCTTCAAATAATTCAATTTTAACATCTCCATCTTTAAGTTTCAAAATCATTATATTCTCCTGTGACATTACTTGGTTTGTTATTAAAAAAAAGAAAATAAATATATTTATTAAAATTTTATTCATATTTTCTTTTTAATAATTTAATTGTACTTTTAGTAGTAAATTTTTTGATATCACCTTTTAAATTTACTATTTCTTTAACAAATCTTGATGAAATAATCTGATTTTCAACATCAGACATTAAAAAAAGAGTTTCAATATTTTTATTTAATTTTCTATTCATCCCTGCTAGTTGAAATTCGTATTCAAAATCTGAAACTGCTCTCAATCCTCTTAAAATAATATTTGATTTATATTTTTTGCATAATTCAGTGGTTAAAGAGCTAAAAGAAATTACGACAACTTTTTTTTTATTCAGTTTTAAATCATAAAATAAAGCTTTTTTTACAATTTCAATTCGTTCATCAGAGTCGAATAAATAATCCTTATTTTCAACGTTAGATACTGCAACGACAATCTTATCAAAAAGTTTTAAACCTTTTTTAATAACATCAATATGGCCAAATGTAATTGGATCAAATGTTCCAGGATAGATTGCAACTTTATTCATTAAACTAAGTTATCATCTATTTTATCAGCTGAAACAACTTTTTCTTCTCCAGTTAATTTAATAATTCTAACACCCTGAGTATTTCTACCCGCAGTTCTAATTTCTTTTACCGCTACACGTATTACTCTTCCTTTGTTAGTAGATATAAGTATTTCATCACCATCATATACAGGAAAAGAGGATGAAATATTACCATTTCTTGGTGAATTTATAATTCCGATAATTCCCTTCCCACCTCTATTAGTTACTCTATATTCTGTATGACTAGTTTTTTTACCAAAACCATTTTCTGTAATTGATAATATGAACTTTTCTTTAGCTTTTAATTCTGATTGCTCGTCCTTTGATTTCTTCGCATTTTTTTTAGATTTATCATTATCTATAATTGAAAGAGAGACAATTTGATCGTTTGGAGACAAAACAATACCTTTAATCCCTTTAGACGATCTACCCTTAAAAACTCTCAATTTTTTAGACTCAAAACGTATACATTTTCCTAATTTGGTACTTAAAATTATATCTCGATCATCCTTACAAATTTTAACTCCCACAATTTTATCATTATTGTCTAATTTCATTGCAATTTTTCCAGATGTATTGATTGAAGAAAAATCTTCTAAACTATTTTTTCTGATTTTTCCTTGAGCAGTAGCAAATACAATCTGATAATTTTTCATTTCAGACTCATTATCGGGAAAAGGCATAATAGAACTTATTGACTGATGGTTTTTTAGTGGAAGAATATTAAACAACGATTTTCCCTTAGAAACTGAAGATCCCTCAGGTATTTTCCAGGCTTTTATTCTATAAACTAACCCTTCTGTAGAGAAAAACAAAACTGAGGTATGTGTATTAACTGATAGAGTTTGGACTACAGAGTCTTCGTTTCTAGTAGTCATGCCAGTTTTTCCTTTACCTCCTCTTTTTTGTGTCTTAACACTATTCAAAGATCCACGTTTGATGTAACCTTGCAATGTAACAGTAATCAATACAGATTGTTTTTGAATGGTTTCTTCTATATCGTAATTTAATACAGCATCAATTATTTTAGTTCTTCGAGGTGATGAATATTTATCTTTAATATTCTTTAACTCCTCACTGATTACTTTTAACAATTCTTTTTTAGATGAAATTATTTTTTTATATTTCATAATTAATTCAGCTAACTTCTTAATTTCTATTTCAATTTCGTTTATTCCTAACGCTGTCAGTTTTTGTAATCTTAATTCTAAAATAGCATTCACTTGTAAAGTTGATAAGGAGTATAAAGTTTTTGATTTTGAACTTTCTACAAGTGAAATTAATTTCTTTGACTTATTAATTTTCCATTTGGTTTGTAAAAGAGATTTCTTGGCATCTTCTGGATTTTTTGATGATCTGATTATTTTGATAACTTTGTCTAAATTTTCAACTGATACCGATAGACCTATTAAGATATGTGCTCGTTCTTCTGCTTTTTGTAAATCAAATTTTGTTTTTTTGACTACGACGTCCTCTCTAAAGGATAAAAAATTTGATAAGAAATCTTTTAAATTACAAGTTTCAGGTTTGCCATCAACTATTGCAAGTGTATTAAATCCAAATGAACTTTCAATTTGTGTATTCTTGTAAAGTTGTCTTTTTACTGTTTCAGGTTCTACTCCACTTCTCAAATCTATTGAAACTCTAATTCCTTCTCGATTAGACTCATCTCTTATATCTCTTATACCCTCAATTTTTTTTTCTCTAACAAGCTGAGCAATTCTCTCATTCAAAACAGATTTATTAACTTGATAAGGAATTGATGTGATAACCAATCTTTCTCTTCCATTTTTTAAACTTTCTATAGAAATTTCACCTCTAATTTTAAAAGAACCTCTGCCTTTGTTATAACCTTGTTTGATCATATCTTTTCCAATGATCACTCCTCCGGTTGGAAAATCAGGTCCCGGTATGTGCTTCATAAGATCTTTAATTTTAATATCTTTATTTTCAATTAAAGCTAATGTTCCGTTAATTATTTCACCTAAATTATGTGGTGGTATGCTAGTTGCCATTCCAACTGCAATCCCACCTGCACCATTTACTAATAAATTAGGAAATTGAGCTGGTAAAACTGTTGGTTCTTTCTCCGTTTCGTCGTAATTATTTTTAAATGAAATTGTATTTTTTTCGATATCATCAATTAAATATTGTGAAACTTTAGATAATCTAGTTTCTGTATACCTCATCGCAGCAGCAGGATCGCCATCAATAGATCCAAAATTTCCCTGTCCATCAACTAAAGGTAAGCTCATTGAAAAATCCTGAACCATTCTTACTAGAGCGTCATAAACTGACTGATCTCCATGCGGGTGATACTTACCAATCACATCTCCAACAATTCTTGCAGATTTTCTAAATTGTTTTGACCAATCATATCCACCTTTGTACATCGCATACAAAATTCTTCTATGAACTGGTTTTAAACCATCTCGTATATCAGGAAGTGCTCTACTGACTATAACACTCATTGCATACGATAGATAAGATGAACTCATCTCATCATGCATTGAGATTAATTTTATATTCTTATCCTCAGGAATTTCAGTTTTTTGCATAAATATTAAAATGGAATTTCATCATCCATGTCATTTGAAATTTGCGACATGTCATCATTATTAGATTGAGTATTATCATTTGAAATACCCCCACCTGAATTACCCCCACCTAACATAGTTAAAGATGAGTTATATCCTTGAATAATAATTTCAGTAGAGTATTTGTCTTGACCAGACTGCTCATCTTTCCATTTTCGAGTCGTTAATTGTCCCTCAACATATATTTGGGCTCCCTTTTTTAAGTATTGTTGAACAACATTTACCAATCCCTCATTGAATACAACTATACGGTGCCATTCAGTTTTTTCTTTTTTTTCACCAGTATTCTTATCTTTCCAAGATTGACTTGTTGCTAGACTTAATCTTGCAACACTTTTACCATTTACCATTTGTTTGATCTCAGGATCTGCGCCCAAACGACCAATTAAAAGTACTTTATTTAAACTTCCAGCCATAATATTTTAATATTTGTTAAATTTGTTAATTAGAACTATACCACAATTTACTCTGAATATTAATTTTATTAAGTCAAAGCAACAAAAATTATGATGAAAAAGATAGTTATTAAGGGAGCTAAAGAACACAATTTAAAAAATGTTTCTTTAGAGATACCCAAAGATAAATTTGTTGTCATAACTGGTCTATCAGGATCAGGAAAGTCGTCTTTAGCTTTTGATACAGTCTATGCAGAAGGTCAAAGAAGGTATGTTGAAAGTTTATCCGCTTATGCAAGACAATTTTTAGATAAAATGAAAAAGCCAAATGTTGATTTAATTGAGGGGTTGAGCCCAGCAATATCGATAGAGCAAAAAAATACTTCTAAAAATCCAAGATCAACTGTCGCTACAGTTACTGAGATATATGATTACATGCGTGTTTTATATGCGAGAGCGGGTATACCCTATTCTCCTTTTACAGGTAAACCAATAACATCACAAACGATTACACAGATTGTGGATAAAATTAAAGAGCTTCCAAAAAAGTCAACAATATATATTTACGCTCCAGTAGTCAGAGGGAGAAAGGGAGAATATAAAAAAGAAATCCTAAATTATAAAAAAAGAGGGTTTCGAAAAATCAAAGTAGACGATGTAATTTATGATATTGATAAAGTTCCTGAATTAAATAAGAAAATTAAGCATGACATATATATTCTGGTCGATAGGATAGTTCTAAATTCATCTTTAGGAAACAGATTAGCTGAAAGTATTGAGTCTTCGGTAAATTTAGCGAATGGATTAGTATTTGTTGAATATGAAGATGAAACCTTGCCAAAAAAATATAGAAAAGTAGAAAAATTAATCTTTTCAACTAAATTTGCATGTCCTGAAAGTGGCTTTACAATTGAGGAAATTGAGCCAAGACTTTTCTCATTTAATAGTCCTTTTGGTGCTTGTGAGGAATGTGAGGGAATTGGAATTAAACTAAATGTTGATCCAAATTTAGTAGTACCAAATCATAAAAAAAGTATTGCGGATGGGGCTATTGAACCCTGGGCTAAAACAACCACTCTATATTATGCACAAACATTATCTTCTTTAGCAAAACATTATGGCTTCTCGTTAGATGAAAAATGGTTAAAACTTTCAAAAAAAATAAAGGATATCATTCTTTATGGATCTGATGATGAAGAAATCAAATTTTCATATGACGATGGTTATGAAAAATACTCACATAAAAAGACTTTTGAAGGGGTAATAAATAATTTAGAGAGAAGATATTTGGAAACTGATAGTGATTGGAAAAGAGAAGAAATAGCACAATATCAGTCAGATACTAAATGTGAGAGATGTAATGGTCATAGATTAAAAGATGAGGCATTATGTGTGAAAATTGATGGCTTGCACATTAGTGAAGTGACTGAAAAATCAATTTTAGATGCTGCAAAATGGTTTGAAAATTTAAAATTCAATTTAGATAAAAGGCAAGTCAAAATTGCGGAACATATCCTCAAAGAAATTAATGAAAGATTAAATTTTCTTTTAAATGTTGGTCTTGATTATCTAACATTATCAAGAGAGTCTGGTACTTTATCAGGAGGAGAAGCACAAAGAATCCGTTTAGCATCTCAAATTGGATCTGGTTTAACTGGAGTGTTATATGTTTTAGATGAACCATCTATTGGTTTACATCAAAAAGATAATGTAAAACTGATCAATGCTCTTAAAAGATTACGAGATTTGGGAAATACAGTAATAGTAGTTGAGCATGATACTGAAACTATGGAAAATGCAGATCATATTATTGATCTTGGTCCTGAGGCGGGAAACAAAGGTGGTGAAGTTGTTGCGCAAGGAACTTTTGATGAGATTACAAAAAATAAAATTAGTATCACAGGAAAATATCTTTCAAACAAATTAAGGATTGATGTTCCCAAGAAAAGAAGATTAGCAAAAAATGGAAGGTTTCTTGAAATAACAGGTGCGACTGGTAATAATTTGAACAATGTTAATTTAAAAATACCTTTGGGTAGTTTAACTTGTGTCACCGGTGTATCAGGAAGTGGTAAATCAACATTAATCTTACAAACATTGTACAATGCATTAAACTTAACTTTGAACAATAATAAATCTAGAAAAATTCCAAAACCATTCAAAGGTTTCAAAGGTACAGAATTAATTGACAAGATAATTGATATTGATCAATCACCAATTGGACGTACCCCAAGATCTAATCCAGCAACTTATACTGGAGCTTTTGGGCCAATAAGAGATTGGTTTACAGGATTGCCTGAGTCAAAAACAAGAGGATACAAACCAGGAAGGTTCTCTTTCAATGTCAAAGGAGGTAGGTGCGAGGCTTGTGAGGGAGATGGAGTTATTACTTATGAAATGCATTTTCTCCCAGACGTTTATATACAATGTGATGAGTGTAAAGGAACCAGATATAATCGGGAAACATTAGAGATAAAATTCAAAGATAAAAGTATCGCGGATGTTTTGAACATGACAGTTGATGAAGGATGTGAATATTTTGAAAATATTTCAAATATAAAGACTAAATTGCTTACTTTAAAAAAAGTTGGTCTAGGATATATAAAAATTGGTCAGCAAGCTACAACTCTATCAGGGGGTGAGGCACAAAGAATTAAATTAGCTAAAGAATTATCAAAAAGATCGACAGGAAGAACAATGTACATATTAGATGAACCAACTACTGGTCTTCACCAACACGACATCAAAAAATTATTAGAAATTTTACATACATTTGTTTCATTAGGTAACACAGTGGTTGTAATAGAACATAACTTGGATGTCATAAAAACTGCAGATTATATAGTCGATATGGGTCCTGAGGGTGGTGTAAAGGGTGGAAAAATTATCGCTGAGGGAAAGCCTGAGGAAATTTGTAAAATTCACACTAGTTATACAGGCAAATTTTTAAAACCACTTTTGTAAATCTACAACTTATCAATAGTGGTGCAATTAATTTGATAAAATTCTCTTAATAAAATAAAATATTTTTATGATTGATAATGAAAATACAAATACTGAATTCAAGATACTTGGCATGTCTATAGAAAATCTATCAATTATTTATGGAATATTATTAATTTGTTGGGGAGTAATAATAAGTTTGATAAGTGGCAGTAATTCTTTCACTTCATTCATTCCCTCTTTTTTGGGATTTCCAATTTTAATTTTTTCTTATTTGTCTATTAAATTTATAAGTAAAAAAAAATTTTTTATGCACATAGTGGTACTTTTAGGATTAATAATTTTTATTGGTGGATTAGATTTTATTAGAGCAATTATAACAGGGAATGTTTTTACAAATTTTTGGGCGGATATATCAAAATTAATGATGTTATTAACTGGTCTATTTTTTACAATTCAATGTATTAGATCTTTTATCCACGCTAGAAGAATAGGAAAAACAGAAAGTTAGTCTAATAAAGACTCTACGAATTCCCAATTAATTAGATTTTCTACAAACTTATCTAAATATTCTGGTCGTCGATTTCGATAATCAATATAATAAGAGTGTTCCCAAACATCACATCCTAAAATAGGCTGCATATTATCAATTAAAGGATTTGCTGCATTTGCAGTTTTTGTAACTACAAGTTTACCATTACTTATAGATAACCAACACCAGCCAGAGCCAAATTGTGTTATTCCCGCTTGTTTAAAATCTGTTTTAAACTTTTCAACACTTCCAAAATCTCCAATAATTCTTTTTTCAAGTTTTGGAGGAATTTTTCCACCACCGTTTGGTTTCATACACTTCCAAAAAAGATTATGATTCCAATGTTGGCTTGCATTATTAAATATTCCAGCTTTTGATTTATCCTCAAAACTTTTTAAAATTATATCTTCCAATGATGAATTAGATAAATCAGTGTCTTTAATAAAATTATTTAAGTTAGTTATATAAGTCTGATGATGTTTACCATGATGAAGTTCTAAAGTCTCCTCGGACATTATTGGGGAGAGCGCATTGTTTGCATAATCAAGTTTTGGTAGTTCAAATGTCATTATTGAAATTATTAAATTATATAATTTGAATATACAAGAAGTTTATCAATTAATTTGAATTCATAATGATTTGTTCTTAAAAATTATTTTAAAAAGTTATAATGTAGTATATATTTGTTATTATTATGGGTAATTTGCTATCGTCTTTATCAAGAACAATTCATGTGTCATTAGCTATAACAGTATTATTATTTCTAGGATTATTTTATCAAAATGATGGTTTTAGTTTTGATGCACTTTTTTGGAGCTGGTTTGCACAACTTGTGCAGGTTATAACTGGTATTATGTGGATTGGATTATTGTGGTACTTTAATTTTGTGCAAATTCCAAATATGGAAAGAATTCCAGATGAGCAAAAACCAGCTATCAACAAAGTAATTGTTCCAGCTGCATTGTTTTATTTTAGGTGGGGAGCAGTTTTAGCGATTTTATCTGGTTTTGCAATTATGGCTCTTAACGAATATTTATATGACGCAATGACCTTAAGTATAGGCTCTGGTATTCCTAAACATACTGCAATAGGAATTGGTATGTGGCTAGGTTTGATAATGGCATTTAACGTATGGTTTATAATATGGCCAAATCAAAAAAGGGCGTTGGGTATAGTAGAATGTGATCCAGAATATAAAGCTAGGTCAGCTAGAAGAGCAATGTTATTTTTGAGAGTTAATACATTAATTTCAATACCTATGCTACTTACTTTGGTGGCTGCTCAAAATCTTTATTAATTACTCTCGTCATCTCTTAAAACAGTTTTTTGAGAAACTCTTAATCTAACCAAAACTGTATTAGCAATATAGATAGATGAATAAGTTCCAAAAACTACACCAAATATCATAGCTAAAGAAAAACCCTTTAGTATTTCACCACCAAAGAAAAATATTGATAGTAAAGCTAATAAAGTCGTTATTGATGTGATTAAAGTTCTAGATAATGTTTCATTGATAGAGATATTAGTTAAATCGTAAATCTTAATGTCAGAATATTTTCTTAAATTTTCTCTTACTCTATCAAAAATAACCACTGTATCATTCATGGAGTAACCAACGATAGTTAATACAGCTGCAATAATAGATAAATTGATTTCAAGACCAAGTAATGAAAATAAACCTAGGGTTACCAACACGTCATGAAACAAAGCTAATATAGCTCCTAAACTAAATTGCCATTCAAATCTGATCCAAATGTAAATTAACATTAAAGTTAATGCCACTGCGATAGCTATTACTCCAGATTTTAGCAACTCAGCACTTACTTTCGGTCCTACGTTTTCAACTCTTCTAAAATCAAAAGTATTACCAAATGATTTATCTAAATTTCCTTTAATTTCCTCGATAATATTTTTGTTATTATTAATTTCAAATTTAATTAGAAAGTCTGTCTCATTGCCAAAATTTTTTACTGAAACGTCACCCAAATTCATAGAGTTTAAATTATCTCTTAGAGATGACACATTAATTTTGCTGTCAGTTGATCTTAGTTCAATTAAGGTTCCACCTTTAAAATCTATTCCAAAGTTAAGACCTTTGAAAGTCAGTAAAAATAATGAAATAACGACTAAGGATATAGAAAGAATATTAAATTGATTATAGTATTTGTTAAAAGCAATCATCTAAATTAAACCTTCTTTTTCTTTGTTTCTGTACACATACAAAACAGTCAATAACCTGGCTATGAAATAAACTGAAAATAATGTTGTAAATATTCCAATCCCAAGTGTAAGTGAAAAACCTTTGATTGGACCTGAGCCCATAAAAAATAAGATAATAGCTGCTAATAATGTTGTTATATTTGCATCAAGTATTGCGGTTCTAGAATTTGTATAACCACTATCAAAAGCTATTAAATTATTTTTTTCATTTTTTAGTTCTTCTTTAATTCTCTCAAAAATTAAAACATTTGCATCAACTGCCATACCAACTGTCAAAATTATTCCAGCGATCCCCGGAAGAGTTAAGGTCGCCTCGAATATAGTCAATATTCCAATGAGTAAGAAAAGGTTAAGTATTAATGTTATATTGGTAATTAAACCAAATATCTTATATTTAACAAAAATAAATATTATTACTAATACAAAACCAATTGCTAATGCAATCATTCCTGCATTAATTGAGTCTTGGCCTAAGTCAGGACCAACTGTTCGTTCTTCGATAATATTTAAAGGAGCAGGTAATGCACCAGATCTTAATAAAAGAGCTAAATCTGTTGCTGATTGAAAAGTGAATCCACCACTAATTTGACCTGATCCACTTGCAATTGTATCTCTTATAACCGGTGCGCTTATAATTTTACCATCCAATACTATTGCTAATTGTTTGCCAATACCAGTCGATGTAGCCTTACCAAATCTTTTAGCGCCAACTCTATCAAGTGTAAATGTAACTACCGTTTCATTTGTTTCACTATCCATTCTTGGTTGAGCATCTAGCAGATTGTCTCCACTTAAAATAATTCTTTTACTTACTAGAGCATCTTCTTCAGACTCATCTTCATAACTAAGTTTTTCCGCTCCAAAAGAGTCTTGATCGTTATTAGTTACAAATCTAAATGTAAGATTTGCAGTTTTACCAAGTAATGATTTAATTCTCATTGGATCATCTAACCCAGGTAATTCAACAAGAATTCTGTCGTTTCCTCTTTTTAGAATATTGGGTTCATTAGTTCCTATCTCATCAATTCTTCTTCTTACAATTTCTAATGCTTGATCTTGGGATGATGTTTTTAGTTTAACGATACCTTGGGTTGAGTAATTGACAATAAAAATATCATTTTCCTCACTGATATCTAATTGATGAGACTTAAATCTTGGATAATAAGGATTTAATTCACTTTCCTCATCATTAAATGTATCTAGGATAGTTTGTTTAAAGTTTTCATCTACAGAAAAAGATAATTTTTGTCCTAAAATTTTTAAATTTTTAATCCTAATATTTTTATCTTTAAAATAATTTCTAATGGTAATCGAAAGATTTTGTATTTTTTGTTCAATAACTGGATTATTATCAATTTCTAGTAAGAGGTAAGATCCTCCCTGAAGATCTAATCCAAGATTAATTTTCTTATTTAGTAAGTTATTTTCAAACTTAAATAAATTTGATGAGGCAATTAAAATAAAAAATAGAGAAATTAATATTACTGAAATTATTCTGAATTTTGAAAAATATAACACTTTACTTTAACAAAATTACTTTTTAACTTCTTGAGAGTTCATCAGACTTTGTACACCTGTACCTCTGATAACTTCAACAGTCACATTTTCAGCAACCTCAACCTCAATTTTATCGTTGTCTACAACTCTAGTTATGGTTCCTGTGATACCGCCTGAAGTTACAATCTTATCACCTTTTTTTAAACCCTCGACCATAGCTTTATGCTCTTTGACTTTTTTTTGCTGTGGTCTTATCAAGAAAAAATAAAAAATAACAAAAATTAGTATTAGTGGTATAAATTGACCTATTCCTGAACTTTCCATAAAACTCCTTAATTAAAAATGAATTTTTATACTATCTCATAAGTTAAAACAACTTTAATTCAGACTAATTTTTTCTAGGTTATTCATATAAGGTCTAAGCACTTTTGGAATATTTATAGACCCATCCTTTTGCTGAAAATTTTCTAATATAGCTATTAGAGTTCTGCCCACTGCTAAACCACTTCCATTAAGCGTTCCAACAAATACTGTTTCTTTATTTGAATTTTTATATCTAGCTTTCATTCTTGTTGCTTGAAATGTTGAACATGATGAACATGAAGATATTTCTCTATATTTCTTTTCTGAAGGTAGCCATACTTCTATATCGTAAGTTTTTTCTGCACTAAATCCCATATCTCCACTACATAAAATCACTTTTCTATATGGTAACTCCAACAAATCCAAAATTCCTGTGGCACAATTTGTCATTCTCTCTAATTCTTCAAGACAATTATTTTGTTCCACAATACTTACTAATTCGACTTTATAAAATTGATGTTGTCTAATCATCCCTTTAGTGTCTTTACCATAACTACCAGCCTCTTTTCTAAAACATGGAGTTGATGCAACAAATCTCATTGGTAATGTTTTAAGATCTAAAATTTTGTCTTTTACAATATTAGTTAAAATAACTTCTGCTGTAGGAATTAAAAATTTTCTTCCACTTCCCTCTTCTAATTTTACTTCAAATTGATCATTTTCAAATTTAGGTAGTTGACCAGTTCCGAACATTGTATTTTCTGATGCTAATAAAGGTGGTGAAATTTCTTCATATCCATTTTTTGAAGTATGTATATCAAGCATAAAATTTGAAATTGCTCTTTCAAGTAATGCTAATTTATTCTTAACAAAAACAAATCTTGAGCCAGTAGTTTTTGTGGCAAGATCAAAATCTAACATGCCAAGTTTTTCACCTAATTCAAAATGTGATTTTGGAGTAAATTCAAAATTAGGAATCTGACCCGATTTAGTTAATTCAACATTTTCATTTTCATTAGATCCTACAGGCACATCATCATGAGGTATGTTAGGAATACTTGATAAAATTTCATCTAAATCTGATTTTATTTTTGATTGTTGATCAGTAATTTTATCAATAGATTGAGTAATTTCTTTTGACCTAGAAAATAAAGCCTTATCTTTTGTTTTTGAAATATCTTTCTTTTCTTTTTCTAATGTTTCTTTTTTATGAATTAAATCTCTATTATCTATATCTAATTTTTTGAGTTTATTAAGATCTATATCAATTGATCTTTTTTTTAATGCTTTTGAAAATGCATCAAAATCTTTTCTAATTTCTTTAATGTTATGCATCAGAATTTTTTAAATTTTTATTCTCAATAAGTTTTACTGAAAATATTGATAATTCATATAGAATTAATAATGGTATCGCTAAACCAATTTGTGTGATGGGATCTGGGGGTGTGAGTAAAGCTGCGGCTGCAAATATAATAACTACAACATATTTTCTTCGTTTCTTTAAAAAATCAGAATCAACCAACCCAACCCTAGCTAACAAACTCAACACAACAGGTAATTGAAAACTTATGCCAAACGCAAATATAAGTTTCATTACCAAAGAAAGATACTCGTTTACTTTTGCCTCTAATTGAATTGGTAAATTTGTTGAAAGACCAGAACTTTCAAAAGATAAAAAGAATTTTATCGCCAAGGGCATTATTAAATAATAAACCAACATGCCCCCTAGTAAGAATAAGATTGGGGTTAAAACTAAATAAGGTAAAATTGCAATTTTTTCATGTTTATAAAGACCAGGAGCAATAAATTTCCAAATCTGCATCAAAATAAATGGACAAGTAACAAAAAAAGCTGTGAAAAAAGATACTTTCAAATAGGTAAGAAAAGTTTCTTGTAAAGCTGTAAAAATTAATCGTCTATCAGTTCCATCATCTTTAACTGCTTGTGCATATGGCTCTACTAAAAAACCATAAAGATGTTCAGCAAAAAAATAACATCCTACAAAAAAGATTATTAAAAAAATAAAACTATGAATTAGTCTTTTTCTTAACTCAGCTAAATGACTTACAAAGCCACCATCATTTTCGTCATGACTCATCTTTTTTTTCTTCTTTTTTTTCTATTTTATTATCTTCAAGATCAATATTTGAGACTTCATTTTGAATATTATTGACATATTTTTTTGCAGAGCCAATCCATGAACCAACTTTTTTGAGCATTATCGGAAAGTCCTTAGGTCCCAAGACTACAATAGCTATTGCAACTACAATTAAAATCTCAAACCAACCAATAGTAGGCATGTGATTTATTCTTTTTTGTTCGAATCTTGATTATCGTCAGAAATATTTTTAGGTTCATTGTCATCAGTCACATCTGATGCCATACCCTTTTTAAAACTTTTTATTCCTTTTGCTACATCGCCCATAAGGCTAGAAATTTTTCCTCTACCAAATAATAATACCACAAGTATTACAACGATTGCTATTTGCCAAATTCCAATGCTCATAGAAAACTTATAACCTTTTTATCAATAATTGAAAAGTCTAATTTGTAGGCTTAATTCTTCTCATCCGAGTCAAGAGTGCTACTTAACATTTCATCAATATTTGAATAAATGTCCTCTTTTTTATCATCTTGTTTTTCTTTATAGAATTTTCCAGTACCAAAAATAGCGTTATCAATATTGGTACTATCAATTAAACCTGCGGCTCCAAGTTCATCTACTGTTGGTAAATCAGATAATTTTTGTAAATTAAAATGGCTTAAAAAATCATCCGTCGTGACATATTGAATAGGTCGACCAGGGACATTTTTTCGTCCACCAGGTTTAACCCAATTTAATTCCATCAAAATTTCTAATGTGTTGGTTCCAAAAGCTACACCTCTTATTTCTTCTATCTCTGCACGAGTAACTGGTTGATGATAAACAATTATAGCAAGAGTTTCTATTGCAGCTTTTGATAGTTTTTTTTCAACAGTTTTTTCTTGGGTCATTAAATTTGAAAGATTAGGTGAGGTTCTAAAAGACCATTTTTTAGAAATGCAAACTAAATTAATACCCCGATTTGAATATTCAGCTTGCAATTTTAACAAAATTTTTTCGACATCCGTTTTTTTAGATATCTTATTTTCAATAGTTTCAATATCTAATGGTTCTGCAGCAGCAAAAACAATTCCTTCAATTTCCTTTTCAATTGAAGATAATTTGGTTGGAAAATTAATAATATTGTCTTTTTTCTTAATCTTTTTTTTTATCATTTGTTTTCTTTTATATAAATATCATCAAAAAGGTTTTCTTGTTTTATGCTTAGGTTGCCCTCCTTGACTAACTCAAGAGACCCTGCAAATATTCCCGCTTTACCAGTTCGTTTATATTTTGATCCACTTTTAAAATTTTTCGGTATTAAATCATCTAATTTTTTCCAATCCATTAATTTTCCAAAAAAATCTTTTATAGTTTTTATACCTTCTTCTGTTGTGAAAACTGGTAATTTTGGAATGTTAATTCTCTGAAAATCTTTAGTCATAATTATAGTAGAATAGGTTTTCATGAGGTCAAATAAATTTAATTTATACTCACTATTGTAGATGGGCCTTATGCCTGCTCTCATACCTCTAGTTCTTATTTCTCTTCCTAACCTTTTTCTTTTAAGCATCTGTTCAGATAATAACCTTATTAATTCAAGTTTCTTAAGTTGAAGTTTTAATTTTTCAGCTACTTCTTGAACTTTAAATTCTTCTTCAGGGGTACCTGGTAATAGTAATTTTGATTTTAAATATGCTAACCATGTTGCCATTAATAAGTATTCTGAAGCAATCTCTAAATTTAATTTTTTTTCTTGAGTAATAAAATCATGAAACTGATCTGCTAATTTTGTTATAGATATATCCTCAAGATTTACTTTTTGAGCTTTTGCAAGATCTAAAAGAACATCTAATGGACCATTATAATTTTCAACGTCTACTTTAAAAAGTTCAGAATTATTTTCAATCATCAATCAATATTAACTTAAAATTTTGTAAAATTGTGATGTTTTTTTTATTAGAAAAGGATTTATCAATGGTGAATTATTTCCTACAATTTTCATTTCATTCAAATTTCCATTACAATGTAAGGCTAAATTACAACCTGCACTAAACGTTTTGATTGTATTTTCCTTTAAATTACCCTTTAGACTTTTCATGGATAAATCATCAGAAATTAGAATATCTTTAAAACCAATTTTATTGCGAATTAATTTAATAAATTTTTTTGAGTGAGTAACACAATTTTCTTTGTCAATTTGAGTAAAAATTATGTGAGCGGTCATAGCAAAAAAAGTTTTTTTATTTTTAAATGGAAGAAAATCTTTCTTAGTTAAATAACTCAATTTTTTATTCACCATCGGAGTAAAATGGTGACTGTCTACCTTTGCAAGACCATGTCCTGGAATATGCTTTATGACTGTTCCAATACCATTTTGATGGAAATAATTGATACAATAATCTCCTATTTTAGATACAATTTTGGGATTATTGGAAAAAGATCTATTCCCAATGACATTTGAGGCACCTTTAATTCTTAAATCCAAGACAGGGGAAGTATTAATATTAATACCAAGAGATTTTAATAAATATGAAGTTTTATCAACAAACAATTTATAATAAAATTTAAATTCATCTACATTTTTAACATATTTTTTTCCAAAAAATTCTGAAGTCAAATTATCGAATGATATAATATTTTTTAACCGATTAACTTTACCCCCTTCTTGATCAATTAAAATGGGATATTTTTTATCTTTGAATAATTTTCTTATTGACGTGGTGAGTTTTAAAGTTTGATCAATATTTTTTATATTTCTTGTAAATAAGATAACTCCCCAGGGTTTATATTTTTTAAGAAATGACTTTTCTTTTACTGAAAGTTTTGTTGATTTAATACCAACAATAAATGATCGACGTTTATTCATTATCTTCTAATAATTTCCAAAAATTAAATTTTTTCTTTTTTTTATTGTTTGTTTGCTCAACGTATTCAATAATATTTTTCGTATCATCTTCTAAAATTGGTAATTTTTCTGAGTAAGTATTTATCTTATTTTCAATATTGTTAAGAGATCTATAAGATTTTTTTTTATAGGCATCAGAAAAATAATATTTTGCTGTAAAAAAAATAAAAAGACCAATAATAAAAACAAAAATAATATATTTGATTTCTTTAAACATTACATTTTTTCAGGAGCAGATACACCTACGATATTCATTCCAGATTTAACAACATTTGATATAAGTTTTAATAAAACTAATTTGTCACTCGATATCTTCTTATTCTCATTTATAAATCTTTTTTCAGGATTATCTTTTCCCAAGTTCCAGTAAGAATGAAAGAGAGAGGCTAGTTCGTAAAGATAAACTGGAATTCTATGTGGTTCAAGCTTCTTGCTTGATATTTCGATACACTTTGGCCACTCAGATATTTTTTTTAAGATGTTTATTTCATGGTCAGAATATTTAAAATTATATTCATCAATCTTTAAATCTTTTTTTAAATCTATTTCCAGATGTCTAAAAACAGATGAAATTCGAGCATAACAATATTGTACATAATACAAAGGATTGTCTTTTGATTTTTCAATTACATTATCAAAATCAAAATCGAGTTCGACATCATTACTTCTATTTAACATAATGAATCGTGTAGCATCTTTTCCAACTTCATTTATTAAATCGTCAACAGTTATATAATCACCTTTACGTTTTGACATTTTAAATGGTTTTTTATCCTTTATAAGTTTTACAAGTTGACTAACTTTACAAATAAGTTTTCCTTTAGAGTTCGATAATGCATCAACAGAGGATGTAATTCTTTTAATATAACCTGCATGATCTGCACCTAAAATATTTATCAAGTAGTCAAACTTTCTATCCAATTTATTTTTATGGTAGGCAACATCACTGGCAAAATAAGTCCAGGCACCATCAGATTTTTGTAACGCTCTATCTTTGTCATCACCAAAATCAGTTGATTTGAAAAGTAATTGTTCTCTTTCAACCCAATTATTATTGTCCTCACCAGCTGGAGCTTTAATTTTACCTTTATAAACAAATTTATTTTTTTGAAGATTTTCTACTACTTTTTCAACTTCTTGATTAAGCACTAGTTTTTTTTCACTAACGAAATTATCGTGAATTATACCAAGGCTACTAAGATTTTTTTTTATTAATTTTATTGCCTCGTCTATAGACAGGTTCGTTAATTGTTCAGATATAGCATCGTAATTAGTAAAATCTATTTTTGGATTTGAAGAAACGATATTATTAGCAAACTCAATCAAATATTCACCAGGATAAAGATCTTCATTATCTATTGGAAAAGTTTCATTAAATTTTATTTCTCTTATTCTAAAATATACTGATTTCGTGAAATTAATTATCTGATTGCCATAGTCATTCACATAATATTCTTTAGTAACTTTATGATTATTAAATGATAAAACATTTGAAATTACATCTCCTAAAATAGCACCTCGGCAATGCCCCACATGTAAAGGCCCTGTTGGATTGGCAGAAACAAATTCAATTAAATAATTTTTCTTTTGCTCGTTTGTATTTATTCCAAATGTTTTAGCGTTCTTAATAATTTCTTTTGAAAAATTTGTCCAAAACTCAGGTTGAAATTTAATATTCATAAATCCAGGTTTTACGATTGATACCTCTTTTATTGACTTGTCTTCATTTTCAAGACTCTTTGCTAAAGTTTCAGCTAATTCCAATGGAGGCTTTTTATTTATTTTTGACAAAACCATTGCAACATTTGTAGAAATGTCACAATTAAATTTCTTAGGAGGAATTTCTGCATTTATTCCATCTAAATTATCTGGCAAAATTATTTTGCCCTTTTTCGATAAATCTAAAATAATTTTTTTTATTTTATCTAAGTATTGATCGAAAATGTTCATTTGATATCGTTATAAAGGTTGATAGCATATCTGTCAGTCATACCAGAAATAAAATCAGAAACTGATCGATATTTATTTCCAGATAAATGTTCTTTTGAAATAAATTTTGTAGGATTTTTACTTATTTTAGCAAACAATCTTTTAATTATTAATTTACCTTTATTATTTTTATTAAACACATTCTTGTTATTGTACATTTTAGACCTTAAAAAATACCTAATTTCATTATCAGTATTTTTAATTTTATCAGAGAAATCAACCATAAGAAAATCAGTTTTATTCAAATCATTTCTGCTTTTAATTTTATTTTGATTAAGATTTTTGATGGTATTACTTATTAAATCTTTGATCATTAAGTCAATTGAGTCTCTTATAATTTGGTGAGTTGCAATCTTGTAATTTTTTTTGTTAATCCTTTTTTTATATTTTCTATAAATATTTTTAAAAAAATCTATTTCTACTAACTCTTCTAATCTAAATAAGTTAGCTTTAATGCCATCTTGTATGTCATGGTTATTATAAGCAATATCATCAGATATAGATGAAATTTGAGCCTCTAATGATGGAAAGGTATTAAAATTGATCATGTTTTTAAATTTTTTAACACCTATCAATTCATCAACTAAATGAAAATCTTCAACTGGACCATTGTGTTTTAAAAGTCCCTCTAATGTTTCAACAGAAAGATTTAAACCATTAAATTTCAAATACTTATTTTCTAAAAACATAACAATTCTTAATGTTTGTAAATTGTGGTCAAACCCTCCATGAATGTTCATACATTCATTTAAAGCATCCTCACCTGCATGACCAAAAGGAGTGTGGCCTAAATCGTGCGCTAAACTGAGTGTTTCTGCTAAGTCCTCGTTCAAACTGAAGTATCTAGCGATGGATCTTGCTATTTGAGCAACCTCCATGGAATGGGTAATTCGTGTTCTATAATGATCACCTTCAGTGTTAACAAATACCTGTGTTTTATGTTTCAATCTTCTAAATGAGGCGCTATGAATAATACGATCTCTATCTCTTTGATAAGGCGATCTATACTTTGACAAAGATTCCTTAAATATCCTACCTTTACTTTTGAATTGACCTATCTTTGAGTATTTTTTCATCCTTTAAAATAAAATATTAAGTATTATATTACTAATACCAGTGATCAATTATGATTAAAGAAATTAAATTTACTGATAAAGCACTAAAACAGATCAATGTTTTATTGTCTAAAAAAGATAAAGGGTCTTTTTTTAGAATCGCTATTAAAGGTGGTGGTTGCTCAGGATTTCAATATGAATTCACTTTTGATAAGGAAAAATCAAATGATGATTTGAAATTTGAAAATATTTTAATTGATAAAACTTCAGCAGATTTATTAAAAGGCTCTGAAGTTGATTATGTCTCAGAATTAATTGGTGAACAATTTAAGATAACTAATCCACAAACTAAGTCATCTTGTGGTTGTGGTGTTTCTTTTTCCCTTTAATGATTATTTCTTCATGGAATGTAAATTCTGTGAGAGCTCGTATAGATAATATCAAAAGTTATCTCATAAAATATAAACCAGATATCCTAATGATGCAGGAAATCAAAACAGAGGATGTAAACTTTCCCTATGATGATTTTTCAGCAATGGATTATGAAAGTCATGTATTTGGACAAAAAAGTTATAATGGGGTTGCAATTATATCTAAAAATAAATTAAATAATATTAAAACTGACTTAATTAAAGATAAATTAAAGCAATCAAGAATAATTTCAGCTGAACTGGAGTATAAAAAGAAAAATATTCAATTAATAAACATTTATACACCTAATGGAAATCCTGTAGATACGGATAAATATAAATACAAGAAACAATGGTTGGATGATTTAATTAAACAATTAAAGAGTTTAAGTAAAAAAAATTCAAATATTATTCTTGCTGGAGATTTTAACATTATTCCAGCACCTGAAGACGTTTATAATCCAAAAAGTTTTGAGGATGATGCTCTGTTTAGATTAGAAATAAGAAAAAAATTAAGAGAAATGATCAACCTTGGTTTTAGTGATGTCTATAGACATTTTAATGAAACTAAGGAAGGTTATACTTTTTGGGACTACATGAGAGGTGCTTGGCAAAAAAATAATGGGATGCGAATTGATCACTTCTTAGTCTCAAATTCTTTAATTGATCAAATTAAAGGTATAAATATTAATAAAGATCCAAGAGGTCGTGAAAAACCTTCAGATCATACACCGATTGAAATAACTTTAGCTTAGAGATTTTATTTTATTAACCAAGTCTTCATTAATATGTCGAGGGCCTTTGTCTAATCTATTTTTGTGTCTTCTTTCACCTGGAAGTCTTACCCCATCAAAAGATTTCATTTTATCAAAAAATTCATCCGCATGTTTTTGCCAATTTGTTCCTGAAGTTTTGTCAGGTGAAATTGCAATAATAAATTCTCCCCCACTTGGTGGTCCACCATCATTGTTATCCTTTGCAGCTGTTTCAAAACTGAAATTATCACCAACTAAAGCACCAGCCATTAACTCAACCATCATTGCAATTGCTGAACCTTTGTAACCGCCAAAGGGAAGTAGTACACCGCCATCTGCAATTGCTCCTGGATCAGTTGTCTCTTTGCCATCTTTAGTCAAACCTGTTCCAAGTGGAACCTTGTGCCCTTCTCTTTTAGCAACTTGGACTTCTCCCATTGCCATTGATGCTGTGGCCATATCATAAACGACTGGAGTTTTACCAGGTCGCGGCCAAGCAAATGAAATCGGATTTGTTCCAAACAATGGTTTGATTGCACCAGCAGGTGCTACAGCAGGTTTGTATGATGTACATGCAAAAGCAACTAAACCTTCATCTGCTAACTTTTCTGTTTCGGGCCACATCGCTGCCATGTGATGAGAATTATTTATTGCAAGCACTGCTACACCATTTTCTTTTGCAGCTTTAGCTAATTCAGGTAACCCTTTATTTAAAACAACGGGTGCTAAACAATTATTCCCTTGAACTTTTATAACTGATGAAGAAATCTTTTTTACTTCAGGTTTTCCTTTACCATTTATTTTTCCGCTTTTTAATCCACTTACATAAGCAGGTAGTCTGAATAAACCATGTGATAAAGATCCATCTCTTTCAGCATTTCTAATTAAATCTGATAGAATTGAGGCTGTTTCATCATCACAGCCATTAGCTAGTAAAGTCTTTTTAGCTAAATCAAAAATTTCATCTAATGTAAGGGAAACTGTACTCATCCCATTATTAGATATTATTAATGGTTAAAGATCAATTTTTATTTAACAACCTTTAAAAGATTTAGACATATTGCCAATTAAATCAAAGTATAAATCTTTGCCAGGGTTAAGTGTTGCTCCTAATGGATCTATAACCCCTGTTGCAACATTGGTATCTTTTGCTACAGCCTTAATGATATCAGGATTAAACTGTGGTTCTGAAAATATACAGCTTACTTTATCGTGCTCAATTATTTCTCTTATTTCAGCTAACTGTTCAGCGCCAGGCATTACGTCTGTATTGACAGTAAATGCCCCAAGAATATTAATGCCAAATCTTTTTTCAAAGTATTGATAGGCATCATGGAAGACTACTGATTTAAAATCTTTATTTAATTCAGACTTAACTTTTTTTGTAAGTTTATCTAAATCATTATGTGCTCTTTTTAAATTTGCTTTATATTTAGCCTCATTTTTTTGATCATTTTCGATTAAGTGTTCAGCCATTTCGCTTAAAATTACTTTCGCATTCATCGGATCTAACCAGATATGTGGATCATACTCACCATGAGCATGTCCTTCATGACTGTGGTCGTCATGACCTTCTTTTTTATGATCATCGTCATGTCCGTGTTCATCATGACCATGTTCTTTTTCCTTTTTATCATGGTCGTGGTCGTCATGATCATCTTCTTTTTTTGCATGATCATTGTGGTCATCCTCTTTATGCCCATGATCATGTTCTTCAAAAATATTTCTTTCTCTAAATTTAAGTTTTGTTAAACCTTTGATTTCAATTAACTCAATTTTCTCAGCTTTTTTCGCAACAGATTTTAATGGTTTTTCTAAAAAATTTTCCAAATCCTCACCAACCCAGAATATAAGATCTGCATTTTGTAACATTTTTGCATGAGATGGTTTTAAAGCAAATCCGTGTGGAGAAGCATATCCGTCTACTATTAAATCTGGTTTTGCTACTCCATCCATTAAATAGCTTGCTAATGAATGAATTGGTTTAATTGAAGTAACTACTTTAATTTCTGCATTTGCCGGTGCAAAAATAGTTAAGAATGATAATATTGATAAGATTAATGGTAATTTTTTAATGTTTTTCATATGTTGAATATTTAAATTGTTATATTATAACACTATGTAATAATGTAACATTTGTAAGTCAAGGAATAAAATGAGTTCTAATCAAAATATACTTGTGAAGTTAAATGAAGCTGGTTTTAGTTTAAATAATAAATGGCTTGTTAGAGGAGTGTCACTTCAAGTTGAAAAAGGTAAAATAGTTACTCTTATTGGGCCAAATGGATCTGGAAAAAGTACAACAGCTAAAATTGCTTTAGGTATTTACAAAAAGATTGATGGTTCAGTTGAAAAATACACAAATAAAGTTGGATATGTTCCACAAAAAATTACAATAGATTGGACACTGCCACTAAGAGTAAATGATTTTATGGTGTTAACTGAAAGTCTCAATAAAGAAACTATAGATGAAGCTCTTTCTCTGACTGGTGTTATTCACCTTAAAGATAAAAATTTAGGTGACTTATCTGGAGGGGAATTCCAAAGAGTATTACTTGCAAGAGCTATTTCAAAAAAACCAGAATTATTGGTACTAGACGAACCAGTTCAAGGAGTAGACTTTACAGGTGAAATTGCTTTATACGAACTTATTAAGAAAATTTCTGATGAATTGAATTGTGGTATTTTGTTAATATCTCACGACTTACATACGGTAATGAGTGCCACAGATCATGTTGTTTGTTTAAATGGGCATGTGTGTTGTTCAGGTTCTCCAATAGATGTTGCAAAAAATAATGAATATAAAGCTTTATTTGGTGAGCAAGCATCTCAAATTTTATCAAGATATGAACATAGACACGATCATGTCCACACCAGTGAAGGTGAAATAAAGAAAAATTAAATGCTAGATGATTTTTTCATTAGAGCTTTGGTGGCCGGAATTGGCGTTGCGATTGTAACGGGACCTCTTGGTTGTTTTGTTATTTGGCGAAGACTCTCATATTTTGGTGATACCCTATCTCACTCTGCGTTACTCGGTGTTACCCTTGCTTATTCCATGGAATTTAATATAGCATTTTCTGTATTTATTATCTCTTCTTTAATAGCCTTAACTTTAATACAACTCCAAAAAAGAACCAATTTACCAGGTGATGCTTTACTTGGTCTCTTGGCTCACTCATCGTTAGCTGTAGGACTAGTAGTTATAGGTTTTTTATCATTTATTAGATTTGATATTATGGGACTATTATTTGGAGATATATTAGCTGTTACTGTTGATGATCTTTTAATTATATGGATCGGGGGAGTATTAATCCTCTTAGTTTTAAAATTAATTTGGAAACCTTTGTTTGCATCGACTGTTAATTATGAATTGGCAGAAGCTGAAGGATTAAATCCTGATAGAGCTAAAGCTATATTTACAATCTTAATGGCAGCAATCATTGCAATATCAATTAAGATGGTTGGCTTATTATTAATAACTGGAATGTTAATTATACCAGCTGCAATGGCTAGAAATATCTCTTCAAGTCCACAGAAAATGGTAATGTATTCAATTATAGGTGGTTTATTATCTGTGATCTTGGGGTTATTTTCTTCACTAGAATTTAATACTGCCTCTGGACCTTCAATTATTGCAGCCTCTTTATTTCTATTTATTTTATCACTACTAAACATAAAACAATCGATTAAATTGAAAAATTAATGAGGAATTGTTAGAATGGATAAAATGCAAAATCTTTCAAAAAATCAGCAAATCATTTTTGATTTAATTGATAAATCATCTGAACCAATGAAAGCTTATTCAATACTACATAATGTTCAAAAAAAAGGTATTAAAGCTCCACTACAAGTCTATAGAGCACTGGATAAGTTAGTTGAAATAGGAAAAATTCATAAAATTGAGAGTCGAAATGCCTTTATTGCATGTCATAATTCAAGTTGCCAGGTATCAAAAGCTACTGCATTTTCAATCTGTGAGATCTGTAAAAAAGTAACAGAAATAAGCAGTGCAAGCCTTTCTAAATACTTAACTAATTTCAAAGACAAAGATGGTATGAAATATAGTAAATACAATCTTGAGTTTTTTGGATTATGTAAAAAGTGTAGATAAGTTATTATCTAAAATCTAAATAAAACGAGCTGAAAGGAAAACGTATGTTTATTAAGAAGTATCTTAAATGGATAAGTACATTTCTAGTTTTAGTTGGTATTCTATTAACAAACCTAAATATATATCCTTTAAATATATACTTTCACGGATTAGGTGTTGTTGGATGGACTATCGCTGGATTTATTAGCAAAGATAAAGCGATCCTTACTAATTTTGGATTACAGATACCACTATTTATCATTGGTATTTATAAAGTTGTATTTTAATTTTCAAGTAGACTTTAATTTTAATTAGTTTAGAAGTTGACGAATCCCCCCTTAGATTCTTAAATCACTAAATTTACATGTAGAATTATTTTCCGTCTCAGATTACATACTCCTTAAGTCATGAATCGATAGGAACCGAAAACAATAATATTAAGGAGATAAAGAATGGAAATGACTTTAATTTATACGGTTATAGGCTTCGCCCTTGCCGGTTATAGCGTAATCGCTAACGACTCAATTCAAACACTAGGTACATTTATAGCTTCAAAAAAGAAGTGGTTCAAATGGTACATACTTGCAGGATCAGCTTCTAGTGTAATGATTTTAGCTTTAGCATGGGGATGGTATGCGTATGATGGTGATATTTCATATGGAAGATTAACTAGAATACCTTATCAAGAAATTCAATGGTATCATGCAGTAGCGCCTGCAATATTGCTATTATTAACAAGAATTGGAATACCGGTATCTACTACTTTCTTAGTTCTTTCAGCATTTGCTTCAACAGTTGTGCTTGAAAAAATGCTATTAAAAAGCGTAGTTGGATATGGTTTAGCGGCAATGGTCGCTTATATTGCTTGGATTGTTGTATCAAAATTTATCAATGAAAAATTAGATGAAGTTGATGAAAAGTATATAGGCTTTTGGAGAAACTCAGTATGGGTCACTTCAGGTTGGCTATGGTGGGTTTGGTTATCTCATGATGTAGCAAACATTGCTGTGTATCTTCCAAGACAACTGGATATAACAATTCTGCTAACTGTAATGGGATATTTTACAGCTTTGCTATTTTACATCTTCTATATTCAAGGTGGACGAATACAAACTGTAGTTTTAGAAAAAACTGGAACTAGATATGCAAGATCAGCTACAATTATCAACGTAATTTATGCTGGTGTCTTATTCTACTTTAAAGAACTTAATGATTTACCTATGTCAACTACATGGGTTTTTGTTGGTTTATTATGTGGTAGAGAACTTGCGATTTCAACAATGAACAAAGATTATAAATTTAAGTATGTCTTCCCATTAATTGGTAAAGACTTTCTTAAAATGATCTTTGGATTAAGTGTTTCAGTTGGAATTGTTTTAGCAATCCACTACATAATTATTCCAAATAGTTGGTTTTAAATATATTTTGTGGTCGTGTTAATTATTTAACACGGCCATAAACGTCTTGGTATCGAACAATATCTGTTTCTTTTAATATAGATCCTACTTGAGCTTCAATAATTTTTACTGGTTTTTTGTAGGGATTTTCTATTCTGTGGATTGCACCTAATGGAATAAAAATAGTTTCATCTGGTTTCATTGTAAAATATTTCTTATTTAAAGTAATTTTAGGTTTACCATGAGTAACTACCCAATGTTCAGCTCTATGGTGATGTTTCTGTAGACTTAATATACCTTTTGGTTTTACATACAATTCTTTAATTAAGAATTCCTTACCATTGAATAGATTAACATAACTGCCCCAAGGTCTATGAAATACATTCTTCTTTTTATAATAATGTCTTTTATTTCTTCCATACATTTTGCAAATTTCTTTCCAAGACCCTAAATCAGACCAAGGAATATCTAATTTAATAGCATTAATATCTCTCGTTTTTTCTAATATTGCATAGTCAAAAGACTTTGCTGTTGCTTTGGTGAATGCTTGTTTGTTTAAATAGTACACATTACTTTTATATTTTGCTTTTGTTACAGCTTTGTTACAATTTCTATAAATATTTGGTTGGTATTTCTTAAAATTATTAATGATTGAGTCCTTTCTCAAATAAAACATTCCAGAATTCCAATAACCTTTTTTACTTATTATTTGTTTAGCTTTAGCCTCTTTAGGTTTCTCTACAAATCTAGTTACTTTCTCACTTTTTGTTAAAAAATAACCAAATTCACTAGAGGGCATTTTGGGTTTAATACCAAAAATAAAGATATTATTTTGAGTAAGTTTCTTTTGATTTTTTTTGATAGCTTTATTGAATAAACTTACTTTTTCTATCAAATGATCAGCAGCTAAAAACATTAATGGTTGTTCATTAGGAATATCTTTAATTAAAGCGGTGCTTAATATAGCGGGTGCTGTATTTCTTTTAGCTGGTTCTAAAACTATCTTGAATTTTCTTATTTTGTGTTTCTTTAGGTGTTGTTTTACTTGTCTTAAATATTTTGCATTAGTGCTTATAATTGGTGCATCAAATATAGATGCTTTAACTCTCTCTAATGTTTTGCCCAATAAAGTCCAATTACCAAAATCAATAAATTGTTTTGCTTGGTGTTTTTTAGTTTTTGGCCAAAGTCTTGTTCCGGCGCCACCACATAAAATAACTGGGCGAATTTTCATTAAATTTTTGAATATTCCTTAACTTCTTTTTTCTTACCGGGATGGGTTGGAGCTCCTAAACTTGCTGGTCCAACTGTTTGTGCATATTTCCAAAGAGTTCCTGAGCCAAAATCAGATTTTCTAGCCTTCCATCTTCTTCTTCTTGAAGCCAATTGTGATTTAGTTAAACGAACATTAATCGTTCCTTTTTTAGCATCAATATCAATTAAATCTCCATTACGTAAAAGCGCAATCGGTCCACCTAAAGCTGCCTCTGGACCTACGTGACCAACACAAAACCCTCTTGTTGCTCCAGAAAATCTTCCATCAGTTATTAAAGCAACTTTCTCACCTTTACCTTGACCATAAATTGCACCAGTTGTTGAAAGCATTTCTCTCATACCTGGTCCCCCTACTGGGCCTTCGTATCTAATAATGATTACATCTCCATCTTTATATTTTCTGCTTTGAACTGCTTTCATTGCACTTTCCTCATTATCAAAACATCTTGCTCTTCCAGTAAATTGTAATTTTTTAAGACCCGCAATTTTTACAATTCCACCTTCTGGAGCTAAATTTCCTTTTAATCCCACAACTCCACCATCTGGTGATAAAGGTCTGTCGTGAGCTCTTAAAACTTTTTGTTTTGGATTAAATTTAATACCTTTTAAATTTTCTTTCATAGTTTTACCTGTAACCGTCATGCAATCTCCATGAATATATCCACCATCATAAAGAGTTTTTAAAAGCATCGGCACACCACCTGCTAACCACATATCTTTAGCAACATATTTTCCACCTGGTTTTAAATCAGCAAGATAAGGTGTCTTTTTAAATATTTTTGCAACATCCATTAAATCAAATTTAATTCCTGCTTCATTAGCAATTGCTGGTAAATGTAATGCTGCGTTAGTCGAACCCCCAGTTGCAGCAACTATTGTTGCAGCATTCTCTAATGCTTTTCTTGTAACAATATCTCTTGGTTTAATTTTTTTTGCTAATAATTCCATAACCATTCGACCACTTGCTTTTGCATACTTATCTCTTTCTTCATATGGAGCTGGTGTTCCTGCTGAATAAGGTAACGCTAAACCGATTGCTTCTGAAACACAAGCCATTGTATTTGCAGTAAACTGACCACCACACGCTCCCGCTGTAGGACACGCTACTAATTCCAATTTTCTTAATTCTTTAGCAGACATTTGACCTGATGAATGTTTTCCAACCGCTTCAAATACGTCTACAACAGTAACATCTTTACCTTTATATTTTCCCGGAAGGATTGAGCCGCCATATATAAAAACACTTGGAACATTTAACCTAACCATGGACATCATTAATCCTGGTAAAGATTTATCACAACCTGCGATACCTACTAGTGCATCATAACAATGACCCCTCACTGTCAATTCAGCACTATCAGCTATAACTTCTCTTGAAATTAAAGACGATTTCATTCCTTCATGACCCATGGCAATACCATCAGTAACAGTAATTGTGCAAAATTCTCTTGGTGTTCCTCCTGATGCTCTCACACCCTTTTTCACTGATTGCGCTTGTCGCATAAGGGCAATGTTACAAGGAGCAGCTTCATTCCAAGTTGATACAACTCCTATAAATGGTTTTGATACATCTTTTTCAGTTTCACCCATTGCATAATAAAAAGATCTATGAGGTGCTCTATCTGGACCTAAGGATGTATGTCTACTAGGTAATTTTTTTTTATTAAATTTCCGCATTATAAACTCTCAATAGTTAAAGATATTTTTTTGATATTATCTTTAAGATTACTATAGTTAGTTTTTTCTTGTTCAACAATATTTTTTGGTGCTCTATCTGTAAAGCCTTTATTAGATAATCGTTGAGAAATCTTATTTAGCTCATCCTGGTATTTATTCTGACGTTTTTGTAAGTTTTCTTTAATCAAATTAAGATCAACATTTTCATCAAAATAAATCTTAAAAATGTCCCCAGAAATAACAAGTGTTGCAGAGGGTTTATCTTGTTCTTTATCAAAAAAATTGTTGATACGACCCAGTTTTTTTAAAATAACATCATTATTATTAACTAATGATTTATTTTTTTTAGCAATTTTATTAATCGCAACATCAACAAATGAACCGGGGCTGACATTTAATTCATTTTTAAATGATCTTAATTCAGAGATAATTTTAATAATTTTTTCAACTTCTTTCAGAGATTGGTCTTTTTTGATTTTTCCAGTAGGCCAATTTTTATACATAAGGAAATTTTTATTAGAATCATCAAATTTGTTCTTTAACCAAATTTCCTCGGTTACAAATGGTATGAAAGGATGAAGCATAACCAATATTTGCTTAAAAACATAAGCAGAAACTTCTTTTACCTCTGTTTTTGCCTTTTTATCCTCTGAATAAAGAATTGTTTTAGACAGCTCAATATACCAGTCACAATATGAGTGCCATGCAAATTGATAAGCATTTTTTGCTGCTTCATCAAATCGATAATCTTCAATATTTGTTTGAATCTTATTTTTAGTTTCTATTAACTCAGAATAGATCCATTTATTGATATTTAATGAGATTTTTGGAACTTTATTGGTTTTTTTAAAATCACATTTATTAGTAATTAAAAAATTATTAGCATTCCATAATTTATTTAAAAAGTTTCTATATCCTTTAACTCTATCTTCTGAAAGTTTAACATCAGTTCCTGGGGACGCCATAGAAAGTAAAGTAAAACGTAATGCATCAGCGCTATATTTTTCAATTAGATCTAATGGATCAATAACATTCCCTTTTGACTTAGACATTTTTTGTCCTTTTTCATCTCTTACTAACGCGTGTACATAAATATCTTTAAATGGTTCTTTGTTCAAAAATTCCATACCAAACATAATCATTCTAGCCACCCAGAAAAAAATAATATCAAAACCTGTTACTAAAACTGTTGTTGGATAAAATTTCTTTACGTAATCTTTTTTATCAGGCCAACCTAAAGTTGCGAATGGCCATAATCCTGAAGAAAACCATGTATCTAAAACATCAGGATCTCTAGTAAGTTTTACGTCTTTTTTATAATGTTTTTTTGCTTGTTTAATTGCATCATTTTGATTGATCGCAACAAAAATTTTTTGATCAGGTCCATACCAAGCTGGTATTTGATGTCCCCACCATAATTGTCGTGAAATACACCATGGCTCAATATTATTCATCCACTGAAAATAAGTTTTAGACCAGTTAGTTGGAAAGAAATTTGTTTTTTTTGTCTTAACAATTTTTTTAGCTTTGATCGCTAATTTCTTTGCATCAACAAACCATTGCTCTGTTAAAAAAGGTTCAATTACTGAATTCGATCTATCACCATATGGAACTTTATTTTTGATATTTTCTTCTTTTACAAAAAAGTCTTTTTCTTTTAATTCATTTAATATTTTTTTACGGGCATCAAACCTATCTAAGCCAATATAATCTTTTGGAGCATTATCATTTATTTTTCCTTCTTCGGTAAAAATATTAATTATTTCTAATTTATTTCTTTGACCAACATCATAGTCATTAAAATCATGTGCTGGCGTGATCTTAAGTGCTCCAGTTCCTTGCTCTGGATCAGCATAATTATCTTTAATAATTTTTATTTTTCTACCTACGATTGGTATTGTGACAGTTTTGCCAACATGATTTTTATATCTTTTATCCTTCGGATTTACCGCAATCGCAGTATCCCCTAACATTGTCTCAGGCCTTGTTGTGGCAATAGTGATAAATTCAGAGGAATTGTCTATTGGGTATCTAATATAGTAGATCTTAGAATTCATCTCTCTTTGATCTACTTCCAAATCTGAAATTGCGGTTTTTAAAACAGTGTCCCAATTTACAAGTTTTTCAGCTTTATAAATCAATTTTTTTTTATGTAATTCTACAAAAACCTTAATGACTGATTTTGATAAATTTTCATCCATAGTGAATGCATTTCTTGACCAATCACATGAACATCCTAATTTCTTTAGTTGATTAATGATTATGTCCCCATATTCATTTTTCCATTCCCATACTTTTTCTATAAATTTTTCTCTACCAAGGTCAATTTTACTTAAATTTTCTTTTTCTAATTTTCTCTCTACGAGTGCTTGGGTGGCTATACCTGCATGATCAGTTCCGGGTTGCCATAAAGTTTCATAATTATTCATTCGATAATAACGAACTAATAAATCTTGAATTGAATTATTTAAAGCATGACCCATATGTAAACTTCCAGTTACATTGGGTGGTGGAATTACAATTGAAAATTTTTTTGAATTTTTTTGTGGTTTAAATAATTTGTTTTTTTCCCAATAACCATAAATTTTATCTTCAACTTTTGAATGTATATATTTATCGCTTATCATGGGTGTTATTAGTTTATAATTTAATAATCTAAATTAACAATAATCAAATTGGAACGTTATTTAATAGACTAATTGCAAATATTTTATATAAAACTCAGTGTAGCTATCTTCTAAAACATATGGCAACGTGGCGGAATGGTTACGCAGAGGATTGCAAATCCTTGTATCCCGGTTCGATTCCGGGCGTTGCCTCCAAAAAAAATCTTGTTTTAGTGAAAAAAAAAAGTAAGTTGAGATTTTAATATTCCTCGGTAGCTCAGTTGGTAGAGCAGTTGACTGTTAATCAATTGGTCGCAGGTTCGAGTCCTGCCCGAGGAGCCAAAAATTATCCAACCTTTGAAATATTGTTACTTCCTGCCTGTAATGATTTATTAAACTTCAATTTTTGATCAGCATTTAATTCAGAATATAATTTCACTAAAAAGTTATAATTTACATTCATATGACCTTCTTGTGATTTTTCTAAATTTATAAGATATTCTGAAAAATCTTCGAAAAAATAATTAATTGGTACTTTAAGATAGTTCGATAATTGTAATAACCTTATTGAACTTACCCCGTTAGTGCCTTTTTCATATTTTTGAATTTGTTGAAATGTGACGTTGATTGCTTTTGCTACTTTAGTTTGAGTTAAACCTAGTGCTAGTCTTCTAAGCTTAAGCTTATTGCCTAAATGCTTATTAAAATTATCTTCCATTAAGACCCCTCTTAATTTTTTAAAAAACTAATTGAACTAGTTTTTAATACCTACTGCAACAATAAATTTTTATTTTTTTTGCCTAAAAACCCGTATCAAGGGAAATATGTCAAGCATTACTTCAGCTATAATTTAAGAAATATTTCTTGAAATTAGCTTGAACTATAGTATCTGGCTGAGGAAAAGTTTGGTTCTATCACTCTTGGGATTAGCAAAAAATTCTTTGGTATCAGCTTTTTCTACTATCATTCCTTCATCCATAAATATCATTTGATCTGCAACTTCTTTTGCAAAACCCATTTCATGTGTAACTACGATCATAGTCATTCCTTGTTTTGCCAAATTAACCATAACATCTAACACTTCTTTAATCATTTCAGGGTCTAAAGCTGAAGTGGGTTCATCAAAAAGCATTATTTTTGGCTCCATACATAAAGCTCTTGCGATGGCAGCTCTTTGTTGTTGTCCCCCAGATAATTGTCCTGGATATTTTTGTGCTTGATCAAGAATTTGTACTCTTTCTAAATGTTTTAATGCTAATTCTTCTGCCTCTTTTTTAGGCATTTTTTTAACCCAAATAGGAGCTAATGTGCAGTTATCCAAGATAGATAAATGAGGAAATAAGTTAAACTGTTGAAATACCATTCCAACTTCAGCTCTAATTTGCTCAATATTCTTTGTATCCTCTGTTAATTCAGTTCCATCAACGACAATATTACCTTCTTGATGCTCTTCTAATCTATTAATACATCGAATTAATGTAGACTTTCCTGATCCAGATGGACCACAAACAACAATTTTTTCTTTTGGTTTAACTTTTAAATTTATTCCTTTTAAAACTTGGAAATCGCCAAACCACTTATTCATATTACTTATTTGGATAATACTATCTGACATAAATCTTTATCTATCGGTTTTATATTTTTGTTCTAGATTATAACTATATTTACTCATTGCATAACAAATAATCCAGAAAATTATAGCAGCAAATACATACCCTTCCATAGCAAATCCTAACCATTTCGGATTTGTTTTAGCTAAATTTAACATTCCAACTATTTCTAATAATCCCACAACAAATATTAATGGAGTATCTTTTACTAGTGCTAAGAAAGTATTTGCTATCCCTGGTATTACTAATTTAAGGGCCTGAGGTAAAATTACAAAAATATGCATTTTCCAATAACCCATTCCTAATGATTTTGCAGCTTCGTATTGACCTCTTGGTAAAGCTTGTAAACCACCTCTTATAACTTCTGCAACATACGCAGCCTCAAATAAAGAAATTGCAATTATGGCTCTTACTAATTTATCAATAAAAAAGTCTTCTGGTAAAAACATAGGAAACATTACTGCAGACATAAATAAAACTGTAATCAGCGGGACACCTCTCCAGAATTCAATAAAACCAACTGATATATATCTTATTAATGGAAATTCCGATCTTCGTCCAAGAGCAAAAGCCATTCCAATCGGAAAACAGAAAATAAGACAGAAAAAAGAAATTATAAATGTTAGCGACAGACCTCCCCATGCACCTGTTTCAACCCAATTTAAACCATCTAATTTTCCAAGCTCAATGTATTCTTCAAAAAAAAGAAAATATTTTAAAATTACATAAAGCGCTAACGGAACTATTAAAAAGTAATAAAACTTAAATTTACTTGGAATGAAAAAACCAATTATGATAGATAGAATTGCAGCAATAATTCCATAAGAAAAGTCAAAAAATACAGGGCCTCCTGAAATAAAAAAGAAGATGAATAAAAATGCAATTAAAGGATAAATAACTACATAATAAAGTGTTAAATATTTCTTAAATTTATCAGTCGCAAAATATCCAACAGAACCAAGCAGCACTAAAGCTACAAATGATAAATTAATTCTCCATTGTTCTGCATTTGGATACATTCCATACATAAACCTTCTCATCCAAACCTTAATATACGTCCAACATGCACCAGAACCCGTGCAAACATCTTTTGTATCTCCTGCAAAACTAGCATCAATAACAAACCAGCTTAATATAGGTGGCATAGATTTGATGATTATGAATATTATCAATAATGATAAAACAGCATTAAAATTATTTGTATTAATATGTTTGTTTAAGAGGTCTAAATTTTTTATTCCGCTGTACTCTATTCGAATGAAATAAAGACCAACAAAACCAAGTACTAGAGGTAATAAGAAGCTTAAAAAATTGGGTAAAAAACCAGTTAAATTTAGTTTAAAAAAAGAATTTAAGAAAACGTCTAAAATACTTATAAAAAATAAAAAAGAACCTAGATACAAAAAGGTATTGAGGTTACTTCTATCAGGTTTTAAAAAATTAATATTAAACATTATTTTTCCTGAATAGCAATTTTTTTGTTATACCAATTCATTAAAATTGAGATTGAAATACTCAAGGTTAGATAAGTAAACATTGTAATTGATACTATTTCTATTGCCTTACCTGTTTGCATCAATGCTGTTCCTGCAAAGACCAGCACTAAATCTGGATAAGCTATTGCTGCTGCTAAAGACGAATTTTTAGTTAAATTAAGATATTGGTTTGTTGTTGGCGGAATAATTATTCTTAAAGCTTGAGGCATAATTACTAATTTAAGCACTTGATTTGGAGTAAGTCCTATTGATGCTGCTGCCTCTTTTTGACCTTTACCAACACCCTGAATTCCAGCTCTAACACATTCTGCAATAAATGTTGCTGTATATAAAGATAAAGATAATGTTAACGCAATTAATTCTGGAGGCAAGCTTACACCACCCTCATAAATAAACGAAGTTGTTGCCAATTGTTTTAAAACAGGAACTTCAAAAGAAAGTCTTACTCCACCAATTAGAAAACTTAAAAGTGGAAGAATAAATATCAGTCCTATAGAAATTAAAAAAACTGGAATTTGTTTACCCTGATTTTCCTGAACTTTTTTGGCATGCGCTCGTATAACAATAATTGCTATGATTGCAGCTATAATTGAATAGAAGAAAATATTAAAATTTTGCCAAATAAATGCTGGGACGTATAACCCTTTTATAGTAAGAAAAAAAACTCCAAACATTGCTTCAGCATCTTGTGGAAGTGGCAAAGCACGTAATGCAGCAAAATACCAAAAGAAAATTTGAAGTAATAATGGAATATTTCTAAAAAACTCAACATAGAAAGCAGCAAATTTATTAATTAGATAATTAGGTGATAATCTTGCTATACCAACTATTACTCCTAAGATTGTTGCAATAATTATTCCAATGACTGAAACAAGAATTGTATTCAAAAGGCCAACTAAATAGGCTCTAAAATATGAGTGTGATCCATCATATTCAATTAGTGAAAACTGAACATCAAAAGATGATTCTTGAGATAGAAAACCATAACCAAAATCAATACCTCTATTTTCCATATTGATTTGAGCATTATAAGTAAAGAAGCCAAATACTAAAACTACGGCGATAACTGTAATTAGTTGAGGAACGATGTCTTTAAGTTTAAAATTCACAATTGGGATAATATATGAGTTTATAAAAAAAAGGGCTAGAAAAATCTAGCCCTTTTTAAATGTTTTAAACTACAATTATCTTGCAGGTGGAACGTAAAGTATTCCGCCCTTAGTCCATAATTGGTTAGGACCTCTGTCTGGTAAAATTCCAGTGTCAGCTATATTTCTCTTATAACTTTCACCATAGTTACCAACTTGCTTGATAATTCTTAAGCTCCAGTCATTATCTAGACCAAAAGCAGCACCTAATTCACCTTCAGCTCCAACTAATCTTTTGATTGCTGGGTTGTCTGAAGTTTTCATCATGTCTGCATTTGCTGAAGTGATACCATACTCTTCAGCTTCGATCATAGTGTTCAAAGACCATCTTACGATATCTTCCCAAACTGCATCACCTTGTCTAACAACTGGTCCTAAAGGTTCTTTAGAAATAGTTTCTGGTAGAACAATGTGCTCATCAGGGTTCTTCATTTTTGTTCTTTGAGCAGCTAATCCAGATTTATCGGTAGTATACGTATCACATCTACCTGCATCGTAAGCAGCTACAACTTCATCAGCTTTTTCAAAAGCAACTGGCTCATAAGAAATTCCTTTTGAGTTAAAAAAGTCTCTCATGTTTAACTCAGTTGTTGTACCAATGTTTGTACAAGCTGAGATACCATTTTTGAATTGGCTAGTTGAAGTAATACCTGAACTTTTTCTTACCATGAAACCTTGTCCATCGTAGAAGTTTACTCCCACGAAAGTAAGTCCGATATCAGCATCTCTAGAAAGAGTCCAAGTTGTGTTTCTAGATAAGATATCAATCTCACCAGAAGTTAAAGCAGTAAATCTTTCTTTAGCACTTAGTGGTGTAAACTTAACTTTATTTGCATCACCTAATACTGCAGCAGCTACAGCTCTACATACATCAACATCGACACCAGTCCAATTTCCTGCAGCATCAGCATTAGAAAATCCTGGAAGACCTTGAGATACTCCACATCTTACAAACCCTTTTTTCTGAGTGTTTTTAAGTGTTTTAGATTTTTTAGCGGCCATAGACTCTGTTGTAAAAGTGAACAACACAGCTACCATAGCAACTAAAGAAGTTAATTGTTTTAAGTATTTAAACATATTTCTTCCTATTGTTTATTTATTTGTTAACAAATAATTCAAAATTACTTTTGAATATTCATAATTTAAGCATGTTCAAAAATAGTGTTCAAGAGAAATTTCATGCAATTCAGCTTTAACTCAAATTCTAGTCAAGAACAATTTAGTGATTAAAAAGGCTATTAATGGCGCGCCCTGGAGGATTCGAACCTCCGACCCTCGGTTTAGAAAACCGATGCTCTATCCAGCTGAGCTAAGGGCGCAAAATATCATTACATATACAATAATTAATTAATTTTTAAAAAGAAATTTTTTCACAAGAAGTAAGATTGTTAATAACTCAATTCGTCCAACAATCATGAAAAAAATAAGACAATATTTGGTGAAATACGAAAGATTATAAAAAGTTAGATCACTTAAACCATATGAACTTGAATTGACAGTATTCATTAATGTTAAAATAGATAACTTAAATGAATTTTCAAAGCTAAATTCGCTTATAGTTAATAATGTTGTTAAAATAAAAAGTGATAAAATAAATATGAGAACTGATAAAAAATATTTACTTATCTCATTAAACTCAAAATTAACTTCAGAGAAAAATAACTTATTTTTATATATATTCTTTGGTCTACTGAATGATAAAATTTGATTAACCGAATATATAAATAAAGAATATATCTTCATAAATCTCAACCCTGAACTTGTGGAAAAAAAAGATCCTCCAATAATAACTAAAATCAAATAGATAAAAGTCAAATTTGTATTTGAATTATCTAGTGTAAAACCAATATTAGACATACTACTTGATATTGACAAAAAATAATTCAAAAAGTCTTGATTAAAACTAAAAAATAAAAAAAAGATAATTAGAACTATAACGAAGTAAATTATCAAATTGAGATCTTCATATAAAAAATTTACGTTTTTTTTCTTGAAGAAAAATAAGTTATAACTGAAAAAAATACTAAAAAAAGAAGTTAACATCAAAAACGACAAAATAATAGTTTGGGTATCATCTCTAATTATACTGGATAAATTATTTGTAGGTAAAAAACCTCCAGAAGAAATTAATGAAAATGCTAAATTTAAAGAGTCGAAAGTTCTTATAGATAGTAAATTAAGTATTATAAAAATTACTAAAGTTATACCAGAATATATGAAAAAAACTTTTATAGCTTGTTTAAATATTTCAGAGGTATTAAATGAAAAAAAATTTGTTAAGGTTTTTTTAAAATTTTCATCATAAATATCTATTAAATAAATTATAGAAAATAAGAAATATAATCCACCAATCCATTGGGTAGTTGACCTCCATAAAATCAGACTTTGATCAATATTTTTTACATTTTCAAAGATAGTAAAACCAGTAGATGTAAAACCTGAGACTGCTTCAAAAAAAGAATTTATAAAAGTTAAATTATAAATACTTAGGTAAAAAGGAATTGCTAAAATTGAAGATAAAAATAAACTTAAATAATAAGTATTTAAATTTAGATAAAGATTGAAATAGTAAGAGTAAATTATGTTAAAAAAAGATAAAATAGAAATTAATCCAAAAAAGAAACTTAGATATTTAATTTGCAATCCAAACATCTAATTATACTGAACTTAATCTAAAAATATTTTCAACAAACGATATAGAGTCTTTTTTAACAATAAATACAACTCTATCATCTTTTTTAAAAACAAAATTGGATCTAGGTATAATTATTTTTTTATCTCTTAATACAGCGCCAATTCTTAGTTCGTCTGGTAAATTGGAATTTTTAATTTCTTTATTGATTAATTCAGAAGTTTCAATTATTTCAGCTTCAATTACCTCGTATTCACCATCTGATAGAGTATATGCATTTTCGATTGTTCCTTTGTGGATATGTTTTAAAATACTTGAAACAGTCGTCATTCTTGGATCAATTAAATCATCAATTTTTAATGATGATTGAAGAAGAGAATAATTTGGTTTGTTTATTAATGCCATTGTTCTTTTATCGTCTATATCTTTTTGATCTTTAGCGAATTTTTCAACTAACACACTGACCATTAAGTTATCCTCATCATCATTTGTTAAAGCCAATACAGTTTCGGCTTCACCTAAATTTGCTTCAGTTAGAACTTCCTCATCTAGACCATCACCATTTATAACAATCGTATCATTAAGTTGATTTGCTAAAAACTCTGCTCGCTCTTTATTTTTTTCAACAATTTTAACTCGAACTGTTTCTAGGGTTTCTTCAATATTCTTAGCTAAATTAAAACCAATATTTCCTCCACCTATAATCAAAATTTTTTTAGATATTTTTTCTTCATGACCAAATGCTTCAAGAGTTTCTGACATTTGTGATGAATTAATAATTACGTAAATTTTGTCATCTTTTTTTACCGAGTCTGTTTTTTTTGGAATAAAAAATTTATTATCTCTATTTATTCCAATAATATTTGCCTCTAATTTTGCGTATTTATTTGTTAGCTCATTAAACTTAATACCTATAGATTTACAATCCTCTTTAATAAAAATCTCCAATAATCTTATTTTATTATCAGCAAACGGCACACTATCTAGTGCACCTGGTGCCTCTAATTTTCTTTGTATTGATTTAGCAATTTCAATTTCAGGAGAAATGATCACATCAATTGGTAAATTTTCTTTGTTATAAACTCTTGTAAATCTTGGGTTAAGATAGTCTTGAGACCTAATTCTTGCTATTTTTTTTTGAATATTGAATATTGAAAATGCTATTTGACAAATAAGCATGTTAATTTCGTCATTTCTTGTTACTGCTATAATCATGTCTGTTTCAGCAGCATTGGCTTTTTCAAGTATTGATGGATATGTAGCTTTTCCAACGATTGCCTTAACATCCAAACTATCATTGATTTTTTGGATGTCCTCACTTGATTGATCAATCACTGTTATTGAATGGCCTTGTTCACTCAATAACTTTGCAATGGTAAAACCTACTCTACCAGCACCACAGATGATTATATTCATTTTAGTTAAATTCTTTTATTCCTAAGCCTTTAAGCTTTCTATGAAGAGCACTTCTCTCCATACCAACAAAGTTAGCTGTTTTAGATATATTTCCATTAAATTTTTTAAGTTGGATAGTTAAATACTCTTTTTCAAAGTTTTCTCTAGCCTCTTTTAATGGTATAGATAAGCTATTTTCACCAATTTTATCATCATAATTTTCACTTTTTAACGATTCTTTTACAATGTTAGAGATTTTGTCTTTTGTATCAGGTTGTAAAATTGCAATTCTTTCAATCAAATTTCTTAGTTCCCTTACATTGCCTTTCCAATCATGATTCAAAATATATGAATCATTTTCATCAATATCTAATTCTTTAATATTATAATTTGCAGAAATCATCTTTGAAAAATATCTTATTAACAAGGGTATATCTGAAATTCTTTCGTTTAACGATTTAATGTTAATTTCAAAAACGTTTAATCTATGATAGAGATCTTCTCTAAAATTACCTATCTTTATTTCATCTTTTAAATCCTTACTTGATGAACAAATTAATCTAACGTCCACATTGATATCATTATTACCATTTAATCTTTTAAATTTTTGATCAATAAGAACTCTTAATATTTTTGATTGGATGACAAGGGGAATTTCAGAAACTTGATCAATTAATAAAGTGCCCTTATTAGCTTTTTCTAAAGCACCATATGAAATGGAACCATCGCTCTTTTCCTCACCAAATAATTCTTGTTCGTATTTTTCTGAGTCAAGGAGTGCTCCATTAAGAATAATGAATGGATTTTTTTCTCTTTTGGAATTTTTATGAATTTTTCTTGCAATTAACTCCTTCCCTGAGCCTGATGGCCCATTTATAAGAATCCTGCTCTCAGTTAAAGATATTTTTTTTATTTGTTCTCGTATTGTAGATATATTTTTACTTTCACCTATTAAATCATATGAGGAAAATAACTTATTTTCATAATCCTTATTTTGTTTTTTTAATTGAAGATTTTCAACAGCCCTGGTTATAAAGTTTAATAATCTAGCTTGGTCAAAAGGTTTTTCTACAAATTCAAATGCACCGTGTTTTAATGAATTAACGGCCATTTCAATATTAGCATGCCCTGTAATGATAATTACTGGCACATCTTTATTTTTAGACTTGATATGGGATAATAGTTCTATTCCATCATTATCACCTTTATCTAATTTTACATCTAGGATAGCCACATCAGGCATTTTTTTGTCAATTTCTTTTAACGCTTGATTATAATTAGCCGCTACTCTAGTTTTGTAACCAGCATCAACAATTAATTCATTTAGGATATTTCTTATATCCACATTATCATCAACTATTAATATTTCTGTTGTCATTAAAATAAAATCTTATCTGTATTTTTGCACCATTATTAATTGGAATAAATTTAAGTTCACCTTTGTGATCATTTATAATTTTGTTTACTATAGACAGGCCAAGTCCAGTTCCATTTTTTTTTGTTGTGTAATATGGATTTAAAATTTCATCTATATTATTTTTATCAAAACCAACGCCATTGTCTTCTATTGATATTAAAATATGGTCATTATTTGATAAAATATCAATTGAAATTTTCTTTTTAAAATCAGGGTTTTTTTCAATTTTTTGTTCGATACTCTCAATAGAGTTCTTTATCAAGTTAATGAAAACTCTTGAAATTTGCTCTTTGTCACATTCGAGTAAAATCTCCTCATCATTTTTATTTAAATCAATTTCAATGGATTTATTAACTTCTGATAACAATTTGATATTTTGAACTAATAACTTTATTAAATTATTTTTCTTTAATATAGGTTTTGGCATTCTGGCAAAATCTGAAAATTCATTTACCAAATTTTCTATTTGTTTTATTTGAGAGTTTATAATTTCTAAATTTTCTTTAAATGATTGTTGGTCCTCATTAGTTATTTGCCCAGAATATTTATTTCTAATTCGATCTATTGTTAATTGTATTGGTGTAAGAGGATTTTTAATTTCATGGGCTAACTTTCTTGATAGATTTCCCCATGCTTTATATCTCTCATTAATTATTAATTTTTCTTGCTGGTTTTTAAGTCTACTAATCATAGAATTAAAATTTTTATTCAATACTTCCATGTCTTTATCGGTTTTGATCTCTGGTACTTTTGTATTTAAGTTTCCATGACCTATTTCTGTTGATGCTAGAATAAGATTGTTAATAGATCTAAAAAATCTTGATGAAAATCTAATTGCTATCGTAATAGAGATAAATAATAGCAATGAGACAATTATAATATAAATAATAAAAAAAGAAATTTTTATACCTGTACTTCTATTTTCAACTGTATAGTAAAAATTAATTGCTTCTTGAGATTCAGCTAAATAATTTGAAATATCTTTATCTAAAAATTTTACCACATAGATAAATCTATCTTTTGATGATTGTAATCTCATAATCGCAGCTGAAATATTAGCTTTAGTATCTATTATCTTCAATGGCCGATCATCCTCAAGAACTAAATTTAATGCTTTATCAACAGGTGGAATGTATTTTTCTTTTTTTTCGGTTGAGTATAATAATTTTTTATTTTTATCAATTATATGAATTTCATCAACATCCCGAATTAGTTTTTGTGTCCTTAAAAATCGTAAATATTCATTTGCATTTTCATTTAAAAAATTTACACTTTTGTTAGTATCAAAAGCAATCAAAATTATATCTGATTGTATTTTATTTCTTACTTCTTCTACATAATTTTTAGCAAGTTCATAGGAATTGTTTACAACAGTTGTAACTTTCTTATCGAAGTACTTTTCAAGAGCAAAAGAAAAAAGAAATAGTGAAAAAATTGAAATTAAAATTGATGGTATTAAAGTAAATAATGAAAAATACGTTATGTATTTTTTATTTGATGTTAAGCCATCCTTATCAATATCAATTTTAATTGAATTTTTAACTTCTACAAAAATAAAAATGAATAATAAAATAAGTAAAAAAATATTTGAAATAAGTAAATATTGTAAATTTTTTTCATTTAAATCAACAAAACTTCTATCAATAAATGTCAAAAAGGTTAAAAAACCTAGAAATAGTGTGATACTAGATAGAATAATAATGATTATATTTTTTTTCAAAAATTCTAACATAAATTAGAATTATAGCATTTAAACGAATGAACAACTATTTTGTAATATTAGCTGCTGGAAAAAGTAAGAGATTTAATAAAAAAATACCCAAGCAATTCTTTAATTACCAAAATAAAGAAATAATTGATCATTCCATAGAAAAATCTCTCAATTCAAAGTTATTTAAGAATATTTTAATTGTTACTAATAATCTAAAACATTTAAAAAAAAAGAAATATCCTAAATCAATAAGTATTATTAAAGGTGGAAAGGAAAGATCAGACTCTTCTTTGAAAGCTTTAAAATATCTAAAAAGATATAAGCCAAAAAATGTATTTATACATGATGCCGCTAGGCCTAATTTTTCAATAAAATTACTAAAAAATATTGCTAAAAATTTGAAAAAAAATAAAGCCGTAGTTCCAATTATTAATTCAAAAGACACAATAAAATATAAAACTCAAAATCAAATATTTAATCTTAATAGAAATAATTTGTTATTAACACAAACCCCTCAGGCATTTAGATTTAAAGAACTATATAAAGTTGCAAAAGATCATAAAGATAAAGTTACTGATGAGGCAACATTATTTATAAATAAAGATTTCAAAATAAAATTTATACCTGGTGAAAAATCAAATAATAAAATTACATATATTGATGATATCAAAACTCCCAAAACCTTTTATGGTATAGGTTTTGATATCCACAAGTTAGTAAAAAACAAAAAACTTTATCTTGGAGGAGTTAAAATTCCTTTTCACTCAGGTCTTGAAGGACACTCTGACGGAGATGTAATTCTACATGCAATTATTGATTCTATTTTAGGAGCTATAAGAAAAAAGGATATTGGAACATATTTTCCTAATACAAAAAAATTTAAAAATATTAGATCTGCAAAAATGCTAAAGCCAATTATATTTGATCTTAATAAATCTGATCTAATTATAAATAACTTGGATATAAACTTAATTTGTCAAAAACCAAGGGTTTCAAAATATAGAGACAAAATAATTAAGTCAGTCTCAAAATTAACTGGTCTTAATGAAAACCAAATAAATTTAAAGGGTAAAACTGTGGAAAAATTAGGTTTAATAGGAAAAGAAAAGGCTGTCGCATGTGAAACCATAATTTCAATCACAAAATATGATTAAAACTTTTAATTCATTATTAGTAACAATGTTTGGGCTAGGAAAAATTAAGATTATTCCTGGAACTTTTGGATCCTTTGCTACAATTATTTTTCTTTATTTTTTTTTTCACATACTAAAATTATCACCAAACATAATCTTATTATGTTTAGTTATTATTTTTATTTATTCATTCATAGCAGTTGCATCACACATTAAGGATAAAGAAAATAAAGATCCTAAAGAAGTAATTATTGATGAATTTATAGGTCAATCTATACCAATTTATCTCTATGAAATATCTCATGGAATACAAAAAACATCTGATGAAGCCATAATTTTTTATGGAATTTGCTTAGTACTTTTTAGAATTTTTGACATACTGAAACCATTTCCAGTAAGTTATTTTGACAAAAATTACAAAAATAGTTTTGGTGTAATAATGGACGATGTTTGTGCAGGATTATATGTTGTTCTATCATTAATTTGTTTTATGATATTAAGTAGTTATTTAAATTAATGAAATCTTTAGTCAGACTTTTAACAAAAAAAAAATTAAAACTTTCTGTTGCTGAGTCTTGTACTGGTGGGATGTTAGCTAGTTCAGTTACGTCAATAAGTGGTGCTTCAAAAGTTTTTAATTTAGGACTAGTCACCTACTCTAACCAAGCCAAAATTAGAATTCTTAAAGTTAATAAAAATATTATTAAAAATTATGGTGCGGTTAGTTACCAATGTTGCTTGGCAATGGTAAATAACTTATCTAAAATATCAAAAGCACATGTAAACGTTTCCATCACTGGAATCGCTGGCCCAAAAGGTGGCACCAAACAAAAACCTGTGGGTCTAGTTTATATTGGTATAAAAAAAGGCAAAAAAGTTCAGATTAATAGGTGTTTATTTAAAAGTAAAAAAAGATCTTCAATTCAAAAAGCAACAATTAAAAAAACCTTGGATCTAATTCTTGGAATTTCCAAATAATTCTTCAGCCCTTTTCTGAAATGCATCAGCTATTTTTTCTAAACCAAATTGAAAAGATACTACCATCAAAGAATTTAAAAATTTATTTTTTATTTCAAAATCAATATCAAAAGTGACTTCAGTAATACCATTATTTTTATCAGTAAATGTCCAATTATTTGTCAGATGATTTAATGGTCCCTCTATGTTTTTAACATAAATTGTGTCAGTTTTTTTATTAAAGGCGACATCACTTTTGTAAGTATCTTTAAATGGTCCTTTACCTATGGTTAAATCAGCAATTATTTTTTGTAAGTCACCTTCATTTTTATCTTCATAAATTTTAGCATCATAACAAAAAGGAACAAACCGAGGGTATTTTTCAATATCAAGCACAAGATTTATCAAATCTTTTTTCTTACATTTTATTAACCTCTTTACAGAAGCTTTTGGCATTAATTTAAATTCAATCTATTTTTTTGAAGTTTAGCAAAATCTTCGTCAGCATGGTAAGAAGATCTGGTTAAAGGAGATGATGAAACTAAAAGAAAACCTTTTGATTTTGCTATTTGTTCTAATTCTTTAAATTCATCTGGATGATAATATCTTTCAAGAGGATGATGTTTAACAGATGGCTGAAGATATTGACCGATCGTAATAAAATCTACATTTGCAGATCTTAAATCATCCATAACTTGTAATATTTCATCATGCTCCTCTCCAAGACCAACCATTATTCCTGATTTAGTAAATACTTTAGTATTATCTTTTTTTGCATTTTTAAGAAGTTCTAGAGATGCAAAATACCTAGCCCCTGGTCTAACTTTAAGATAAAGTCTAGGTACAGTCTCTATATTATGATTAAATACATCTAAATCTGCCTCAAGTAATTTTTTATAAGAATCTCCTTTTCTTAAAAAATCTGGTGTTAAAACTTCAATAGTAGTATCTGGATTTTTTCTTCTAGTAGTTTCAACTACTTTTTTAAAATGATTTGATCCACCATCCGGTAAATCATCTCTATCAACTGAAGTGATGACTACATGTCTTAAGTTCAATTTTTTAACTGCATTTGCTATCTTAATATCCTCAAATGGATCTAATTTTTCTGGTTTTCCAGTTTTTACGTCACAAAATGCACAAGCTCTAGTACATGTGTCACCCATTATCATAAATGTGGCGTGTCGTTTGCTCCAACATTCAGTTATATTTGGACAATTAGCTTCTTGGCATACAGTTACAAGATTACTTCTATTAACAACTGTTTTTGTTGTAAAAAATTCTTTACTATTAATTAATTTCGATCTTATCCATTCTGGTTTTTTTTTTATTGGGTTGATTGGATTTTTAACTTTTTCTGGATGTCTTGGTTTAATTTTTTGAGTCATTTTTTTTTATAATATAAATTTTTTCATTTTTTTTTCCAAATATAAACCTTTCTCTAATCAAAGATTCTATATAATCAAGATCTAGATTGTCACTTAATAATGAATTCTTAAATTCCAAGTCACTTATTTGGTTAATTATTAAAGATTCTTGTTGTTTTAATTTTTTTAAAATCTCTTTTTTTTCAAAATATGAAATTAATCCTCTTTGACCAGATAAGAGATTAAAAAAGAAATAAAGAATCAGAAAAGTAGAAACTAATAAAAGGTAATTTTTTTTTAATCTTTGAAGCATTAATGAATCTTATTCATTCTAGCTTTTTTTCCAAGTTCTTCTTCTATACGAATTAATTGATTATATTTAGCCACTCTTTCAGATCTAGCTAAAGATCCTGTTTTTAATTGGTTGGAGTTAGTACCCACTGCCAAATCAGCAATAAATGTATCTTCGCTATCTCCTGATCGATGTGAAATGATAGTATTAAACCCAATAGTTTGAGCAAATCTTATGACATCAAGTGTTTCGGTGACTGTACCAATTTGATTTAGTTTTATCAAAATTGAATTTGATGAAACATTTAAAAATCCCTTTTTTAGCCTTTCCAAATTTGTAACATAGAGATCATCTCCAACTATCTGCACTTTTTTAGTAGATCTCATTAATTTACTCCACGACGTCCAATCATTCTCAGAAAATGGATCTTCAATCGATTTAATTTTATATTTATCAATCATTTTTTTGTATTCTGAAATTGTTTTATCAACAGAAACAAATTTTTTTGAGTGAATAGAATATTTATCTTTTTTGAATAATTCATTAGCTGCAACATCCAAACAAATTGAAACATCTTTACCGTTTCTAAATCCTGATTTTTTAATTGATAAAACAATCAAATCTAAGGCCTGATTGTTGCTATTAATCATCGGTGCAAATCCACCTTCATCTCCAACCGATGTAGATAAGCCTCTTGATTTAATTAATTTACTTAGATTTTTTATTACTAAATAGCAAATTCTCATCGCCTCAGAAAAAGATTTTGCTTTATCTGGTCTAATCATAAATTCTTGAATTCTCAGACCATTGTTGGCATGGGCTCCACCGTTAATAATATTCATTAATGGATAAGGTAATTGAAAATTTTTTGTTACATTAAAAGACTTATAAAGTGGAATTTTTTTCACTTTTGCTGACAATTTTTTTGCAGCCATCGATACCGCTAATATTGCGTTAGCTCCTAGTTTTGTCTTTTGCTTAGTCCCATCTAAATTAATAAGTATTTCATCTATTCTTTCTTGATCATGTACGTTTTTATTTCTTAAGGCTCTAGATATTTTAGAATTAATTAAATTTATTGCTGAGAATACACTTTTGCCTAAATATCTTTTATTGTTCGTATCTCTTTTTTCAAAAGCCTCAAAAGTGCCTGTGGATGCCCCAGATGGACATATTGCTTTGGCACTTTTGTTTTTAACATAAACCTCTGCCTCAATAGTTGGATTTCCTCTACTATCAAAAACTTGTCTTGCTTTAACTTTTAGAATTTTACTCACTTAATTTTTAATAAGATTATCTATATCGCTTAATTGTTTTAGAAGATCTTCTAATTTATCTAATGGTACCATGTTAGGTCCATCAGATGGAGCATTATCTGGATCTTGATGAGTTTCAATAAAAACTCCTGCAACTCCAACTGCAACTGCAGCTCTTGCTAAATATTCAACAAACTCTCTTTGACCACCACTTTTTTCTCCAAGACCTCCTGGTTGTTGTACTGAATGGGTTGCATCAAAAATTACTGGATAACCATTCTTAGCCATTATTGGTAACGACCTCATGTCAGAAACTAAAGTGTTGTATCCAAAACTCGCACCTCTTTCAGTTACTAATATCTTCTCATTTCCGGACTCTGAAATTTTCTTTGTGACATTAACCATATCCCATGGTGCAAGGAATTGACCTTTTTTTACATTAATAATTTTATTTGTTTTAGCTGCAGCAATTAACAAGTCTGTTTGTCTACATAAAAAAGCTGGGATTTGTAAAACATCAACATGTTTTGAAACAATTGCACATTGCTCAGCATTATGAATGTCGGTTAGGATAGGGACATCTAATTCTTTTTTAATCTTATCAAACACAGGCAATGAAGCTTCTAATCCAGCTCCCCTTTTGCCTTTTAAGCTTGTTCTGTTCGCTTTATCAAATGAAGTTTTGTAAATAAATCCGAGACCAAATTTTGAGGTAATTTCTTTAATTTTTCCTGCCATATCAATTGCATGTTGTTCACTTTCAAGCTGGCAAGGTCCAGAAATTATACAAATCTTATCATTGTTCGAAATGTCTATTTTTCCACAATTTACTTTAATGCTACTCATTTATGATTTTTTGATGCTTTGATAAAAGATGAGAATAAAGGATGTGGAGCAAAAGGTCTAGATTTAAATTCTGGATGAAACTGTACTCCAATAAACCAGGGATGATTTTTTAACTCGATTATCTCAGGTAAAAAACCATCAGGTGATAAACCAGAAAAACTCATTCCTTTTTTTTCAAATTTGTCTTTTAGATTGATGTTAACTTCATATCTGTGTCGGTGTCTTTCTTTGATAATTTTTTTTCCGTAAATTTTTTTAATTTTGGAATTATTTTGTAATTTAGCATCGTAAGAACCCAATCTCATCGTTCCGCCTAAATTTTTATCAGTTCCTTTGATAGTTTTTCCATCTTTAATCCACTCATTAATTAATCCAATTACAGGTATACCATTTCTATCAAATTCACTTGAAGTTGCTTTTTTTAAATTTAATTGATTTCTCGCAAATTCTATAATTGCCATTTGCATTCCATAACATATTCCAAGAAAGGGAACTTTATTTTTTCTAGCATATTTTATTGACTCTATTTTTCCAGTTGTGCCTCGTTTACCAAAACCACCAGGTATTAATATACCTGAAATGTGTTTAAGTTTTGATTTAATCTCAGAAACTTTTAATTTTTCAGAGTCTATTCTCACTAAATTTACCTTAACATTATTTTGAATACCTCCATGAGTAAGAGCTTCATCTAAAGATTTATAGGCATCTTTTAGCTCAACGTATTTACCAATTATAGCAATATTCACTTGTTTTTTAGTTTGTAAAATAATTTTAGTAATTTTTTTCCAAGGTTTAAGGTTTGCAGGTTTTTTTGACTTAAGCTTAAAATAATTTAATACTTGGACATCAAGTTTTTCTCTAAAAAAACTTATTGGTGCTTCATAAATTGTTCTTACATCAACAGTTTCTATTACATTTTTAATATCCACATTGCAGAATAGTGAGATTTTTTTACGATGCTCTAAAGGAATAGGTCTTTCTGATCTGCAAATTATTATATCAGGTTGAACACCAATGCTTCTTAATTCTTTTACAGAATGTTGAGTAGGTTTAGTTTTAATTTCATCTGAGGACTTTAAATAAGGTACCAGGGTTAGATGGATAAATAATGTATTTTTTTTTCCTATATCATTTGCAAATTGCCTTATAGCCTCAATAAATGGTAGGCTCTCAATATCACCAACAATTCCACCAATTTCACAAATAACAAAATCTTCTTTTGATGAGTCGTTTTTTATGAACTCTTTTATTCTATCAGTTATATGAGGAATAACTTGAACTGTTTTTCCAAGATATTTGCCTTCACGTTCTTTTTTTAATACATCACTATAAATTTTACCTGTTGTGATATTATCAGACTTCTTTGCAGATACTCCGGTAAATCTTTCATAATGTCCAAGATCTAAATCTGTTTCGGCACCATCATCAGTTACAAAAACCTCTCCGTGTTGGAATGGACTCATTGTTCCAGGATCTACATTTAAATAAGGATCTAATTTCCTTAATCTAACTTTATATCCTCTCGATTGAAGTAAATAAGCTAGAGATGCTGAGGAGAGACCTTTTCCTAGTGATGAAACCACGCCGCCCGTGACAAAAATAAATCGCGCCATGGAAGTATCTTATAGCGAATAAAAATGAAAATTAAAAGTGTTAATTATTATTTTCTGGAATAGCGGGAGTATCTTCTGCTTTTTCCTCAATAGTGTCCAATACAGATGAGGTTGGTGTTAATTCTCCTCTAGATACAATTGTAAGAGCTAAACTACAAACTATAAATAAAGTGGCAACAACAGCTGTTGCTTTAGTCATAAAATTACCTGCTGATCTGGAAAACATGAAGCTTTCCTGAGAAACTCCAATTCCTAGAGCACCACCCTCAGACTTTTGCATCAAAACTAGTAACACTAATATTAATCCAAAAATGATGTTCAAAATTAACAATATATTTTCCATGGGGGTTAATTATATGTTTTTTTAATTATATCAATAAATTTTTTTGGATCTTGAGATGCTCCACCTATTAGATAACCATCTATATTATTTATAGATTTTAATTGATTAATATTTTTTGGATTTACAGATCCACCATAAAGAACTTTGTAATTTTTTTTTTCTTTTTTAATAAAGCTGATCGTTTTAAACAAGTCATCAGATTTTGGTATAATGCCTGTACCAATTGACCAAACTGGTTCATAAGCGATAATAATTTTTTTATTATTTTTAATATTCTTAAGACCTGTTTTAATCTGTTTATTTAAAACACTTTTAGTAATTTTTTTTCTTTTTGCTTTAAGCGTCTCACCAATACAAAAAATTACCTTTAGCCCAGACCTCAATGCACTTTTAATTTTAAGATTTATTAATTTATCAGTTTCACCAGCTTGTCTATTTTCAGAATGGCCAATAATAATATATTTAGCACCAACACTTTTTAACATGGAGGAATTGACTGAACCTGTAAAAGCACCATAAACATCTTGCTCATGACAATTTTGGGCACCTACTTCAATATTTAAACCTTTCAATTTTTTTGACATTTGCTCTATTAGAGTATTCGGTGGGCAATAAATAATTTTCAAGAATTTTCTTTTTTTGAAGTTTTTAAAAAATTTAACAACTTTATTTAGTGTATTTAATGAATTTAAAACACCAAACATTTTCCAATTTGCAATAAAATACATATATTTATTTGTCATGTGGCTTATTTTAATTTATAGGTTTGCTTTTTATAGATCAATAAATTTATAGTAATGATTAGTAGTTTAAGAAATTTTGCAAAAACTAAGTTTGCTGGTTTGTTAGTTTTTATAATGATAATTCCATTTGTATTCTGGGGAATGGGTGGAATGTTCAGTAGCGGAAATACTAACAATGTTGCTAAAATTAATAACAATAGTATTTCGACTGAAGATTTTATTGATTACTTAAATAAATCAGGAATTCCTGAAAAAACAATCAGAGAAAATTTAGAGCAAAACATTGTTGAAGAACTTCTGTCTGGCTTAGTTTCTACCACTTTACTTGATTTAGAAATAAAAGATTTTGAGCTTACAATTTCTGAAGTTACTTTATTAAAAAGAATAAAAAAAAACAAAAATTTTATTGATGAAAATGGAGTTTTTCAAAGAATTAAATATGAAAAATTTTTATTAGAAAATAATTTATCTGCTCCAGGTTTTGAACAAAGACTCAAATTACGGGAATTACAAAAAAATCTTTTTGACTATATTGGTGCTGGTACAACCTCCCCTCAATTTCTTACAACAAAATTATATAAAGAAGAAAATCAAAAACTTGAAATAGAGTTCATTGATTTGAATGATTTTTATTTAAAAAAAGATGATATCACTGATAGAGAATTAGAAAATTTTATAAAGGCTAATAAAGATGAATTAAAAGTAGAATACCTCGATTTTAGCTATGCAATTATAAATCCTAAGAGTTTAATTGGAGTAGATGATTTCAATCAGTCTTTTTTTGATAAAATTGATGAAATTGAAGTTGCTATATCTAATGAAATCGATTTTAAAACAATCACATCAAATTTTGATTTAAAACCAGTTGATATAAGCAATTTTAAATTTTCTACAGATAAAAATAAAATTGAAAAAAAAATTTATGAATTAAGAAATAATAAATTTGATATTTTTGAAAATGAAAACAATTATATCCTTTATAATATAAAAAATATTATCCAAAAATCACCAGATTTGAATGATAAACAAATTAAAAACGAAGTTCTAGAGTTAGTTTTTCAAAAAAATAAATTTGACTATAATCAAAAATTATTAAATGAAATAACCAATAAAAAATTTAATAATAATAATTTTTTAGAAATGGGGAAAGAAAAGATCCAGACAATAAATTTAAATTCTGTTAGAGATAATAAAAAATTTGATATTAATGCTGTTGAGGTCTTATATAGTTTGCCTGAGAAATCATTTACTTTAATAAACGATGAAAATAACAATATTTACTTAGCTAAAGTTAAAAAATTTGAAAAACAAATTGTTGATACTAATAACGATGAATTTAAACAATATATTGCTAAACAAAAATCTAACAGTAAAAATTCACTTTTAAAATCTTATGATACTTTTTTAAACGACAAATATGATGTTTCTCTTAATCAACAGACTATTGAACGAGTTAAAAACTATTTTAAATGAAAATTAATCGAAACTTAAAAGAATTCAAGTTTCGACACAGAAACAACGAAAATCAAATAATCTATACCTCAAAAAAAGTAAGAACTGATAAAGAAATAATTAATTTAATTGATAACTTTTTAATTGAAAAAAATAGCTTTATATTTGAGTCAGTAGAAAAAGGCAAGATTAGAGGCAGATACACTATATTTGGGAAAAATCCTGATAAAATTTGGGAATTTAATAATAATAATTCTTATTTAATTAAAAAAAATAAAAAAATTAAGTTAAAGGATAAACCTAAATATTTAATTGAGAAAATAATTGAGGATTTTAAATTTAAAACTCCAAAAAAATTACCGAAAATTTGTTCTTTGATTTCAGGATATTTTTCATACGATGCAATTAGATATATCGAAAAAATCCCAAATAGTTGTGACGATGACTTAAAATTACCTGATGTTAGATTATTACGTCCAAGAACACTTATTATTCATGACAATTTGAAAAAGGAAATATTCTTTATCAACAATATTTTTAAAGATGAAAAAATAACGAATTATAAAAATAAATATAAAGATATCCAATCTGAACTTTTCAAACTTTCTTTGCAATCATCTGTTCAAAAAATAGATAATGAAATAAATCGTAAATCAAAAAAGATTATAATTAATTCAAATACTTCTAAAAATAAATTTTTATCTATAGTTAATAAGGCAAAAAAATACATTAAATTAGGAGATATATTTCAAGTCGTTCTAAGTCAGCGTTTTGAAACTAAGTTGACAAAAAAACCTATCGATATTTATAAAAAATTGAGAATAACTAACCCATCTCCATTTATGTTTTTTTTTAATTTTACTGATTTTCAAATAATAGGTGCAAGCCCCGAAATATTAGTAAGGTTAAGAGATGGTGAAATAACTGTAAGACCTATTGCTGGAACGAGGCCTCGAGGAAAAACAATTAAAGAAGATCGTTTTTATGAGAAAGATTTACTTAAAGATAAAAAAGAGCTTTCTGAACATCTAATGTTATTAGATCTTGGAAGAAATGATGCTGGAAAGGTATCTAAAACTAATTCCATCAAAGTAACTGAAAGTTTTATAATTGAAAGATATTCACATGTAATGCATATAGTTTCGAACGTAATAGGTAAACATGATCAAAGATTTTCTAAATTTAAGTCTCTTTTAGCAGGTTTTCCAGCTGGGACTGTTTCTGGAGCTCCCAAAATAAGAGCTATGGAAATTATTGATGAACTAGAGTCTACAAAAAGGAAGGTTTATGCCGGTGGCATTGGGTATTTCGCGGCGAATGGAGAGTTTGATACATGTATTGCTTTAAGAACAGCTGTAGCAAAAAATAACAGATTTTATGTCCAAGCTGGAGCAGGGATTGTTGCAGATAGCAAACCATTAAAGGAATACGAAGAAACAGTAAATAAAGCAAAAGCTTTAATTAATGCGTTAAAATGAAAAAGATAATTTTAATTGATAATTACGATAGTTTTACTTTTAATCTCTACCATTATCTGTCTTCATTAAAAGTGAATGTTGAAGTAATTCGAAATGATCAAATTACATCTCATGAAATTTTAAAAAAAAGATATCATAAAATCGTAATTTCACCTGGACCTGGTAACCCCAATCAATCAGGTAATTGTCTTAAAATCGTTAAATCTTTATATAAAAAAATACCAATTCTTGGAGTTTGTTTAGGCCATCAAATTATAGGTCAAGTATTTGGCTCAAAAATTATTCAAGCTAGAAAGCTAATGCATGGAAAAACTAGTAAAATTTTTTCAAAAAAAGTTGGTATTTTAAAAAATCTCCCAAAAACGTTTGAAGCCACTCGATATCACAGCTTAATTATTGATAAAAAATCATTATCTAAAGATCTTGAAATTACTGCTCAGACTCAAGATGGACTAATAATGGGAGTACAACATAAGAAATATCATATACATGGAGTGCAATTTCACCCTGAAAGTATTAAAACTAAATTAGGGATTAAAATTTTAAAAAATTTTATAAGAATTTAGGATTAATGAAACAATTCATTGAAAAAATAAAGAAAAAGGAAAATTTAACTTTTGATGAAAGTAAATCTGCTTTTGAATTATTGATGGAGGGTAAGGCAGAAGAACAAGAAATATTCGATTTTTTGACACTTTTATCAGCAAAAGGTGAATCTTCTGATGAGGTAGCTGGTGGAGTTTTTGTTCTTAGGAACAAGTCTAAAAGAGTAAATGTAGAAAATTGTGTTGATACTTGTGGAACTGGTGGAGATGGTATGAATACACTTAATATATCAACAGCTTCAGCATTATTACTTTCGAGTATGGGTGTTAAAGTAGCTAAACATGGAAATAAAGCTGTATCCTCAAAATGTGGATCTGGTGATGTTTTAGAAGCTTTAAATGTAAAAATAAATTTAGAGCCAAAAGATATTGAAAATCAAATTAATAATAATAATTTCGGATTCATGTTTGCACCCAACTATCACAGCGCAATGAGATTTGTTGGACCTACAAGAAAAAAAATTGGAAAAAGAACTATATTCAATATGATCGGACCTTTGAGTAGTCCCGCTCTAGTAAAAAGACAAGTTATTGGTGTTTTTGATAAAAAACTATTAAAAATATTTGCTAATGCTTTAAAAAATTTAGATATTAAATTTGCTTGGATAGCCAATAGTGAAGATGGATTAGATGAAATTTCACCTTATGCTAAAACCAATGTAATTCAGTTAAAAGATGGTGTCATCTCTGAGATTATTATTGATCCAAATAAATTAAATATAAATGCAGATAAGTTTGAAAATCTCATTGGTAATGATGCAGCTTTTAATGCAGATAGAATAATTAATATATTTAAAGGTGAGGATAATGATTTTTCTAAAGCAGTTTGTTTAAATGCTGCAGCAGGATTAGTTGTTAATGAAACTCATCAGAATTTCGATACAGCTTATGATGATGCTAGAAAACACATTTTATCAGGTCAAACATTTAAACAATTAAAGAAAATTCAAAATGACTGAAAATGTTCTTGAAAAAATAATAAATACTAAAAGTGAAAAAATTTTAGAACTTAAAAAAAGTATATGTCTTGAGAAACTCGAAGAATTAATTAAAAAAAATATTTCATACGTTGATTTTAAAGATACAATTAAAAAGAATGTTGAAAATAAAAAATTCTCAATTATTGCTGAAATAAAAAAAGCAAGTCCCTCAGCAGGTATAATTATTAAAGACTACGATCCTGTAAAAATAGCTAATATGTATAAATCAAATAAAGCAACCTGTTTATCTGTTTTAACTGAAGAGGATTTTTTTTTAGGAAACTTGCTACATATTAGTAAAATAAAACAAGATGTTAATTTACCGATTCTTTGTAAAGATTTTTTTATAGATAAATTTCAAATTCCTTTAGCTAAAAGTTATGGTGCTGATGCTATCTTAATTATTTTAGCTGGAGTTACAGATAAATTGGCAGATGAATTATATGAAGAAGCTTTAAAATTGAATATGTCAGTTATTGTAGAGGTACATACTGTTAATGAAGCTAAACAAGCACTTAGATTTAAAGATGCTTTATTAGGTATTAACAACAGAAATTTAAAAACTCTAAAAACTGATATTAATACAACTTATGATATCCACGATGTTTTGGTTAATCACCCTGGTCCATTGATTTCTGAAAGTGGAATTAAAACTAAAGAAGAATTGTTGGAACTATCAAATAAAACATCCATCAAAACCTTTTTAATTGGTGAATCACTTTTAAAAAATTTAGACGATAATTCGATTTTTTCTGTTTTATAGTCAAAAAAGACAATATTTTCACAACTTTTTAACTATTGTTAATTATGAAGAACTTTTATAGAACATTGTTTGTACGATATTTGTTCTTATGCTTACAAAAAAACAAAAAAACCTGCTTTTATTTATCAACAAGAAGTTGAGAAGCTCTGGTGTATCCCCTTCTTACGAAGAGATGAAGGAATCTTTAAATCTTAAATCAAAATCTGGGATTCATAGATTAATTAGTGCTTTAGAGGAAAGAGGTTTCATTAAAAGGCTTGCTCATAAAGCTAGAGCTTTGGAGGTTATAAAATTACCAGAGACTGCTTCTGCAAATGATATTTACAATAATTTTTCCCCAAGTGTCATTAAAGGAGGTTTGGATGAAGAAAAACCTTTATCCGACGATGCAGAGGTGCCAGTTTTAGGTAAAATAGCAGCTGGAACACCTGTTGAAGCAATTCAAAACGAAGTTTCTAGAATTCCATTACCAAATAACTTAGAAAAAAATGGAGATTATTTTGGTCTTAAAGTTCAAGGAGATTCAATGATTGAGGCTGGTATTCATGAAGGTGACACAGTCATTATCAAAAGAACCGAGACAGCTGATAATGGAAAAATAGTGGTGGCTTTAATTGACGAACACGAAGCTATGCTTAAAAGGATTAGAAAAAAAGGTAAAGTAGTAGCATTGGAAAGTGCTAATAAAAACTATGAGACCAAAATTTTTGGCCCTGATAGAGTAAAAGTTCAAGGTGTTTTAGTATCTTTATATAGAAACTTCTAAAAAAATAGTCTAAACCATTTTTAATGAAAAAAGTAGCAACTAGATTTGCTCCGTCACCTACTGGACCTTTGCATATTGGTGGGGTAAGAACAGCCTTATTTAATTGGTTATATTCAAAAAACCAAAATGGTAATTTTTATCTAAGGATAGAAGATACAGATAAAGAAAGATCAAAAGAAGAATACAAAAATCAAATTATAAAATCTCTTCAATGGATAGGTATCAATCATGACGGGGTAGAATATATACAATCTCGAAAAATTGATGATCATATAAAAGTTGCAAATGAACTACTTAAAAAAGGTAGCGCTTATAAATGTTATTGCTCGACTGAAGAAATTGAAGCACAAAAAAAAAGAGCTAAGCAAAAAAAAATTCCATACGTTTATGATAGAAAATGGAGAGACAAAAATGAAGATGAAGCGCCTAAAGATGTAAAACCTGTTATTAGATTTAAAAGTAAAATTGATGGTAAATCAATATTAAAAGATAAAGTTCAGGGAAACGTAGAAATTGAAAATGATACCATCGAAGATTTTGTAATTTTAAGAAATGACGGCACACCAACTTACAATTTATCTGCTGCTGTTGATGATCATCAAATGAATATGACACATATTATTAGAGGTGATGATCATAAAATCAATACGTTTAAACAAATTCAAATTTATGAAGCAATGGAATGGGCTTTACCAACATTTGCACATATACCATTAATTCATACAATTGAGGGGAAAAAATTATCAAAAAGAGATAAAGCATCAACTCTAGAGGACTATTCTAAAATAGGTATCATGCCAGATGCTTTGAGAAATTATCTTTTAAGATTGGGTTGGTCATATGAAGATAAAGAAATTTTTACTTTAGATGAAAGTATAAAATATTTTAATCTTGAAGGTATTGGAAAGTCACCATCAAAATTAGATTTAAGTAGAATTCTATCTATGAATGAACACTATATAAAAAGCATTGATGAAAACGAACTTTTTAATCAACTAATTAATTATTGTGAGATTTTTAAAAATAAGATTATTGGGGAAAAAAAAGATAAAATTAAAAAATCCTTAAGTTTTCTTAAGAATAAAGCTAAAACATTAGAGGATATATATAATAATAGCCAATATATTATTAATGATGAAGTTAATTTTAATAAAGAAGATCTAAAATTAATTGATGCTAATGCACAAAAAATTATCTCTGAATTTAAAGATAATATTAAGGAAATAAGCAACTTTACAAGAGAAAATTTAGAACCGGTAGTTCAGAAACTAATAAAATCTAATAACACAAATTTTAAAGGTGTTGGTCAGCCCTTAAGAGTGGCTTTAACAGGGTCAAAATTTGGACCTGGTATTTATGATATAATTATATCTCTGGGTAAAGAGGAGGTTGAAAAAAGATTATCCAACAAGACTTTTTCTTAATATTGTGGCTACCTCATTAGATGATGAAGAATTCGATCTAATTCCTTTTAAAGTTTGATTGCATTGTTCTAATTGTTTTTTTCCAATCTCTGGATTTTTAAGCATATATAAAACAGAATTATAAATTTCTTTTGCATTACACTCACTTTGCAACAATTCAGGAATGACTTCTTTATTATTAATTATATTGATGATATTTGCAAATTTAACATTTACCAATAATTTAAAGATCATAAAATTTATAAAATTTAACTTATAAATGATTATTGAAGGAACATTAGCATTACAGACTTGAAGAGATATTGTTCCTGACTTACATACAGCAAAAATTGAATTTGATAATATTTCCTTTTTCATATTTTCATCTGAAACTACATCAATATTATTTAAACCCTTGTCTTTAATATACTCAACAATATTATTTTTGTTTTCTTCAGTAGCATGAAAAATAAAATTATAATTTGAATTTCTTTTATTCATCATATTTATAAAATCAATCAATATTGGTAACAAAACATTTGTTTCTGATTTTCGACTTCCTGGAAATATAGAGATTATTTTTTGATTATCAGAAATAAAATTATTGATATCTGTTTTATTATTTTTATTATTTTCTATTAACGGATGTCCTACAAAAGTATTATTTATATTCTCTTCATCAAAAAATTTTTTTTCAAAATCAAATAATAAAAGAATATGATCAATAAATTTTTTAATCTTTTTAACCCTTCCTTTTCTCCAAATCCAAATTTGTGGGGCTACATAGTGAATTGTCTTAATTTGAGGATTAATTTTTTTTACCTTTTCTGCAACTCTTAAAGTAAAATCTGGACTATCAACACTAAACAAAATATCTGGATTGAATTTCAAGATTTCTTCAACAGTTTGATTAATTCTTTTATTAATCTTAAAAATATTTAACAAAACACTCGTAAAACCCAAATAAGTTATTTCTTTTAAATCAAAGATAGACTCTATTCCAATTTTTCTTAAATTTGACCCACCTACAGATAAATATTTAATATCTGAATAATCTTTTTGAAGTTTTGAAATTGCTGTGGAAGCTAATTTATCCCCAGAGGGTTCTCCTGTAAGTACAAATATTTTTTTCATCTTATTAAAATAAAAATTTTATTTTTGTTTGCAAATTCAATACTTTTAGATTTATCTAAAAAGATATTTTTTTTTGATTTAAGAACTATTCCTTTTAATCCATATTTTTTACAATCTTTTATGGTTTGTATTCCTATTGTTGGTAAATCCATTCTCAAATCTTGTTTTTTTTTGGGAAATTTGATTAAAATACAACCTGAGTTATTTTTTAATTTAGACATCATTGTTTTGGTACCTCTATTGTCTTCTTTTGCTATTATCTTATTATCTCTTACTGCTATTGCTTGAATATGATCATAACTATTTGTTTTAGCTAAATATTTTATACCTCTATTGATTGATTTAATATCTGATCGAGAAGGTTTTATCTTTGTATGTAAACCTTTTTTACAGGTTAACTCAGGATTGAAATGAATTGAGCTTATAACATCAATTTTTTCATTTTTAAGGATTTCAATTATGGCTTTAATTATAGCTGCATCTCCTAATTTAGCAGCTTTTATAATACTTGGCATGTAATAAATACCTTTTAAATCTAATCTCAATGTAGAAAATTTTGGTTTAGCAATTTTCCCAGCAAAAAGGACTTTATTTGATTTTTGCTTTTTAATTAAATCAATAATTTTTCCAAATTTTCCTATACTTATTCTGTGTGAATTTTTTTCTTTAGCAAAATCATTATTTTTGGAAAAATCAATTATAAAGTATTTTTTTTTTAGTTTTTTTATTTTTTTAAGGACTATTTTTGAAAAATCTGTATCACCTAAAAACAAACCTATCATTTTATTTTGAAAAAGGCGTGCATATTGGTCTTTTTTTATCTTTTTCTAAAAATTCAACGACGTCTTTTACAAGATCATTTTTTTTGATCTCGGCACTTAAATTTTTCAAATTTTCCGTCAAATTTTCGTTTTTAAAGATTTCTTTATATGCTTCACTTAAAACTAAGATTTCTTTATTTGGTATATTTTTTCTTCTTAATCCAATTAAATTTAAACCCTGAAGAATACTTCTGTTTCCGTGAACCATCGCATAAGGGATGATATCTCTTACAACACCACACATTCCACCTATCATTGCAAACTTACCCACTCTAGTAAATTGTTGCACAGCTGAATTACCTCCAATTATTACATTTTGCTCAATATGTGCATGTCCACCAAGAGGAACATTATTTGCCAGTATTACATTGTCCTCGACTAAGCAATCATGTGCTATATGTGAAGAGACCATAAATAAACACCCATTACCAATTTTAGTAATTCCACCCCCACCTTTAGTACCTGGATTTATTGTTACATATTCTCTAATTTTATTGTTATCTCCAATTTCTAATTTAGTACTCTCACCATTAAATTTTAGATCTTGAGGATCATTTCCAATAGATGCAAATGGATATATCTTATTTTTTTTCCCAATCTTAGTGTTTCCCACGATACTAACATTAGATTGGATAATTGTATTTTCTCCTACCTCAACATTTGGACCGATTACTGAATAAGGACCAATCTCTACATTAGATGATATTTTAGAATTTGGATCAACAATGGCAGTTTTATGTATCATCTATAATCTTTTAAAAATTCCCTAATACTTTTTGCTGGATAACCCATAACTTTTGCATTATCGGGTATATCTTTTATAACACCACTGCCACCACCAATTTCAACATTATTACCTATTCTGAGATGTCCAGATATACCAGCTTGACCACCAATTTTTACATTATTCCCTATAATTGTGCTTCCAGCAATTCCAACTTGTCCAGCTAAAATTGTATTTTCACCAATTTTTACATTATGAGCTATATGAATTTGATTATCTAAAAAAGTATTCTTACCTATTTCTGTATTTGATAAAGATCCACGATCAATAGTAGAACCACACCCAATTTCACAATTTTCATTTATTACAACAATACCTATATGTGGATATCTTTGGTTTTTATTCTTTACTGGAAAAAAACCAAAACCTTTTTTACCAATGACACAGTTATCCAAAATAGTAACGTTATTTTTTATTAAAGAATTTCTTAAAATTACATTTGATCCAATTTTACAATTATCACCAATCTGAACGTTACGTTCAATAATTGTATTGTGCCCAATTAAACAATTTTTTCCAATATTAACATTGTCTCCAACTAAAACATTTTTTCCTGACTGAACTTTATTTTTGAATTGAGTATTGTTAATATCTATAGCTGATTTATCATATTCATCCTCAATTGAATTTGGATAAAACTTCTGAGTTACAATTGAGGTAGCGATCAAAACATTATCAACAATAATTGCAGTACAATTATTTGGGAGATAATCTTTTAAATTTTTTGTTGTTATACAAAAAGAAGCATTTGTTTTCTTTGCCATTTCATTATATTTTTTTGAATGAAAGAAGGTAATACATTCACTTTTAGCATTAAATAAATCCATTATATCTTTGACTTTATGCTTTTCCTTTATGTCAGTACTCGTGTCAATTAACTTTAAAATCTCAGAAATATAAAATGGTCCAGAATTAAAAAAAAAGGGATTGGACATGTTTGTTTTTACCAAAGCGTTCAAGGATCTGTTATCAAGAATTATTGCTAATTATTTCTTATCAACAATTGTAGCTGACCATATTGCATCTGCCATTTTTTTATTATCAACAAATGCCTCACCCTTATATTTCCAAACACGCCCGTGAGATCTAATAGCCTCTATTTTCAAAATTAACTTACAATCTGGAATAACTGGATTTCTAAATCTTGCCTTTTCTACTCCCATCAAAAAAACTAACTTATTTTCATATGTTGACTTATCCAAACCATGTGCAGTCAAAGCAGCAGCAGCTTGACCAAATGACTCAACAATTAAAACGCCTGGCATAACAGGTTGACCTGGAAAATGACCATCAACAAAAAAACTATCTTTTTTTACATTAACAATAGCAGTAGCTGAAGATAATTTTTTTATATCATGAAGTTCATCAATCAACAACATTGGCTCACGATGAGGCAATAGTTCAATTATTTGTTTTTTATTTAAAGAAGTTTTCATTTAATCTTGGTGTCAATTATGTTTATAATTTCTTGTGTAATATCTTTTTTTTTTGATGCTAAAAAAATATTTTTTTTATCAAGAACAATATCGATTTTTTTTTCATTTACATATTGCTCAATGATTGGCGTTATCTTTTTAAAAAATTCACCAAATTCTATTTTTTTTTTTTGATTAAATTCAGTTACTACTTTTTGTTTTTCTTGTCGAAATTTAGAAATTTCTTTTCTAAATTCAACTAATCTTTTTTTATACTCATCTTCTGAGATTACATTTTTTTGTTTTTTAATTTCTTCCTCAATTTTTCTTAAATCCTTTTCTTTTTTTTCAAATTCTAACAATGCTGATTTTTTAGATTTTTCAAGTTTACTTAAAATGGATTTACCAGCTTTTGTATTAGTTACTACATTGTCAAGATCTAAATAAACAATTTGTTCCTCACTATTTGATGATGAAATAAAAATCATCAACACTATCAATATAGTGGAAATTTTTTTTATAAAAAACATTAAAAACTTGTACCTATGTTAAATCTAAATGTCTCCTCAATATCAGTAGACTCTTTTGTAATAGGCTGAGCAAATGAGAATGTCAATGGACCAACTGGTGTTAACCAATCCAATCCAACACCCACTGAACTTCTGATGCCATTTTTATCCAAAGAACTATCATAGTCTACTCCCCATATATTAGCTGCATCTGCAAATAGAACTATGTCCACACTTTGAACATTTTCTAATATTTTAGGTATTGTTGTAGTTGCATTAATTGTTGAAACATAATTACCTCCTATGAAGTCACTCCCATCCTTAGGTCCGATTTTGCCAGACTCAAAACCTCTTAATTTTCTTCCTGGAATATATAATCTTTCAGATAATTTTATATCATCACCACTTAAAGAACTCGCACCTTTAAGTGAAAATGCAAATGTAGAAACATTATTTTCATATAATTCTTTAAAAATTTTATAACTATAATTATTAGTTAATGTGTTAGTTTCACTTAAAATAGGTATATTTACATTGTAATTATTAAAAAAGCCGCTTGTCGTTTGATATTTTTGATTTCTTTTATCGTAAAAAAAATCTAGACCAATAAAACTATCAAAATAACTTCCATCTTGTTTTTTTTGTCTAGCTGATGCACTAGAGTCAACATCCATTTGTTCTATTGTATTTCTTGTTGATAATCCAAATCTTAAATCATCTAAATATTCAAACTGAGTTCCTATCGAGAAACCGGTAACATTAGATTTGTATCCAGATGTTCCCAATCTATCAATAGAAGTTGCTTCTAGTGAAAGATCTAAATTCTTGTCAGAATTTTTATAATTAGGATTTGAAACTAAAAATTTACCTTTAATTCTCTCATTTGAAACATTCAAGTTACTATCAACCTTAACACCTCTTCCTAAATAGTTGTTTTCTTTTATACCAAAAGAAAAACTTGAGCCATCAGTTCCTGTACCGACACCTGCAAAAATTTCACCAGTGGCTTTTTCGATAATATTGATATTTATAATTTTAGTATTGAATTCATTTCCATCTAAAATTTCTCCTTCTACATTTTCAAAAAAATTTAATGCTTTAATATTATTTAATGATTTTGCATAAAGAATTTGATTAAAAGGGTCACCTTCATCAATTTCAATTTGATTTCTAATTACTGTCTCTCTGGTAATGTTGTTTCCAAGAATATTTATTTTTTCAATAAAAAATCTTTCCATCTCTTCAATCTTAAAATTTAAATTAATTTTATTAGAGACTATATTTTCTGTTACTTTCGCTTGGACTGACTCAAATTGCTCATTAATTGTAATCGTTTCAATTTTTTCTACAATATCTTCAATTCGATTTATTGAATATGGTTCATTTTCTAATTTTTTGAAAAATTTCTCTACTTCTTCATAATTGGATTTAGAGAAATCACTCGGTAAATCAATTTTTAAATCTCCAAAAAGTAATTTAGAATTTGCATCAATATTAAAAATTAATTCAAAGGATTGATTATTTAATATTTTTGCAAAAGAAGAATTTATAACAACGTTGTAGTAACCTTTATTCAAATAAAAATTTTTCAATAATCTTTCGTCATATTTAATTATCGACTCATTCAAAAATTTCTTACCAGATAAAAATTTCCACGGTTTATATTCCTCACTTAAAATTACACCTTTCAATTTCTTATCTTTAAAAATCTTATTGCCTATAAATGTAATCTTTTGTATTTTTGCTTTTTCACCAAGATTAATTTTGTATGAAAGATTAATTTTGTTATCTACTAATTCTTCAACTGAGGTTTCTACCTTCGAAAAATAATAACCTCTTTCTTTTAAAAAACTTTTTATTTGCCCTTTATCTTTATTCAGTAGTAATTCATTAAAAGAAGATCTAGATTTTAATTCAATTTTTTCTTTTAAATCTTCCAACATTTGAGATGATTTAATTCCCTCATAACTAACGTTCTGTATTATTGGATTTTCTATTACCTTAATATTTAAAATTGTATTAGATAATTTTACGGAAACCGTTTCAAAAAAATTTGTATTATACAACTTTTTTAACAATTGGTTTAAATCATTTTTTGATAAATCATCTCCTATGGATACGTCAGCAAACATTTTGATTGTTTCATTTGAAATTCGAACATTTCCTTCAATATTTATTTTATCAATTATTTCTGCTCTAACCCATGAGCTAAAAAAAAAGGTGAAAAAGATTAAAAATAAAAAAATTTTATATAATGTTTTAATCATATCTATTTTGTTATTAAATATTCTATTTCATTTTTAATTTTAGTATTCACTTCTACAATTTCTTCAATATTTTTTGGTTTAATTTTTTTATATTTTTTAAAGCTATACAAATTGAGTATTTTATTCATTTTTTTTGAAATATCAGTAAATTTAATCTTATTCCTCAAAAATAATTCTACAAATTTGTCATTAATTGACACCAAAATAGTTTCAAATAACGAAGTATTATTACTTAACATTTTAAGGACTTTAATTAATGGAAATTTTTTGGAGTTTATATCTCTAAAATCTAAATTATTAAGAATTTTAAAATTTAATTTTTTCGAATTGATAATTTTTTTTGATGAATGCAAAGAATTAAAAATTGGAATTTTCATATTAGTGTCATGTACAATTATTTTAGTTAGGCCATTTCTGAATTTAATTATAGCATGCACATAAGATTTTGGATGAATTATGATTGCCAATTTATTATATGGAATTTTAAATATCTTCTTTGCCTCAATAACTTCAAATACTTTATTAATCATAGTTGCAGAGTCTGTTGATATTTTTTTCCCCATTTTCCAATTAGGATGATTTGTAACTTGCTTTATATTTACCTTTTTTAATTTTTTAATAGATTTATCTAAAAATGGCCCACCTGATGCTGTTAAATATATTTTCTCTATCAGATTTTTTTCAATATCTTGTAATGCATACCAAATAGAAAAATGTTCTGAGTCCACAGGTACAAATTTAGTTTTATGTTTATTTAATTTTTTTTCAATTAAGTCCCATCCACATATAATTGCCTCTTTGTTTGCAATCGCAATTTTTTTTGTGTATTTGATAATTTCAATCGTAGGTTTTAGTCCCTGTATCCCTGAAATAGAATTCATTGTATAATCAATCTTTTTTTTAAAGATCTTTTCAAGCTTATTAAAATTATTATAAATTTTAATTTTTTTTGAATAATTATCTTTTTGAATTTTGTTAAAACTTTTTATGTTAGTAATAATCAGGTTCTTAACTTTAAAAAGTTTAGCTTGTTTTAAAAGTTCTTTATAATTTTCATCTGCTGATAGAAGAATTATTTCAAAATTTTTTTTATCTTTTTTAATTATGTTAATTAACGTTTTTCCTATTGAGCCAGTAGAACCAAGAATAGCAATTTTTTTTTTCATTATTTGATAAGATTTAATTTGTTAATTAAAGTAGGTAATATGCAAAGATATGTTATTGGCATTACGAAAATTATGCCATCGATTCTATCTAAAAAACCTCCGTGGCCTGGCAAAATTTTTCCAGTATCTTTTAATTTAGCTTTTCTTTTGAAATATGAAATAATTAAATCACCTATTTGACTTACTAATGAAATAAATAGAATTAATAAAATTATGAATATTGGATCTGTTTCTAAAAGAATTTTACTTTTTTTGCCAAAATATTTAATATAGATTAATCCAAACAATAATGAAATTATAAAACTTCCAATAACCCCTGAGTATGTTTTTTTTGGACTTACTTTGGTTAATTTAGGTCCCTTAAATATTTTTCCAAAGATATAACCACCAGTATCAGTGAAGATACAAACTATAATCAAAAATAGAAAGAAATCTAAACTTATATATTGTCTAAGATAAACTGTCGAAAAAAAAGAAAAAAATAAAAAAAATAACCCACAAATTCTAAGTAGATCTTTACCTCTTGTCATTTTGAACCACTCCAAACTTGTTACCAAAAAAATTAAACTCAAAAAAAATATAAAAGTTAAATATCCCTGAATAATAAAAAAAAATGATACTGGTATCAAAATTATTGAACTAAGAATTCTTTTTTGTAATTCATTGCTGATCATATTCTACCAAAATTTCTTTTAATATTTCTATACTCTTTAATAATTTTTTTATAATCTTTTTCAGTAAACGCTGGCCACAATTTTTTTTCAAAGAAAATTTCTGAATACGCAAGTTGCCATAATAAGAAATTACTTAATCTTTTTGTATTGCCAGTCCTGATTAATATATCTGGGTCTGGAATATTTTTGGTTTGAAGGTGTTTTTCTAGGTTTTTTTCATTAATAATAATCTTTTTTTTTTTTATTTTTTTTAAAGCATTTATAATTTCTAGTTTTGAGCCATAATTTAAAGCCAAGTTAATTTGCAATTTTGAATTTTTTATCGTTTTTTTTTCTGCAAAGTTCAACAGATCATTCAATTTTTTTGAAAATTTTTTATAGCCTAAAATTTTAATTCTTATATTTTGTCTATTAATGTCATCAAGTCTCTTTGTTAAGAAATTTTCTAATAATTTAAAAAGATAATTGATTTCCTTTTTTGGTCTTTTCCAATTTTCAGTAGAAAAAGCATATAGTGTTAGGAACTTAATCTTATTTTTAATTGAGGATTTAATTATTGTTTCAACTGTTTTTAAGCCTTCCTTATGGCCTGCGTTCCTAGAATTTCTAAATTTTAAACCCCATCTTCCATTACCATCCATGATAATGGCTACATGATTTAATGGGTTCATATGGTCATTATTTCTTTTTCTTTTGAAGAAACTTTTTCATCAACAATTTGAATATGCTTATCAGTAATGTTTTGAACGTTTTTTTCAAAAGATTTTTCTTCATCTTCACCAATTTCTTTAGATTTTAAAAGTTTTTTAAGTTCCTCATTTGCATCTCTTCGGATATTTCGAATAGAAATTTTACATTTTTCACCCATAGATTTAATCAATTTTTTTAACTCGTTTCTTCTCTCCTCATTAAGCTCTGGTACTGGCAATCTAATTAATTGACCATCAATTTGCGGATTTAAACCTAATTCAGATTTTTTTATAGCTGCATCAACCAAAGGAACATTATTTTGATCCCAAACCTGAACATTAATCATTCTCGGTTCTGGTGTTGTTATACTTCCAATTTGATTTATTGGCATTTGTTGACCATAAACATCCACTCTAACAATATCTAGCATTGCAGCGTTTGCTCGACCAGTTCGTAATGATGATAATTCTTTTGAAAAAGCTTCTATAGATTTATCCATTTTGAGGCTATGTGATTTTTCATCAAACATTTATTCCCCTATTTTAATTCTACTAAACTCCTTGATCTTTAAATCATTAATAGCAAGTTCTTTTAAAACATCTTGAACTTTTTTTTTTGGTTCCATAACCCAAGCTTGCGTTAAAAGAGCATTTTCCTCTTTAAATTTATTCATCTTACCTAGACTAATTTTTTTTGCAATTTCTTCCGTTTTTCCTGAATTTTTAAGTTCTTCATTAACTAATTCCTGTTCTTTATCTATGATAGCTTTATCAATTAACTTAGACTCTAAAGCCAAAGGGTTTGATGCTGCTATATGCATAGATAATTGTTTGCCAAATGTTTTTACAATATCAGAATTATTTTTAGTTTCTAATGAAACTATAACTGCTAATTTAGCTAAATTATCTTTCACCACAGTATGTAAATACTGATAATTTATTGAAGAAGAATTTGAAATTGTTTTTGTTTTACCAATTGTAATTTTTTCTCCAATCTTAGCAATCAAAGCAACTAAATTTTCTTCGACAGTAATATCATTTTTCATTTTAGATTTTTTTAATTTTTCGACATCTGAATTATTTTGATTGTTAAGTTCACTCAATTCTTTGACAAAATTAATAAAATCATCATTTTTTGCGACAAAATCTGTTTCACAATTTACCTCTATAATTGATGTCTTATTTTCACCTCCACTAATCGCAACAACTCCTTCTTTTGCATCTCTTGACATTTTTTTGGAGGCTTTTGAAATTCCTTTTACTCTTAAAATTTCAACAGCTTTATCTAAATCACCTCCAGATTCTTTAATTGCTAAATTACAATCTTTAAATCCTGCACCTGTTGCCTCTCTAAGTTTTTTTACTTTTTCAATATCACTCATTTAATTTAATTTTTCAGGCTTTTTTTTTGAGAATTTTTTTTCTAACTTTTCTCGATCTATTTCAGCAACAGTCTTAGATTTATCAACCTTTTCGTTTTTTTCAGAATCTTTTTTTGTTTCAATAACAGGTGCAGCTTTTTTAGCAGCTACAATTGTTTCTTTTATAAGGTTACAATATAAATCTATTGATCTTCTAGCATCATCATTGCCAGGTATTGGAAAATCAATTCCATCAGGATTTGAGTTACTATCTAATATTGCAATAATTGGAATTCCTAATTTTACTGACTCTTGAATTGCGAGTGACTCATAATTTGTATCGATTATAAAAACTAAATCAGGAACTTTTTTCATTTCAGCAATTCCTCCAAGTGATCTCTGTAATTTATCTTTTTTCACACTCATTTTTAAAAGTTCCTTTTTTGTAAATCCTCTATTCTCTGAGACTAAATCTGTCTCTAATTTTTTTAATTTTTTAATAGAATTTGAAATAGTACCCCAATTAGTGAGCATTCCGCCCAACCATCTATAATTAACGAAATATTGGTCTGTTTCTTTTGCTACTTCTGCAATTGCCTCTGAAGCTTGTTTTTTTGTTGATACAAACAATATTTTGCCATTGTTTGAAATTGTTTCGTAAACTTTTTCTAAAGCTATTTTAGTTAATTCTAAAGTTTGAGTTAAATCGATTATGTGAATACTATCTCTTTTCCCAAAAATATATTTCTTCATTTTTGGATTCCATCTTAAAGTTTTATGACCAAGATGGACTCCCGCCTCTAATAATTCTTGAATAGTAACGTTTGGTATCTTCATATTTGTTCCCGGTTAAGCCACCACAATCATTTCCAATTAAGGACCGGAGGTTTAAAACCAACAGACTGTGTGCGTGTTAATTTAAAATTGAAGATTATTTACAAAGAAATTTTGAATTAGACAAGTCTTAATTAGCCAATTATTGCTGAAATTTCCTTATTTCTTAAAATATTTATTGTTTTTCTGTCAATATTTCTCTTATTTTTTAAGTGAAACTTAAGATCATTTTTATTATCACTAATATTAATCTTTATCAATGTGTTTCCTTGTTTAGGCAAATATTTTGATATCTCATCTAATTCTTTTGAAGATTTTAAATTAAATGTTACTTCTTGAATTGGTCTGTTTAACAAATCTTTTAAAGATACAATTTTTTGAACATTTAATCTTTTAAATCTATTTTCTGAGTCTGATGAAGATTTAAACAAAGTCAAAATAAAAGAATTTCCTTCTTTTAAAATTTTTCGATTTAATTCCAAAGTGTCCGAAAAAACAAACAACTCAAAAACACTTGATAAATCAGTTAGCTTTAAAACTGCATAAGAGTTGCCTTTTGAAGTTTTTCTCTCTTGTATTTTAAGTAATGTTGCAGCGACATTTGATTCCTTTAGTTCATCTTGGGAATTAAATTTTTGATAATCATAAATATTATAATCGTCAAATACTTCTTTAAACTGGTTTAATGGATGATCTGAAATAAAAAAACCTACCGCTTCAAACTCTTTGGACAATCTTTCCTCGAACTTCCAATCATCAATATGAGTAGTTATCTCATCTTCTTCATTAGCATTTTCACCAAATAAATCTATTTGATTAGCAGATTTATTTTCAAAAATGTTTTTGGATTTTGTTATAAAGTTGGGAATAGAATTAAATAGAGATTGTCTATTAATATTTAAATTATCAAAAGCCCCTGCTTTAACAAGTCCCTCTAGTTGCAATTTGTTAATATCTTTTGGATTTACACGATTCAAAAAATCTTTAATTGATTTGAATATTCCATTGTCTGTTCGCTCTTGAACTATGTTAGAGACAGCTTCATACCCTACAGCTTTAATACCACCTAAAGCATAATAAAATTTCCCATTTTCGGCTCTAAAATCTGCGAAACATTGATTTATATCAGGTCTAACAATTTCAATATTCAATCTTTTAAGCTCTTCATAAAATTCGCTAAGTTTATTTTGATTAGATATATCCATAGTCATCGAGGCAGCAATAAATTCTTTTGGATAATAAGTTTTCAAATATGCTGTTTGATAAGATATAATGGCATATGCAGCGGCATGGCTTTTATTAAATCCGTATTCAGCAAATGGTTCTATTTTCAAAAAAATTCCAGCCGCCACATCTTTACTAATTCCATTTTTAACAGCCCCTGCAATAAAATTTTGTTTTTGTTTTTCAAGCTCAGATCTTTTTTTCTTTCCCATCGCTCTTCTTAAAATGTCAGCTTGACCAGCAGTAAAACCTGACAATTTCTGTGCAATTTGCATTACCTGTTCTTGATATATAATTACCCCATAGGTTGGTTTTAAAATATCTTCTAATAGAGGGTGTAAATAATCTGGCTCTTGTTTGCCATGCTTACAATCATTATAAGTTGGAATATTGCTCATAGGACCTGGTCTATATAAAGCAACTAATGCAATAATATCCTCAATATGATTTGGCTTCATTTGAGTTAACGCTTCTCTCATTCCAGAACTTTCAATTTGAAACAAGCCAACTGTGTTACCTGAAGATAACATTTCAAAAACTTTTTTATCTTCGTAATTAATATTCTCAATGTTAAAATCTTTTTCTTTTCTTTTTACTAATTTTTGAGTGTTATTAATTACTGTTAATGTTTTTAACCCTAAAAAATCAAATTTAATTAATCCAGCATCCTCAGCTGAATACATATCGAATTGAGTTGAGGGAAGTAATAGATTTGTCGATGTATCTTTATATAAAGGAACAACTTCTTGTAGTTTTCTATCAGCTATAACAACACCTGCTGCGTGAGTTGCAACATTTCTGTTCAATCCCTCAAGTTTTAAAGAGAGTTCAGTAAGTTTTTTAACCCTTAGATCATCTTTAATTAATTTTTGAAGTCTTGGTTCCCCAGCAATACATTCCGTTAAATTTTGAGGTCTTGATGGATCAAAAGGTATCATTTTGGATATACTATCAACAAAACCATAGGATAACCCTAATACTCTTCCAACATCTCTAATAACCATTCTGGCTTTTAATTTTCCAAAAGTAATTATATGAGCAACACTATCCTTATACTTTTTAGTTAAATATTCAAAAACTAGGTCTCTTTTCTCCTCACAAAAATCTATATCAAAGTCTGGCATTGAAATACGATCGGGATTTAAAAATCTTTCAAAAATAAGATTAAATTTTATTGGGTCAACATCTGTAATTAAGAGACACCATGCTACTAAAGAGCCTGCACCAGATCCCCTTCCAGGTCCTACTGGGATATCATTTTTTTTTGCCCATATAATATAATCAGAGACAATCAAAAAATAACTAGAATATTTCATTTGTATAATAATATTTAGTTCATGATCTAATCTATCTTTATAAAGTAAAAATTTTTCATTTTTTGAGAGGTCCTCACTCTGTATGTTAAAAAAATTCTTAAATTTTTCTTTTAACCCATCCAAGGAATTTTTTTTTAATATCTCATCGGCATTTCCACCTTTATCAGAACTAATGTCAGGTAATATGGGTTTTGAAAAACGCGGTCGAAAATTACAACGATACGGGAAATTATAGTTATTTTCTAACGCTTCAGGTAAATCAGAAAATAATTCTGACATCTCAGAATTATCTTTAAGATAGTGTTGATTTGAGTATTTAATTCTATTTTTTTCATTAACGTAAGTTTTATTTTTAATACAGATTAATGCATCATGAGCCTCATGCATATCTTTGTTAGAGTAAAAAACTTCATTAGTGGCTATTATCGATATTTCTAAATTTAAAGACTGCGAGAGATTAAACTTTTCAAATGAAATTTCATTTTGATCTCCATGACGTTGTATTTCTATATAAAATTTATCACCATATTTTTGTTTAAGTTTAGAGTATAATTTTTCAATTTCTGAAAATTTTCCTTTATTGAATAATTGACCAACTAATCCATTTATCGTTCCTGAAAAAATGGCAACTCCCTCATTATTCTCTAACAATTCCTCAAAATTTAAATATGGATTGGAATTTCCATCGTTATTAAGATATGATAATGAAGATAATTCAATTATTCTTTTATATCCAATTTCATTTAAGGCGAATAATGGCAATAAACCAATAGTATCATCTAATTTAAAATTGATCTGAGTACCAATAATTGGTTGGGTTCCAATTTTAGATATTTTTTCTGCAAATTCTAACGCACCGCATAAATTCGATGTATCACATAAAGCTAGAGATCTAATTTTTTTTTCTTTAGATATTTCTTTTAAGTCATCAATTTTAATTGCTCCTTCACATATTGAAAATTGAGAGTGTATTTTTAGATGATTAAAATTTTTAATTTGAGACTCAGCCATTAATGGTTTTTATATTACCACCAACTATTTCCAATAAGCAATCCGACTTATTAGCAAAAAATCTATTATGAGTTGCAAATATTATTATTCTATTGGGCTTTATCTGTTTTTTTAAAAGCTCAAAAATTCCTTTTGCAGTTTCAATATCTAAACTTCCAGTTGGCTCATCTGCAAGTATAATTTGTGGATTGTTTATCAAAGCTCTAGCAATCGATACCCTTTGTTTCTCACCCCCAGATAATTGTGAGGGGTAGTGGTTTAATCTTTTTGCTAGACCAACTTTTTTGAGCATTTTTTTTGATATATTTGAGGCGTCCTCTTTATTTTTACCGCTTGCTAAACTAGCTAAGGTTAAGTTTTCTATTGCTGTGAAATCAGATAGAAGATTATCTTGTTGATAGATTATCCCTATTTTATTAGCTCTTAATAGATCATTTTTTTGAGAATTGTTTGGATCAATCTTTTTATTATCAATAATTATAGATCCTGAACTAGGTCGATCTATTAATGACAATAAATTTAATAAAGTTGATTTACCTGAGCCTGAAGGTCCCATTAGTGAATAAATTTTTCCAGACTTAAATTTATACGAAATTTTTTTTAAAACATTTATCCTTTTTAAACTTAAAAAGCTTTTATTAATTTTTGATAGCTGAATTAAATTACTCATATTTTAATGCTTTTATTGGATCTAGTTTGGCCGCCTTCATGGCTGGAAATATGGATACAATTATCGTTATAAAAATTGAACACAATGAAATAATAAAAATAGAAGATGGGTTTATTTCAGACGGCATTGTGCTTAGGAAATATATTTCCTCAGGAAATAAACTTATGTTAAAAACATCACTTAAAAATTTTCTAACATTTTCAACATACATAGAAAATGTAACCCCTAATATTATTCCAAACAATGTAGCAGATGTACCTATAGTTACCCCAACTAAAAAAAATATCTTTATAATAGATTTATTCAATACACCAATAGATTTTAAAATAGCAATATCTCTAGTTTTATTTTTTACCAATATCGTCAAGCCAGAAATGATATTAAAAGCAGCAACAATAATTATGAGAGATAATATAATAAACATCACATTTCGTTCTACTTTTAAAGCTGAGAATAAAGAACTGTTAGTATCAGCCCAACTATACACAAAATCATTAGGGAATATTTTTTGAACAATCTCTTTTTGATTTTCAATATTTTGTGGATCCTTTAAATAAACTTCTAACTTTCTGTCTTTTTTTGAAAGATTCATAAATTCATCTAAAGTATCAATATTGATAAATGCTACATTATTATCGAAATCTGCTAAGCCACTTTCAAACAATGAAACAATAGTAAAAGATTTTTTCTTTGGAATACTGCCAATAATTGTATCTACACCTGATGATGACATTATTGATACATCATCACCGAGCTTAAGATTCAGTGTAAAACTTAACTCTTTTCCTAAAGAAATGTAGTTACCTGTTAAGTTGCTTTTATTCCCAACAAATGTTTTATCTTTTATTATCTTTAGTTTAGGGAAATCTTTTCTTGAATAACCTCTCAAAATAATACCTTTAGAGGTGTCTTTCTTAATAATTATTGCTTCTCCTGAGTTGCTTAATATCATTTCACTCGCGATAAGATTGAGATTAGTATTCTTTAATTTATCAATCTGAATTTGATTTTCATAAGTATCAACAGTTATATGAGCATTAAAACCAACTATCTTATTTATTAATTCTGATCTAAATCCATTCATTACTGACATAACAATAATTAGGACTGCAACACCTAGGCTTATTCCAATAAATGAAAAGATAGATATAACATTTAAAAAGCCATCTTTTTTTCTAGCTTTTAAAAATCTAAATGTAATTTCTTTTTCTAAAGTTGAAATCAATTGTGAACTTTTTGTTTATTAATAATCTTAATAATTTCTTTTAAATTAATTTTTTGAGTTTCTTTGTTTATTTCTTTAAATTCAAATAAATCACCCTCGGTTTGTTTTCCAATAATTATTTGATATGGAGCTCCAATTAAATTCATTTTTTTTATTTTTGAGGATAAGTTCTCATCAGTATCATCAATAATCGCATCGATATTATTTTGATTTAACTCAAGACTTATTTTGTTTGCTTTATCGAGTGCAGATGTATCATTTTTACTAATCATAGGAATTATTGCAATATCATATGGTGCAACAGAAATTGGCCATTTCATGATTTCATTTTTTTCATCATATTTTGCCTCTATAATTGCTCCTACTAATCTTGAAACTCCTATTCCATAAGAACCCATTTTTACATAGTCTTTTTTACCCCCAGGTAAATCGACTGCTGCTTCCATTGGTTTGGAATATTTATCTCCAAAATAAAAAATATGGCCAACTTCTATACCTTTTGTTTTCAATCTATTTTTTTCTGAAACTTTTTCATTAAACTCATCTTCCTTAAATTTATCATCAGTAACAGAATAAAATTTTTCATATTGACTTCTCATTTCTAGTAAAGATTTAACATCAAGTTTTGTTCCTTCAAAATTCAAGTCAAATATTCTTTTATCTGCATAAATTTTACTCTCTCCAGTTTCTGCTAGGATAATAAATTCATGAGAAAGATTTCCACCGATCGGGCCAGTGTCAGCTGCCATTGGAATTGCTGTAAGATCTAATCTTTTAAAAGTTTTTAAATAAGATAAGAAAAATTTATTATAAGAGAACAATGCATCTTCATCTGTAACATCAAAAGAATAAGCATCCTTCATGTAAAATTCCCGACATCGCATAATTCCAAATCTTGGTCTGATTTCATCTCTAAATTTCCATTGAATATGATAAAGAAGTTGAGGTAAAGATTTATATGATTTTAGAGAAGATCTAAAAATATCAGTTACTAATTCCTCGTTTGTTGGTCCGTAAAGCATTTCTCGATCTTGACGATCTTTTATTCGTAACATTTCCTCACCATAATCCTCATAACGTCCACTCTCTTTCCAAATCTCACTGGATTGTATTGTTGGCATTAGTATTTCTTGTGCACCTATTTTATTTTGCTCTTCTCTTACAATTCTTTCGATTTTTTTCATTACTTTAAAACCAAGGGGTAACCAAGAGTATATGCCTGCTGAAGATTGTTTTATCATTCCAACTCTTAACATTAGCTGGTGAGACTTTATTTTTGCTTCAGAGGGGTTATTTTTTAAGATAGGAATAAAAGATTTAGAAATATGCATGTTAAATGATTATATTTCTTAAATTTAAATATTCAAATTTCATTAATAAATAAATGGCTATGAATATAATTGTTGTTATTCCAGTACAATAAAGGAATTTTTTTAACATTTTAGGATTTTCTGGTGAACCCGGATCTTCACCATCTACTTTAACTATTTTTTTTCTTTCAACATCTATTGGTAAAATTGCAAAAAATACAATCCACCAGATAATAATGTAGATTATAGCTAAGCCAGTTGGGCTCATTAAATCCTTACTAAATTAATATTAGTATATGGTCTTTTTCCTGTTTTTTCTTTTGTAAATTTTCTACAAGCAATTTTAAGAGCGTCTATTAAATTACTTTCTTGCTGTCTGCTTCCAAGTTTAAAGGATCTTGTTGTTTTTTCAATTTCGTCTTCTAACCCATAAAGAAATTCATCTTTTTCAAAAATGGGCAAACCTCTAAATGTTGTGACAGGGTTATTATGGATATTTCCTTTAGGTGTTATTAATATAGTGACTTCCAAATATCCATTGCTACTTAAATTTTTTCTATCTTTGATTGATTGAGAATCCTCTTCTACACTCACATTTCCATCTAAATACAATCTTCCACTAGGCGCTTTATCATATACCTCAGGTGCATCACCGGGGTATAGCTTCACTATATCACCATTTTCAACTTGAACTGGATGAGGTACTTGCATTTCTTTAGCAAAATTTATGTGTTCTATCATGTGTCTGTGCTCTCCGTGAACAGGGATTACACATTTTGGTTTAACCCATTGATACATATCTTTAAGGTCCTCACGATTTGGATGTCCTGAGACGTGTATAAACTCTGTTTCTTCTGAAATAACCTCAATTCCATCTTTGACCAATTGATTGTGTAATTTATAAAGTTTTTTCTCATTTCCCGGAATAATCTTTGATGAAAAAATTACTGCATCACCTTTTTCAATAAAAACATCTGGGTGAGTGTAATTTGAAATTCTCATCATTGCCCCCATCGGTTCACCTTGGCTGCCTGTACACAAATAAACTATTTTTTCCCTGGCAAAATTTTTAGCTTCTCTTGGATCTATTGGGTCAATAGTATTTTGTAAATATCCACATTGTCTTGCTGCTTTATAGATTCTATGCATAGATCTTCCAACTAATGAAATTTGTCTTCCAGTTTGTTCAGCGCAATAAAAAGCTGTCTCCATTCTAGCAACGTTTGAAGCAAAAGATGTCACAATTACTCTTTTTTTTAGTCGACCCATTATATTTAATAAATTTTTTCTTACATCTAACTCTGAACCTGATCTGCCAGCACTAAAAACATTAGTTGAGTCACAAATCATTGCTAAAACGCCTTCATCACCTATTTCTTTTAACCTTTTTGCATTTATTTCGTCACCTATTAAGGGATTTGGATCAACCTTCCAGTCACCAGTATGTAAAACAACACCTGCTGGAGTTTTAATTCTTAAACCATTAGGTTCTAAAATAGAATGGGTTAAAGTAATGTACTCAATTTCAAAATCTTCCAACATGACCTTTCCATTTAACTCAACTATCTGTAAATCTTTTGTTATATCGATGTGTTTTTCTTTAAATTTTTCTTTAATTAAAACTGCAGTAAACGGAGTTGCAAAAATCTTACATCTTAATTTAGGCCATAAGTGTGCAATTGCTCCAATATGATCTTCATGTGCGTGTGTTAATATTATTCCTAATAAATTATCTTTTCTTTCAACAATAAATCCAGGATCTGGATATATAAGATCAATACCTGGTATAGTATCATCTGCAAAAGTTACTCCAATATCTACCATAATCCATTTATGATTTCCAGGTTCACCATAGCCAAAAAGATTCATGTTCATTCCAATTTCACCTGAACCTCCTAGTGGACAAAATAATAATTCTTTTTTCATTTATTTAATTAACTTAGTAATCTTAATTAATCCTTTAATTGTGATATCTTTATTTTGTATTACACGAGTCCTTAATGACTTTCTAAACAAATCAGAGTAACCACCAGTAATTACAAGTTTGAAAGATTTTCTAGTTTCTTTCTTAATCAAATTAATAATATTGTCAATTAGTCCTATATAACCCCAAAAAAAACCTGAACGGACTGCCGAAATTGTATTATTGCCAACTATATTTCTTGTCTTCTTTAAATTTATTTGGGGTATCAATGAGGCTTTGTCAGACAAAGTATCAAGTGATATTTTAACTCCTGGGGCTATTATGCCACCTCTATAATATTTTTTTTCAACCACATCAAATGTAGTGGCAGTACCAAAATCCAAAATTATAAAATTATCTTTACTATTTTGTAAACTAATTGCATTAGCTAAACGATCTGAACCAGCCTGTTTAAAATTAACTTTGATTTTAATTAAAGAACTCAAATTAAGGTTTTTAATTTCATAACATCTAATTTTAGTTTTTTTATGAAAATATTTTTTTATCAAATTAAAAGATTTTGGTACTACACTACAAAAAAGAATTTTCTCTACTTTTTTAATATCTTTAATCAAAAATTTAATTTTTTTGTCCAAATTTTTATTATTGATATTTTTTGAAATTAAACTTGTTCTTTTTAA
>CACOGC010000001.1:120000-191886 GCA_902626645.1 uncultured Pelagibacteraceae bacterium | reverse complement strand
TTCTCCACTCCCTACATTCATAATATATGAACCAATGTTGTTTCTTTTTAAAATTTTAAGAATAATACTTAAAAAGTCTTTTATATGAACAAAGTCTCTTCCTGGATAAATTAACTTTTTTTTACTTTTCACAAGATTTATTTTAAATAGCAATTTTTTTCTAGAGGCTTCGGTTATTACAGGCATAATTCTTCTAAATTTATTTTTAAATTCAAAAAAATTTTTTTTATTTATATAACCAGCTATATTAAATAATCTTAGTATGTAACAGATTTCAAATTTATTTTTCAAATATTTCTCAATTATAGATTTCGTCTTACCATAATAATTTGTGGGCTTATTTTTTTGACTTTCAGATGCTGCCTTAATATTATTTGAATTAAAATTATATACATTAGAACTCGATAAAAAAATAAATTTCTTAATATTATTTTTAACACATACGTCAATAAAAGTTTTTGTTTTTTCAATATTATTCTCAAAATAAATTTTTTGATTTTTTTCTGACTCTGGTGGAAAGCTCAAAGCTGCAGCATGTATTACAGTATGAATTTTTTTTGAAGAGATTAAAGATGAAATGATTTTTGAGTTTATATCAGTTTTTAAAAACTTTTTTTTATTAATAATATTTTTTGAATGAGATCTAGAAAAGTTATCAATTCCAAAATAAGGCAATCTTTTCAATTCTAAAAATTCACAAATGTGAAAGCCTATATATCCAGTGCATCCTGTTACAAGTATCATTTTATTTTTTAATATTTTTGAATATATTGATTAATATGTTTTTTTTAAAATTAAAATATTTTTTACACTATTATAAATCTAAAGCATTAAAAAAAAGATGTAAAAAGGACTATGCTTCTCAAAAAAAAATATTTGAAGAAAAATTAGATCACAAAAACTTCTCACAAAAATGGTTTTTAAACAATTTTGAAATTTTCACTTTTTTTTTGCCAAAAGATAAGAGCTCAAAATTTGATTATTTGGAGGTAGGTTGTTATGAAGGGTTATCTTCTTTTTACGTTTTATCTGAATACAAATTTGTAAATGCCTTTTTTTTAGATATATGGGATATGCCTAATCCGAATAGTAAAACACTTTCACCTAATTTTGATTTAATAGAAAAAGCTTTTGATCAGAATCTCTCAGGATTTAATTTTAAGAAAATAAAAAATGACTCAGTTATTTCAATGAGAAAATTGTTAAAAGAAAATGTTCATTTTGACTTTATTTATATTGATGGATCTCATAATGGAGAAGATATTCTGTCTGATGCAATTGAAGCATTTAAAATTTTAAAAGTTAATGGACTTATGTTTTTTGATGATTTTTTACAACATGATGATAATAGAATTTTACAATCATACGTAGGTATTGATAAATTTTTGTCTCTATATTCTGATTATTTGGAAATTGAGTATTTTCAAAATAATTTAGTTGTTAGAAAAAAATGAAATATAAGTGGAGAGGTGGCCGAGTGGTTGAAGGCGCACGCTTGGAAAGCGTGTAAAGGGGTAACTCTTTCATGGGTTCGAATCCCATTCTCTCCGCCACAAATAATCTTTATTTTATGCGGTCAATTTGACATTTTTTACAAATTGGTAAAATTATAAAAAGAGCAATTTAATGCAAAAAATGATATGATTAATTTTTCCGTAAAATAAAAAATGACGACTTTAAATAAATACCAGGCAGACTCGATTAAAGTTCTTAAAGGTCTAGAGGCAGTAAGAAAAAGACCTGGGATGTATATTGGTGATACGGACGATGGTACAGGTCTACATCACATGGTTTATGAGGTAGTTGATAACTCAATAGATGAGGCATTAGCAGGTTATTGTAAAAATATTGATGTAATGATGAATTCTGACGGCACAATTACTGTTAAAGATGATGGTAGAGGCATTCCAATAGATATTCATAAAGGGGAAAAGAAATCTGCAGCAGAGGTGATTATGACCCAACTTCATGCTGGAGGTAAATTTGATCATGACTCATACAAAGTATCAGGAGGTCTGCACGGCGTAGGTGTATCTGTTGTTAATGCTCTTTCAGCAAAATTGCAATTAGAAATTCATAGAGACGGCCAAAAATATTTCATTGAGTTTAAAGAGGGAGATGCTAAATCGCCACTGAAGAAAATTGGGAAATCAAAAGAGACTGGAACTCAGATAACGTTTCTACCTTCAAAGGAAATTTTTTCATCTATCAATTTTAATTCAAATACACTTATAAAAAGAATGAGAGAATTAGCTTTTTTAAATAAAGGAATAAAAATTACATTCTCAGACTTTACAAATAAAAAAGAAAAGAAAACCATTTTTAAATTTGATGGGGGTGTAATAGAGTTTGTAAATTTTTTGGATGAAAAAAGGGAAAAATTGCAGAATAAAAACGGTAATGATTTATTTAAAAAGCCCATTTACATAGAGGGTAAAAAACAAAATGTAGAAATAGAGTGCTCTCTCAAATGGAATGCTTCCTATAGCGAAGATGTATTCCCATATACTAACAATATTCATCAAAAAGATGGTGGAACACACTTGCTTGGTTTTAGAAGTGCCTTAACAAGAGTTGTTAATAAATATGCGAATGAGCATAACCTCTTGAAAAAAAATAAATTTACTATATCAGGGGATGATATTAAGGAAGGGTTAACTTGTGTATTGTCAGCAAAAATCCCTGATCCTAAATTTTCGTCTCAAACTAAAGATAAGCTTGTATCCTCAGAGGTGCGAATGATAGTTGAAAATATCGTTAATGAAAAACTTTCTATATGGTTTGATCAAAATCCATCCATTGCTAAAATTATTTTAGCAAAGATTATTCAAGCTGCGTTAGCTAGAGATGTTGCTCGAAAAGCAAGAGAAAGTGTTAGAAGGAAAGGTGCTCTTGAGTTAAGTGGGCTTCCTGGAAAGTTAGCCGATTGTCAAATTGGTAAACAAGAAGGAACAGAATTATTTATTGTGGAGGGAGATTCAGCCGGTGGATCAGCTAAACAAGGCAGAAACAGAGCTAACCAAGCTGTATTGCCTTTGAGAGGAAAAATTCTCAATACATACGTAGACGCAAACGATCGTAAGAAAAATGGCAATAATAATGGTTCAGATCATAGGACAAAAGCTTTATCAAAGATGATTTCATCAAATGAAATTTTGACATTGATAAATGCTTTAGGATTAGATCCAAAATCTCAAGAGATAGATTTAAAAGATCTTAGGTACGGTAAAGTAATAATTATGACAGACGCAGATGTTGATGGATCACACATTAGAGCTTTATTATTAACCTTTTTTAACAACAAACCATTTAATAAACTTATTGAAAATGGGCATGTTTATTTGGCACAGCCGCCATTATTTAAGATCAACAAAGGGTCAAAAGGAATTTATATCAAAGATGAAAAAGAACTTGAACAATATATTATTAATAACAATAAGGAGTTTAAAAAGATTAAAAAGGGATCAAAAGATTTTGATAGATTTATGGAAACTGAGAAGTCAAAATTAAACATTCAAAGGTTTAAAGGTTTAGGTGAAATGAATCCAGAGGAATTATGGAGTACAACTTTAAACCCAGATACAAGAAACTTATTGCAAGTGCAGTACTCAAAAGATTTGAAAAAAGATCAGGTATTGATCCATACACTCATGGGAAATGATGTTTCTTTAAGGAAAGATTTTATAGTATCTAACGCAATAAATGTTCAAAATTTAGATGTCTAAAAATGAAGTTTTTTGAAACTTCTAAACAATATTCTTTAAAAAAATCAATTTATATAAATTTAAGGTGGATTGGTATTATAGGTCAATTAATATCGGTATATCTAGTATATTTTTATTTAAATTTTGATTTCAACTTTATTTTTGCAAATTTATTTATTTCTATTGGAGTCATTAGTAATCTTTACTTAATTTTTATCTACAAAAAAACGCAATTAACAGATAGATCGGCATTTATTCATTTACTCATTGATATAATTCAATTATGTGGATTGATTTATCTTACAGGGGGTGTGAAAAATCCATTTATCATTTTTTTAATAATACCAAGTGTCTTTGCTTCATCAAATTTGAGTTTTAAAACTAATTCATTATTAGTATTATTAACTACTTTATCTATTGTAGGCTTAACCTTTGTTTCAAAAGACTTACCTGGACCCTTAAGTGATCACTTCCATGTGAGTAATTATTATATCTATGCAATTCCTTTATCTTTAATAATTGCTCTTCTTTTTTTAAATTATTTTGCAATTATATTTGGTGCTGAAAGCAAGTTAAGAAAAGATGCTTTAAATAAAATGGAAGAAATTATGGCTAAAGAACATGAGATGTTATCTTTAGGTGGACAAGCTGCAGCAGCTGCACATTCATTAGGGACACCCTTATCAACAATAAAGGTAATTACTCAGGAATTATCAAAACAACTAAAAGATCAAAAAGATGTTTCACAAGATATTAAATTGTTATTAAGTCAAGTTGAAAGGTGTAATGAAATATTAAAAAGATTATCCTTAAATCCTGATCAAGAGGATGAATTTATTGATGAGGACTTATCAATGAGAGAATATTTAAGACAAATTATTTCATCATTTAAGGAAACAAGTAAAAAAGAATTTAGTTTAAATTTAGAACAAGATCTTAATTCAAAGAAAATTTATAGATCGATTGAAATAGTTTATGGCTTAAGAAATTTTATTGGCAATGCAAATAAGTTTTGTAAAAGCAAAGTTTTTATAAATTTGAAAAGTGATAATGATTTTACAGAAATAACCATTGAAGATGATGGCAACGGATATCCAAGCGATATTTTATCAAAAATTGGAGAACCTTATCTAAAATCATCTGATAAAAATAGTGGATTAGGTTTAGGATTATTTATAGGAAAGACTTTATTAGAAAAAAATTTTGCCATTGTTAATTGTTGGAATTCACAAACAAGAAGTGGAGCTGAAGTGACAATAAAGTGGAAAAATAAAGATTTGTTCAGTATTTAATGTAAATTTTTTTTACTTTTAAAAAGTTCACTCAATTGAGAAATCATAACATCCCCCAATTCATTGACATCTGTAATCTTTATCGCTCGATTATAGTATCTTGATACATCATGGCCTATTCCAATCGCTAAAATTTCAGTTTCAGTTTTTTCTTCGATAAATTTTACAATTTTCTTTAAATGTTTTTCAAGAAAATCTCCTGAATTGACTGACAGAGTTGAGTCATCAACTGGTGCACCATCAGAAATTACCATTAATATTTTTCTTTCTTCTTTTCTTTTTTTTAATCGATTAAATGCCCAAGAAATTGCTTCTCCATCAATATTTTCTTTTAATAATCCTTCTTTTAACATTAAACCAAGATTATTTTTACATTGTCGCCAATGAGTATCAGCCCCTTTATAAATTATGTGTCTTAAATCATTTAATCTACCTGGTGTTTTTGGTTTACCCTCTTTATTCCAAAATTCTCTACTTTTTCCACCTTTCCAATTTTTAGTTGTGAAACCTAATATTTCAACTTTAACAGAACATCTTTCCAAGGTTCTTGATAAAATATCAGCGCAAATCGCAGCAATTGTAATTGGTCTCCCTCTCATAGATCCTGAATTATCTATTAAAAGAGTAACGACAGTATCTTTAAAATCTAAATCTTTTTCTTTTTTAAAAGATAATGAATTATAAGGGTCCATTATTATTCTTGGTAATTTTGAACTATCTAATAACCCCTCCTCTAAATCAAACTCCCAAGCCCTATTTTGTTTTGCAAGTAGTTGTCTTTGAAGTTTGTTTGCAAGTTTGGTAATGACATCTTGAAAACCTATTAATTGTTGATCTAAAGTTTTTCTTAATTTTGAAGCTTCATCAGAATTTTCTAAATTTTCTGCTTTTGTTATTTCATCAAACTGGGTTGTAAAGATCTTATAGTCTGTATTTAAATCATTAATTGATTTTTTTTGAATAACTTGTTCGTTATTTTTTTGATCAGACTCACTATCAATTAGTTGTTCATCAAGTTTGTATTCATCTATGTCATATTCAGAGTCTAAGCTCGCTTCAGTCTCTTCATTGTCATTTTCATCTCTAGTATCATCTGAATTGTTGTCTTGGTCATCATTAGAAGGATTATTTTGACCATCATCTTGATTTTCTTCCCTGGTTTCTTCATTATCCTCATTTTTAAAAATATCCATTTCTTGTAATATTTCTGAAAACTTTGAGGAATATTCATTTTGATATTCTAAGTTTTCTTTTAAAAATTCAATGTGTTTATTCATTACTTTATCGAAGTCTTTTTCCCAAAAATTTAACATATTATTGGTTAAGTCATTTAATTCGACGTTTAGAAATTTCTTTAACATATATAATTCAAAAGCTTCCACTACTGGAACATCTTCTTTTGAATTTAATTGGTCTTTTCTTTTTGATTGGATTATTTGATCATAATTTTCCTTAAGATTTTTTGCTATACCTTTCAACATTTCTGAGCCAAGGCATTCATATCTTACTTTTTCTGCGATAGAATAAAGAGACTTATATGAAGAATTTAAAGGTAAATTCTTTTTATAAATCTCATCATTTGAAAATTTTTTTTTTAAAGCAGATGAGTCAGACTCTGCTCTAGCTTTAATGAAATCTCTTTTTGAGTTAAGATTTTCAATATCAACAAAATTCAAATCTTTTTTATTTTTTTTATCAATAGTTTTAAGATGAATATCATTAGAAATCACTTTAGCTGTTGAAGTTAAAGCTTGCTTAAGTTTTTCTCTTAAGTTTTCAGCTTTATTATTTTTCATTTAAATTTGAATATTTGCGAGTGACTCTGGTAGTTCTTCTCCGAAACATCTTTGATAGTACTCAGCAATTGTATTTTTTTCAATTTCATCACATTTATTAAGAAAAGTGACTCTAAATGCATATCCTACATCTTTAAAAATTTCTGCATTTTCAGCCCAATGCAATACAGTTCTTGGACTCATTACAGTACTTATGTCACCAGCTATAAATCCTTTTCGAGTTAATGATGCAACTTTTATCATATTTGATACTTTTTCTTTACCTTTAGGATTATTCAAAGATTTGTTTTTCGCTAATATAATATCCATTTCTTTATCTAGACTAAGGTAATTAAGTGTTGTTACAATATTCCATCTATCCATTTGACCTTGATTGATTTGTTGTGTTCCATGATAAAGTCCAGTGGTATCTCCCAAACCGACTGTATTTGATGTAGCAAATAATCTAAAAAATTTATTTTGTTTTATGACCTTATTCTTGTCTAAGAGAGTAAAGTTACCCTCGGCTTCAAGAACTCTTTGAATAACAAACATTACATCAGGTCTTCCAGCATCATACTCATCAAAAACTAAAGCTACTGGATTTTGAATTGACCATGGTAGAATACCTTCATTAAATTGTGTAACCTGTTTTCCTTCTTTAAGGACGATTGCATCTTTACCAATCAGATCTATTCTGCTGATGTGGCTATCTAAGTTTACTCTTATACAAGGCCAATTTAACCTAGCAGCAATTTGTTCTATATGTGTAGATTTACCTGTACCATGATAACCTTGAACTAGAACTCTCTTGTTGTGTGCAAATCCAGAGACAATTGCAAGTGTAGTATCTCTATCAAATTTATAATTTTTATCTATTTCTGGAACATATTCGCTTTTTTCAGAGAATGCGTCTACTTCCATCTCAGTATCAATCCCAAATGATTGTTTTAATGAAATTTTGATATCTGGCTGAATGTTAAGATTGGTTGTCAATTTTTTTCCTATATGTATTTTTTAGTTGCGTGTAAGCTAAAGTAATTAACTTTAGTTTTTCTTCATATTTTTTATTTCCGGCATTCATATCAGGGTGAAATTTTTTGACAAGTGTTTTGAATTTTTCTTGAACTTTTTGCCATTTTAAACCCACGGAAACACCTAATATACTAAAGGCTTTAATATCTTTATGGTCAAATTTAAATTGACGCATATGATTGAATTCACTTTTAAATTTATCATTATCCATTTCATCTTTTAAAGTATTATTCCATAAAACTTTAAAAAAATTATCAGACGAACTAAAACTTTGAGTAGGTTTATGCCAAATCATATCTGATTTTAAAAAATTAATTACTTGATCATCATTCATCCCAGAAAAATAATTCCAATTTTTATTAAATTCTTTAACATGTTCTAAACATAACATCCTATATTTTTTACTATTATCCTTTTCAACAGGCGCTTTATATTCACCAATTTCTTTACAATTATTCCAGTCGCAAATATTTTTCATGATAATATAATTATACTTATGAATATAAATGATTTAATTGCAATCGTAAAAAAAAAATTACAAAATCAAATTGCTTTGGAGAGTATTTTAATTGAAGATAAATCTTTTCTCCATAAAAATCACGCTGGAAACCAGGCAGGTAAATTTCATCTTAAAATTTCTTTAGTTTCAAAGGAACTAAAGCAAATGAAAAGAATTGATAGTGATAAAAAGATTTATAAAATTTTAAATGAAGAATTAAAAAAATATATTCATTCTATTCAAATTTTAATCAATTAATTCATTTTTTAAGAATCCATTTAAATTTTTTACTGTGTATTCTTGATTTAAAATTGTTTGGCCCATTTTTTTTAATAATACCAACTTAATTTTATTAGAATTGTTTTTTTTATCAGTTTTCATAAATTTAATAATTTTATTAAGATCTTTACTTTTAAAATATTTTTTAATATCCGAGGGTAATTTTGAATTTTTGTAATGTTCAGAAATCAATTTATAATCATTAATATTTAGGAATTTATTCTTAATGCTAAATTTTAAAGCCATCATCATTCCTAAAATAACAGCTTCACCATGATTTAATCTTTTAGAATATCCCAATGAAGCTTCAAATGAATGACCAAAAGTGTGACCAAAATTTAATTTTTTTCTTAAGTTGCTCTCCTTTTCATCTTTTTCAACTACATCCTTTTTAATTTTACAACTCTCAAATATTGCCTTTTCTATACAAGGAGATTTAAGTTTAGTAATATCATCAAAATTCTGATCTAAATATTTAAAGAATTTTTTTCTAGAGATTATAGAGTGTTTTAAAATTTCACCATATCCACAAACAATTTCTCTTTTATTAAGTGTTTTTAAAGTATTTATATCACTTATGACTAATTTTGGTTGATAGAAGCTACCAATGAGATTTTTTCCATACTTAGAATTTACTCCTGTTTTGCCACCAATCGACGAGTCTACTTGAGCCAAAAGGGTTGTGGGAATATTTATAAAATGTAATCCTCTTTTAAATAAACTTGCAGCAAAACCACCAACGTCTCCAGTTATACCTCCCCCTATTGCTAATAAACTATCCTCTCTAGAAAAATTTTTATTCAGTAAAATTTCTAAGATTGAATTTATAGTAGTTTGATTCTTATTTTTTTCGTTGGCATTAAAATTGAATAAAAATATTTTTTTATTTCGTAGTTTTTTTTTTATTTCAGAAATAAATTTTTTAGGAACTTTTCTGTCAACTACCAATAAACATCTTTTTGATTTAATGGAATTATCGACCATCAAACTTGATATTTTTGAAATAAGATTTTTTCCAATAAATATTGGATATTTTTCAGAATTTGTCTTAATTATTAATTTAATTGGTTTCATATAATATCTAAAATTTTATCTACAATTTCTTTTTTAGTTTTATTGTGACAATCAATTTTATTTTGCGCTTTGGCATAATATTTATTACGATTTTTTATCATATCTTGTAGATCACTATTAGAAACATTATAAGCTAATGGTCTTTTAGCACTTTTTCTTATTCTTTGGACTAAAATATCATCCTTGGTTTTCAGCCAAAAAGACATGTGGTTCTTTAAAACCTCGTTTCTTATTTTTTTATTTAAAAAAGCACCACCACCTAGAGACACTACTATTCCTTTAATTTTCATGAGTTCTAAAGTAATTTTTTCCTCGTATTCTCTGAAAAATTCTTCACCTTTGTTTTTGAATATATTTGAAATTTTCATTTTAAGCTTATTTTCTATGTAATGGTCAACATCATAAAAATCTAATTTTAGTTTTTTTGAAACTAAAAATCCGATAGATGTTTTACCAGATCCCATCATACCTAAAAAAACAATATTTCTATTAGATTTCATAATTTTCTTTATTGAAAAACCACAAATATGTCTTAATTTGAAATTAGTTAAAAGTATATGCAATTTATAAAAAAAACAAGTTCAAGCCGAAGTATTGTGGGTATTGTAACTAAATTAGTTTTACTTTTGCTTGTCTTTTTTCTAATTATTTTTTTACTAAACAAGATTGATTTTCCAGCTCCTAAAAAAGATATAGATAAAACTATTCCTAATGAAAATTTCAAAATCGTTAAATAAAAAAAATTTTTTAATTTTATTTTTTTTATTTTTCACTTCTATTGCTAGTACAGAAGAAAAACCAGTTGATATCTGGAATATAGATAAAAAAGAAATTGAAGAAAAAAATACAACTAACAATTCAGAAATTTTAAATGGAGAAAATATATTACAAGAGAGTATTGAGCCAAGTGTATTTGGAATGCAAAATCAAAATCAAAAATCAATTATTAATCTTGATGAAAAGTTTGATACAAAAGAAATTAAAATAATCGGATTATATGACCCTGAAGACTATGGTCTCAATGTAGATATGTGGGCTAATTCAGATGGAGACCAATTAGAAAATTTGCTTACAAAACTAAATAAGATGGATCTTTCTAATGATGCAATTGAAATCATTAATACTTCACTCTTAATAAATGCTCATAGTCCCAAAAAAAATATATCAGATAACAAATTTCTTAAATTAAAGTCAGATTGGTTAATAAAAAACTCAAACCTAGATTTAATCGAAGAATATTTAATTCAAAATCAAATAATTAATTTACACCCAGAACTCACAAAATATCTTGTGGATGAACATCTTTCCAATTCAAAAATTGACAAAGCTTGCAGTGTATTTTCAAAAAATAATGAATTAATTACAGATGAGTATTTATCCAAATTTAATATCTATTGTTTGATTAAAAATAGTAAAAGAGAAGAAGCACAACTAATTTTAGATTTAAAAAAAGAAACAGGCTTTAAAGATGAATATTTCGAGAAAAAAATAAATTATTTACTAAAATACACAAAAAAAATTGATGATTCAGTATCTGAAAAATCAATATTTGATTTTTACTTAGCCCATCAAACAAATCCTAATTTTAATTTCGAACCTAACGATAAAACTAAAAAAATAATTTGGAAATATCTTTCATCTGCAAATTTACTAGGTTCATTTAAACAAATTGATGTTTCAGAAATTGAGAAAATAGGAACTATAGAAAAAGCTGTTCATGATAAAAATTATCCAGAAAAAGAATTATTTAATTTATATAAAAGATTCCAATTTAATTTTAATCAACTTCTCAATGCTCAAAATGAATATAAAAAACTCTCTAAAATTGAAGGGAGGGCTCTAATTTATCAGAAAATTTTACTCGAGTCAGAAATGGTAGAAAAATTAAAGTTATTAAGATTATTAAAAAATTCCTTTAAAGATGATGATTTAGACAAAGCGTTTGATTTAGAATTGAAAATCTTTCTCGAGAAAATTAATCCAGTAGATATACCAGATAATTTAACAAGTTTTTATTATACAAATATTCAAATTGAAAAGGATGAAGATAAAAAAATTAAGTTTAACAATGACATAATGCATCAATCAAAACTAATTAATTACTTTAACGGTGATTATGCTAGTTCCAAAATTTCTAAAGACACAAATAATTTTTTAAAAAAGATAAAAAAAAACAAAAAATATTTTCTATCTAAAAAAGATATTATATTTTTAGAGTCGTTAAGATATGATGGAATTGAAATTTCAGAAAAATACGATGATTTATATCAAATTGATGAAAATGAAATTCCTACAGACATACAAATTATGATTAATAATAGTGAAACTGGTTTAGCGCTTTTGAGAATTGCTGAAGTGATTGGACAAGATGAAATTGACAGAATAGATGAAGATACAATTTATTTTATAATAACAACTCTCAATAAGCTTAATATTGATTGGATGAGAAATAAGATATTGCTTAAAGTTCTTCCTTTAAAAGTTTAAAAATTAGTTTAATTATTTATTATGCTTAAAGAAATTGTTACTGTTCCAGATGAAATATTAAAAAAAATATCTGATCCAATTGAAAAAGTTGGAATTAATGAAAAAAAATTAATTGAAGACTTATTTGAAACAATGTACCACTCCAAAGGAATTGGTCTTGCTGCAGTTCAAGTAGGTATACTAAAAAGAGTTTTAGTTGTTGACGTTTCAAGTAAGGATGAAGAAAATCAACCAATAGCATTAATCAATCCTGTAATAAAAAACTTAAGCGAAGAGACATCGGTTTACGAAGAGGGTTGTCTATCAATACCTGAAACTTTTATTGAAATTGAGAGACCAAAAATTTGTGAGGTGGAATATGTTGACGAAATGGGAGAGAAGAAAAATCTTAAATGTGATGGGCTTTTATCTACTTGTATTCAACATGAAATAAATCATTTAGATGGAAAATTAATTATTGACCATTTATCAAAATTAAAGAAAGATTTTATTATAAAAAAAATTTCAAAAATTAAAAAAAATCCAGACAGAATAGTAGTTTAAAGATGGCAAATAAGATTATCTTTATGGGTACACCAATATTTTGTGTTCCTATCTTAAAATCTCTATATCAAAATGGTTATAATATTTCTGTGGTTTTTACTCAACCACCGCAAAAATCTCATAGAGGACAAAAAATTAACAAAAGTCCAATTCAGGGTATCTCTGAAACTTTAAATATAGATTATAGAACACCCAAGACACTTAAAGATAATCATGAGGAGTATGAATTTTTAAAAGAATTAAATGCCGATCTTGCAATAGTGTGTGCATATGGACAAATAATTCCTGAAAATTTTTTAAACTTAACTAAAAAAGGTTTTGTAAATGTTCACGCCTCAATTCTACCTAGTTGGCGAGGCGCAGCGCCAATCCAGAGATCAATCATGAATTTAGATCCTGAAACGGGCATAAGTATTATGAAGATCAAAAAAGAATTGGATAGCGGACCAGTTAGTAATATTTATAAAATCAAAATAGATCAAAACCAAAATGCTCAAGAAATTTCAGAAAAACTATCCGCTTTAGCTGCTGAAAAAATTTTAGATAATGTGGATGATATACTTGAAGATAAGGCGAAGTTTATTGATCAGGATCATTCAAAAGCTACTTATGCAAAAAAAATTGATAAGGAGGAGTCACGGATTGATTGGGACGAGGATGCTTCTAAAATAATTGGAAAAATAAACGGATTATTTCCCTCCCCAGGTGCCTCTTTTAGTTTTAATGGCGAGAGATATAAAATTTTGAAAGCAGAAATTGGTAATGGCATAGGTCAAGTTGGAGAAATAATTTCAAATCAGCTGGAAGTAGCATGTAATAAAAACCAATCTATTAAGGTTCTCGAAATTCAAAGACAAGGAAAAAGACCACAAAAAATTAGCGAATTCATGTTGGGTTCTCAAATTAAAAAGGGCTCAAAGTTATCAAATGTTTAGGTATCAAATATTAATTGAATATGAGGGCACTAATTTTAGGGGGTGGCAAATTCAAAAAAAAGGAAAAACTGTCCAGGGGTTATTACAAGAGAAAATTTCAAAACTTTTAAAAGAAAAAATCATAATATATGGGGCTGGAAGATTAGATGTTGGTGTACATGCTAAAGAACAGTCAGCACATTTTGATTGTAAAAATAGGATTATCAAAATTGATAGGTTTTTAAAATCAATCAATCACTTTTTGAATAAAGATGGAATAGCAATACTTAAGATTAAAAAAAGAAGTAAAAATTTTCATGCCAGATTTTCAGCTAAAATGAGAGTTTATAATTATGTGATTATAAATCGGATCAGCAGTCCAGTTTTAGATCAAAATAGAGGCTGGCACATTATGAAAGATCTTGATTTAAAATTAATGAGGAAAAGTGCAAAAAAATTAATAGGAACTATTGATTTTAGTACTTTTAGAAAATCAAGTTGCAGGGCTAAAAGTCCAATAAAAACAATGAAATTAGTAAAAATCAAATCTACAAAAGATAAGATAGAAATAGAATTTAGATCCCAATCTTTTTTACAACAGCAAGTCCGGTCCATGGTTGGTTGTTTAAAATATGTCGGGGAAAAAAAATGGACATTAAAAAAATTTGTAAATGTAATGGAGTCTAAAAAAAGAGAATTATGTGCACCACCCGCACCATCACAAGGTCTCTATTTAACGCGCGTTATTTATTAATTTTTTTTTTATTACTCATCGCAAATTTACGATGAATTCTCCAACGACTTTCCTCACGAATTATAAAACCACAACAATTCTTTGATCTACATTTACATGGAAATTGCTTGTAATCTTCTTTATCAAAACTAAATCCATAATCGCAAGTTATCTCTTCACCTTTTTGAATATCTCTATCAGCTGTTATCCAAATTTTTAAACCCTTACCATCATAACGTGCGTTGGCATCACAACTATGATTTACTAATCCAGCAATATTAAATGAGAAATCACCATCCAAAGTATATTTTTTATTTAATGTAAATAGATAAATAGGTTTTTTGTTGTCATATTTGTCTGACTCTTCAACCTCTTTATTTGTAATTATTTTTCCTAAGTAATTAATAATTTTTGTACCTTCTGAGATATCTTTAGTAGCATAAAGTCCACGACCTTTATTATCAATTTTTGATTTTCTTATTTTGTATAGTTTCATGAAGGTGATTTATGATGAGTTAGATATTTATCAATTGAATTCTACCAATGCATTAACATGCTCATTAGCGCTTTCTGCTAAGGCATTTAAATCATATCCACCCTCAAGTATAGAAACAACTTTACCTGCAGTAAACTTATTAGTAGCTGTTAATGTTCTTTTAGTAATTTCATAAAAATCTTTTGAACTTAGTTGAAATTGAGCTAATGGATCATCTTTATGTGCATCAAAACCTGCTGAAAATATAAGAAAATCTGGTTTATATTGTACTAATCTTTCTAACACTCTATCAAATGCATTAAAGTACTCTTCTGAGTTTGTGCCAGCGGGCAAAGGGATATTCAATGAATTGTTAAAGTCTCCTTTATCCTTATCTGTTCCACCTCCAGGATAAAAAGGATATTGATGTGTAGAAATATATAATGAATTTTTATTATCACGCATAACATCATAATTTCCGTTACCCCAGTGCACATCAAAATCTACACAGGCAATTCTTTTGTATTTATATTTTTTAAATAAATAGTTCGTTGCTACCCCCGCATTTGATATACAACAAAATCCCATGGCTTTATTTTTTTCAGCATGGTGCCCAGGTGGTCTAGCCAAACAGAATGCATTTTTAAATTGATTACTCTCTATTCCATCTATTGCTCTTATTGTTGAGCCTGCAGCATCAAAAACTGCTTTTTTACTTTCGGGTGATACAACAGTATCGCCATCTAGAAACTTAAGGCCTTTTTGAGGAAAAGAGTCTTTTAAATTATTTATATAGTCTTTTGAATGTGTCATAGACAATATATCATCAGGAACATTATCTGGCTTATCCCAGATTAGGTCTTTTCTTTTTTTTAACTTTTCTTTTATAGCAATTACTCTTTTAGGCTGCTCAGGATGACCATCGCCAGTGTTATGTTTCTCATAGGAGTCAGAATTTATGATCGCTGTTTTCATTTAAAATAATTTATTAAAATGTTTTCATAAATTTTCTTAAGATTTTTCAAATCTTTTAAAGATACGGCTTCATCGACTTTATGCATTGTTTTTCCAACAAGCCCAAATTCTAATCCAGGTGATATTTTTCTTATGAATCTTAAATCTGAGGTTCCACCTGTAGTAGATAGCTTTGGTTTAATTTTGGTCACTTTTTTTATGATATTTTGTATCATGTGCGTTGTTTCATTTGGCTTTGTTAGAAATGCCTCACCTGAAACTCTATAATCAATTTTAAATTTTGATTTATTTTTCTTGGTTATTTTTTTAAAAATTTTATTAAGTCTATTTTTAATAGAATTTGACGAATGTTTATTATTGAACCTTATATTAAATGTTGCCTCAGCCATAGCCGGGATAACATTATCAGCGTTATTATTTATATTTATTTTTGTAACCTCTAAGTTTGTAGGTTGGAAGTTTTTTGATCCTCTATCAAATTTAATATCTTTTAATTCTTTTAAAATTTCTACAATAATAGTTGAGGGATTATTAGCTCTATGAGGATAAGCAACATGGCCTTGCTGACCAAAAATATTTAATTTACCAGTTAAACTACCCCTACGTCCAATCTTTATCATTTCACCTAATTTATTTGGATTTGTTGGTTCACCAACAAGACAAAAGTTAATTTTCTCTTTCCTTTTTTTTAAATAATCTACAACTTTTTTGGTGCCATTTACTGCATCACCTTCTTCATCTCCTGTAATAAGTAAACTTATTGATCCGTTGAATTTTCTATTTTTTGATAAAAAAGTGCTTACAGCAGACACAAAAGCTGCAACAGAGCTTTTCATATCATTTGCACCTCTCCCAATTAAATGGCCTTTTTTGATAGATGGTTTAAATGGATTTACTGTCCAATCCTTAATCTTTCCTGGAGGGACAATATCAACATGTCCTGCAAACATAAAATTTGGTTTCTTAGATCCTAATCTTGCATACAAGTTTTTCACAGGCTGAAATCCTCTTTCTTTAAATTCCAATATTTTTGTTTTGAAACCTAATTTTTTTAATTTTTTTTCTAAAAATTTCATTACCCCAGCATCAACTGGGGTGATAGAAGGAAATCTGATTAGCTCTTTAGCTAATTTTAACTCATTTAAAGTTTTCATTTTTAGTCTCTTAAGAGGTCGTTAATAGAAGTTTTAGATCTTGTTTTTTCATCAACTTGTTTAATTATTACTGCACAATACAAGGAGGGTGCAGAAGAATTATTTTTATCAGGCAACGAGCCTGGAACTACAACTGAATAAGGTGGTATTTTACCATAAGTAATTTTCCCAGTTTTCCTTTCAACTATTTTAGTTGATTGACCAATATACATACCCATACTTAAAACTGAACCCTCTCCAACAATTACGCCTTCAACTACCTCTGACATCGCTCCAAGAAATACATTATCCTCTATGATTGTTGGTAAAGCTTGCGCGGGCTCTAGAACTCCACCAACACCCGAACCTGCAGAAATATGGCAATTCTTACCTATCTGACAACAACTACCAGCTCTTGCAAAAGTATCTATCATCGTTCCTTCGTCAATATATGCTCCAATGTTTACATAACATGGCATAAGAACAGCGTTTTTTCCGACAAATGAACCTTTTCTTACTGGTGAGTTCGGAACCATTCTAAAACCTGCTTTTTCATGATCAGCTTTGGTCCATCCTGCAGTTTTACCTTTTAATAAATGTGATTTATCATACCAACTACTATAAGGACCATTTAAATTTTCCATTGGGTAAATTCTAAAACTTAACATTATAGCTTTCTTAAGGTGCTGATGAGTTACCCATTCTCCATTTATTTTCTCAGCAACTCTTGATTTACCACTATCTAAATCAGCAATAACTTGGTTAATAGCATCTTTTAAATTTTGATCAGAATTTTGGTTTACCTGATCTTTATTTTCCCAAGCATCATTGATTATTTTTTCTAAAGACATAATTAATTACTTTTTAATAGCCTTATTTCTTTTAGAAATAAAGACAGATTTTCAATTTTGTGTGAAATAAAATCTTTGTCTGCATCCATTTTTCCAAAATGCTCATCATTAATTAACCAAACAGTTGTACAGCCTCGTTCGTGACCTATACTTAAATTTTTAGCTATATCTTCAATGTAGATAGTCTCTTTTGGATTTATACCAAATTTTTTTACCATTAAGTCGAAGGTTTCTGCTTCTGGTTTAGGTACATAACCAGCGTCTTTAATATCAAAAACCTTATCTCTTCCAAACAAATCATACACACCCAAGTGAGTTAAAATATTAGCAGCATGTTCAGCACTACCATTAGTGAAGATAAATTTTTCCATATCTAATTGTTTAAGCTCATTTCTCATAATTTTATCTTCTTTCATAAATGATAAATCAATTTCATGGACGTAAGATAAAAATTCATCTGGTGATATTCCATTATGGACCATTAATCCTCTTAATGATGTATTATATTTATAGAAATAATTTGTTTGTAATTCTTTAGCTTTATCTTTACCAATTTTAAGCTTTTCAGATATAAATTGTGTCATCCTCTTTGAAACTTGACCAAATACACGCTCTAAAGAATAGTTATTATGCTTTCCATAACAAACACCATCAAGATCAAGTAGCAAATATTTTTTTTCTTTTAAGTTCATTTTCTTATTAATGTACCTGATCCCTTGTCTGAGAAAATTTCCCATAAACAAGAATGTTGTTTTGTACCATTAATTATACCTGCTGCTGTAACTCCATTATTAACAGCATCTAGACAAGCATTTATTTTGGGTATCATTCCTTCAGTGATTGTCTCATCTTTTACCATCTCTAATATTTCGGATGAGGATATTTCATCTATAAGTTTTTTTTCTTTATTTAAAACACCATCAACATTTGTCATCAATAGTAATCTCCTTGATTTGACAGATTTGGCTACAGCCATTGCCGCAGTATCACCATTAATATTATGTGTTTGATTGTTCTTATCTAAGCCTAGTGGTGAAATAATCGGTATTTTATTTTGTCGAATTATATCCAATAAAATATCGTTATTAATCTTATTTGGTAGACCAACAAAACCTAGTTCTTTTGCCTCTGGTACGACCTCAATAATATTATCTTTTTTAGTGTGGATGGAGACCGCTTTTGTATTTTTTTTGTTCAAAGAGCTAACAATATCATTGTTAAAATCTATTAAGACTGACTCAACAATGTTTATAATTTTTTCATCAGTGACTCTTAACCCTCTTATAAATTTTGATTGAATATTAGATTTATCCAATTCTCTCTTGATCCTTGGACCTCCACCATGAACTACAATAACTGAAAGACCTAATTCATTTAAGATACTTAAATCAGTAATAAAATTATCAAAGATATTTCTATCAATTAAAACATTTCCTCCATATTTAATGACAATCAAGTCATTTTTATATTTTTCTATGTATTTATTAACCTCGTTTATTGGGGGCCCGTTTTCAGGAAGAATTTTTTTTAAGTCCATTAATTTATTTTAAATTAAAATTTAGGTTGTCGTTTTGACTGTTGTTCTTCTCATAATAAATACTTGCTGAGCCATTGTTAAAATATTATTTACAGTCCAGTAAATAACTAACCCACTCGGGAATGGTGCGAGTATTACAGTTAAGAAAAGCGGGAAGAAAGCAAAAATTTTAGCCTGCATTGGATCAGTAGGTGCGGGATTTAATTTTTGTTGCACCCACATCGAAACTCCCATTGCTACTGGCCAAGCTCCGATAACCAAGAAACTTGGAACGTCGTAGGGCAATAAACCAAAAATATTAAATATACTTGTAGGATCTCTCTCACTTAAATCATGAATCCATCCATAGAATGGCATTTGTCTCATTTCAATAGTGACAAACAAAACTTTATATAATGCGAAAAATACAGGTATTTGAACAAGAATTGGCAAACAACCTGACATTGGGTTTACTTTTTCTTTTTTGTAAAGAGCCATCATTTCTTGTTGGAGTTTCATTTTATCATTTTTATACAACTCTTTTAGACGAACCATTTCTGGTTGAAGAACTTTCATTTTTGCCATGCTTTTAAATGAAAAGTTAGCTAATGGGAAAAAAACTAAACGAATACAAATAGTGATAGCTATAATTGCTAAACCATAGTTTCCAAGTAGTTTAAAGAAATAATCAATTCCATAAAATAGAGGCTTGGTTATGAAGTATAAAAATCCCCAATCAATAACTAAATCAAATTTATCTATGTTGAGTTTTTCAGCATATCCGTCTATCACATCCACTCTTTTTGCAGCAACAATAATTTGTAATTCCTCTTCGATTGAACTTTTTTCATTTAATGCCAAAGGATCTGTAGAAATAAAATTTGCTCTAAATTTATTTTTATAGTCGAATGTTGTTTTAAACTCTTTATCTTTTGGTGGTATTAAAGAAGTAATCCAATATTTATCACTTATCCCTAACCACCCTTTATTTGCTACTTTAGTAAACTTCTTTTCTTGAATATCATCATAATCCTCTTCTATTAACTCATCATCTAAAGTTGCAATGAGACCTTCATGAAGAATTAAAAAATCAATTATTTCTGGAATTTCATTTCTTATTATTTGTCCATATGAGTAAAAATCATATTTATTATTACTCTCATTAATTATCTTTTGTTTAACAGTAAAAAGGTATTTACCATCTAATGATATTGTTTTTTCAAATTTTAGCCCCTGTTCGTTGGACCACGATAGTTTTATTGGAGACCCGTCTGTGAGTTTGTTATTACCTTCTATCGACCAAATTGTATCTGAGTTAGGAACATCAACATTTTTATCAGAAGTAACAAAACCACTATCTATTAGATATCCTTCCTTAATATTTCGAGGTCCTAGTAAAGTTACTCTTTGTTCATTATCAAGGGTTACTTTATAATTTTTGAAAGTTAAATCATCTATTGATGCACCTTTTAATGATATTGAACCCATAATATTATCATTTTCAAATTGAATTCTTTCGCTTTGTTTTAATGCATCATCTCGTGAAATTGTAACTTGAGTTTCCTTTTGCTCTAAACTTGGTGCATCACCTCTTTGTTCAATTTTTTCTTTTTCAACAATTTTTTGATCCATTGTTGATTTTTCTGGTACAAAGAATAATGCCCATAAAACAATTACAGCAGATGATAAAGCTATAGCTGCTATTGTATTTTTAGAGTCCATTATTTTTTAAATTTTATTTCTTTTTTTACAGGATCAATTCCACCTTCTTTAAAAGGGTGGCATGAAAGAATTCTTTTTAAACTTAAATATCCACCCTTAAAAAAACCATAAGTTTTTAATGCTTCAATGCTATAATCAGAACAAGATGGAAAGTACCTACAAGAGTTACCAAGTAATGGACTTATTAGGTATTTGTAACCCTGAATTAATTTTATAAATATAATTGTAAAAATATTCATTATTTAATTTTTTTAAAATCCTGAAATAAGGTTTCTTTTATAATTTTAAATTCATTATTTAGCATAGTTGACTTAGCAATAACAAGATATGAATAGTGATATTTTAGAGATATTTCTTTAACAGCGTCATTCATAATATTCCTTAGTCTTCTCTTTATTTTGTTTCTCTTTACAGCATTCCCTATCTTCTTCTTAGTTACAAAAGAAATATTAAGTTTTTGATTATTTTTTTTATCAATATTACCAAAAAAAATTGTTACATATCTGTTTGATACTTTTTTCTTTTTGAGCAAAGTTTTAAAGTCTTCATTCTTTGAAAGAGCAACAATTTTGCTTTTCATTAAGCTGGCTTTATTTTCTTCTTCTTCTAACAGTGGAGGATACTGTTAAATTTTTTCTTCCTCTAGCTCTTCTTCTTTTCAAAAGTTTTCTACCTCCCTTGGTTTTCATTTTTGATCTAAAACCATGGGTTCGGCTTCTTTTTTTCCTAGATGGTTGATATGTTCTTTTCATAAAAGTGGTTAAATTTATATAAAATTTCGCCCTTTATAATAATTAAATATATAAATAGCAAATAGAAGATTTATAAATACCATGAACCATGATGGAAAAAGCTAAGAAAACTAAAATAATAATAGGTTTATCATACTTAGTTTTACTTACTATATTTGTATTATTGTTTTTTTCAAAATTTAGTATCCAAGAAATAACTTCTTATGACTTCATTAAAGAAAACAGATTGTATTTTTTAAAATTAAAAAATTCTAATTTGTTTTTAATATCCGTAATTTTTCTAATTTTCACAATATTATGGGTTTTTCCATTTTTAGGTTTTGGTTCTCCAATTGCATTATTGGGAGGATTCATTTTTGGCAAATGGTTAGGTACTATAATTGTGGTCATAGGTATGAGTGTTGGTGCAACATTTCTTTATATTTTTGGAAATTATTTTTTAAAAGATCTAATTAGAGATAAATTTTTAAATAGATATCAAAATCTAGAGAGAAAATTTAAAAAGTCTGAATTTTATTATCTTTTAATATATAGATTTATTGGAGGAATACCTTGGCAACTTAGTTGTATTTTGCCTACAATTTTTGATGTTAGGATAAAAAATTTTTTTTTCGCATCATTAATAGGAATTATACCTCAAATTTTTTTAGCTGTTTCTTTAGGTAGTGGTTTGGAAAAAGTAATAGAACAAAATTCACAAGTTCCTAAAATTACAGATATAATTTTTTCACCTGAAATATATATTCCAATTTTAGCCTTTTTTAGTTTAGTTTTGATTACAATTTTTCTTAGAAAGTCTTTTTATAAAAATTAGTGGTGCTCCCACCAAGAATCGAACTTGGAATTTATCCTTACCATGGACACGTTATGCCATTTAACTATAGGAGCGTTTGGATCAATTCTATTTTTATTGATAATAGAGCATTTTTTCCAAATTATTGCCTTAATTTTTTGATTAATATGATTTATATCTTACCAAGGAAATTTTATGGGTATTCATTACGATTATAAATCAACCAAAAGTGCCAAGCTTATGGAAAAGCAAGCGAAAAGAGAGAAAAAACTTGCTGAAAAAAAAGCAAAAAGATTAGCAAAAGAAGGCCCTAAAAAAGATGATAATAAGGATAAAGCTTTAGATGCATCTAAACCAATAACTTTAGATTTCCTTACCAATCCAAATAAAGAATGATTACTAAAAATAAAAATGAGCGCCTAAGCATTGCGCTTAGGAAAAATTTAAAAAAGAGAAAAATATTTCAAAAAAAAAATAAAAAGAAAACAAAATAATGTCCATTCAGCCAGACTCTTGGATAAAAAAAATGTGTAAAGAGCATAAGATGATCGAACCATTTTTGGATCATCAAGTCTCTGAGGGGAAAATATCATATGGACTAAGTAGCATGGGTTACGATGTCAGAATTTCTGATGAGTACAGAATATTTACAAATGTCAATAGTTCGCTAGTGGATCCAAAAAACTTTTCTGATGAAAACTTTATAGAGCGAAAGGGGCCTTATTGTATAATTCCACCAAATTCATTTGTATTGGCTAAGACCATTGAATATTTTAGAATACCAAAAGATGTTCTTTGTATTTGTGTTGGAAAAAGTACTTATGCGAGAACAGGAATTATTTGTAATGTAACGCCAATTGAAAATGAATTTGAAGGTAATATTGTAATCGAATTAAGCAACACTACTCCTAATCCTGCAAAGATTTATTCAAATGAGGGTATTGCTCAATTTTTATTTTTTAAATCAGATACACAGCCAGAAACAACATATAAATCAAAAAACGGTAAATATCAGGGACAAACCACCATACAGGTTGCTAAAATAAAAAAGTAATTTATGGATAAATTTCTGATCAATGGTCCTTGTAAAATCAAGGGTAAAGTCTCGATTTCAGGTTCTAAAAATGCTTCTCTACCAATTCTTGCAGCAACTTTATTATTTGACAAACCAGTAATTATTAAAAATTTACCTAGAGTAAGAGATATAGATACCATGCTTAATTTATTAAAATCTCTTGGGTCAAAAATAATTTTATCTAAAGACAAAAAAACTGCAAAAATTATTAATAAAAAGAATATGAAAACTTTTGCAAGTTATTCACTTGTAAAAACGATGAGAGGTTCAATATTAGTGTTAGGTCCATTAATTTCTAAATTTTATAAATCTAAAACATCTTTGCCTGGTGGATGTCTAATAGGTGCGAGACCTGTAAATTATCACCTTAGTGCATTAAAGAAGTTAGGAATGGAATATAAAATACGAGATGGTTATATTTTAGCCAAATCAAATGGAAGACTTAAAGGCAAAAAAATAAAGTTTCCTAAAATTAGTGTAGGCGCTACAGAAAATTCTATAATAGCTGCATGTTTAGCTAGAGGCAAAACAATTTTGAAAAATTGTGCTGTGGAACCTGAGATTAAAGATTTAACAAAATTCTTAATTCAAGCAGGTGCAAATATAAAATGGTCTGGAAGAACCTGCACCATCATAGGGGTTAATTCTCTCAATCAAACAAGTCATTCTGTTATGGCTGATAGAATAGAGGCGGGAACTTTTTGTGTAGCGGCAACGCTTGCTAAAGGTAATCTACAAATTAAAAATTTAGACCCAAAAATAATTAATACCGAAATAGAACTATTAAAAAAAGTTGGGGCAAAGATTAAAACTTCGGATAACAAAATTTTTATAAAAGGACCTGACAAAATCAAACCTATTCAAAATATAAAAACCAAAGAATTTCCAGGTATTCCGACAGATCTTCAAGCTCAATTAATGGTATTAATGTGCAAGAGTATTGGGAAAAGTTCTATAACTGAAAGTATTTTTGAGAATAGATTTATGCATGTTGCTGAGTTGCAAAGACTAGGCGCGAAAATAAATATTCAAAATAATAAAGCATTGATTGAGGGCAATACCAAATTTATTGGTGCTGAATTAATGTCTAGTGACTTAAGAGCCAGTGTTGCTTTAGTATTAGCCGCAATAGTGGCGAATGGTAAAAGTATTGTTGGAAGAGTCTATCACTTGGAGAGAGGATATGAAAATATTGAAAATAAATTACAAAAAATTGGTGTTAAAATTAAAAGATTGAAATAATGAGTAAATATTTAGCAAAAATAATTGCGAATGATCAAGAGGGGCTACAAATGATTTCTGCTTGTAGCTCTGGCGCAAAAGTTAAAGTGACAGATATAAAGTATCTGGCATCTAATAAGGTTTTTTTGTTATCAATTGAAAGAACTAAAATTGAAACCGATCAAGAGGGTAAGAAAATTAATAGTATTTGTAGATTTGATTTTGTTGATAAAGTAAGATCAAAAAATATCAATCAATCAAACAAAGATTTAGTTTTAGAATTAATTGGAATTGATTATTTGAAAAATAATGATGATTATGAAATAAATCTTATTTTTAATAATAATGCTCACATAGCTTTGACGACAGAAACTATCGAAGCTCGGCTTGAGGATCAAAACGAAATTAAATAATTATGAAAATACTAAATAGTAAAACTAAGAATTTTGATAAAAATTTGGATTATTTACTGTTTAAAAGGAGAAAAAGTATAAAATCTGACAAAGTTTCTGTGACTAATATTATTAATGACGTAAAAAAGAATGGTGATAAAGCATTAATTAAATATGAAAGGAAATTTAATCAAAATACTACAATTATTCCTAGTTCCAAAAAAATTACTAAGTTAATAAAGTCATTAAATCCTAAGGTAAAAAAAGCGATCGACACAGCCTACAATCGAATTTACAAATTTCATTCTTTGCAAAAATTTAAGAATATTTCGTATACAGATAAATTCAAAAATAAACTTGAATATAAATATTTACCATTAGAGTCTGTGGCAATTTATGTTCCTGGTTCACTTGTATCTTATCCATCAAGTGTGCTTATGAGTGCTATACCAGCAATTGTTGCGGGAGTTAAAAGAATTGTAATGATAAACCCAGGTTTCAAGGGAAACCAAAATCCGGCTGTTTTATACGCAGCAAGAAAATGTAAAATAAAAGAAATTTACTCTATTGGTGGTCCATCTGCTATAGCAGCTGTTTCTTATGGAACAAAAAAAATTAAAAGAGTTGATAAAATAGTTGGACCTGGGAATTCATATGTAGCAGCCGCAAAAAAAGAAGTTTTTGGAGATGTTGGAATAGAAGGAATGACTGCAGGGCCCTCTGAAATAACTATTGTTTGTGATAAATTCTCAAATCCTGAATGGGCTGCAAGTGATTTAATTGGTCAAGCAGAACATGATCCTCAAGCGCAATGTATATTGATTTCAAAAGACCAAAAACTAGTTAGTAAAGTCCAGATGGAAGTTTCAAAACAATTAAAAAGTATTCCAAGAGAGTCTGTGGCAAAAAAAAGTTTAAAGAGAAATGGAATTTTAATGTATGTTGCTAAAGATAGTAAAATAATTAATATCGTAAATAAAATTGCACCTGAACACTTGGAATTGAACGTAAAAAACTACAAATCCTTCATACCAAAAATTAAAAATTCTGGTTCAATATGCTTGGGAAAATATGCTGTTATGGCAATGACAGATTATAATATTGGATCAAATCATATATTGCCAACTAATGGATCTGCAAAATATTCTAGTGGTATAAGTGTCAATGAATTTTATAAAAGAATTTCTTACATAAACTTATCAAAAAAGGGTATTGAAAGTCTTGGGCCATCAGTTATAACTCTTGCAAATTACGAAGGGTTAGCAGGACATGCTCAATCTGTAAAAAAAAGAATAAGGAGAAAATAAATTTGTCAAAACAAGACTTACTTGAATTCAAAGGCAAGGTAACTGATTTACTTCCAAATGCCATGTTTAGAGTTCAGCTTGAAAACGGTCATGTTGTAACAGCACATACAGCAGGCAAATTAAGAAAAAACAGAATTAGAGTATTACAAGGTGATAATGTGACAGTCGAAATGACTCCGTATGACCTCACAAAAGGCAGAATAATCTTTAGGGGTTGACCTTTTGCCTCGGTAGCTCAGGAGTAGAGCAGAGCCCTGAAAAGGCTTGTGTCGGAGGTGCGAATCCTTCCCGAGGCACCATCAAAACATCTTGAAATTAATTTAAAAGAACCTAACCTTGTATAATAATAAATAACAAAAAGGCGAGTGAATAAGATGAGTACAATACAAGGAAAAGTAAAGTGGTTTAACGGCAAAAAAGGTTACGGCTTTATCGAAAGAGACGATAAAGAAAAAGATGCGTTTGTACATGCAAGCGCAGTTAAAGCAGCGGGCATGAGATATCTTAATGAGGGTGATAAAATAGAATTTACTCTTGAAGATGGTCCCAAAGGCCCTTCAGCAGTAAATTTAAAAAAATTAGACTAATTTTCTAAAATTATAAAAAGGGCGATATATCTACTAGTGGATATACGTCCTTTTTCTTTTAGGGGTTGCAATATCGTTTTTTTTGTCTAAAAAGCTGTCAATGAAAAAATTTGAGATAAACAAATTAGCATCAAAAAGTACTTTAAGAAAAGCTCTTAAAGGAACTAGTAGAGTTGTGCACGCTCACTTCCATGCTGGCTAAAGCTAGCGAATAATCATTTATATTATAATTTTAAATAACAACAAAATAAGATAAAACAAAAAAGGATATGCCTTGATGGTGAAATAGTATCACGTCGGTTTGTGGATCCGAAGTCGTAGGAGCGTAACCTACTCAAGGTACCAAAAAATGAGTGAAAAAAATAAATTAATTCCTGGATTACCTTCAGGTTTTGAAGATAGGTGGAATAAAACATTAATTCTCAAAAAAAGACTATTAAAAGTCATTGAGAATAATTTTATTAAATATGGTTTCGATCCTTTAGAAACCCCATCATTTGAAATTGCAGAAAATATAGGATCCTTTCTTGCAGAGGATGATAGTAATCCTATGTCTGATGTTTTTTCTTTTAATGATGGTGAAAAGAATATTACTCTTCGATACGATCTTTCCAGTCCTTTAGCAAGATTTGTTGCCCAAAATAATCAGAAACTTCCATCAATTTATAAAAGATACGCCATTCAAAATGTATTTAGAAATGAAAAGTCTGGTAATGCACGTTTCAGAGAATTTACTCAAGCCGATTGTGATATTGTAGGCAACGTAAATCCAGCGCAAGCAAATGCTGAATTATGTGATCTGGTTGCAAGTACTCTAATTGAATGTGGTTTAAAAAAAGATCAATTTACAATTAATGTAAGTAATAGAAAGATTATACAAGGTTTAATTCAAGATCTAAAAATTCCTGTAAATAAAGAGATCAAGGTGATGAGAGCAATTGATAAATTAGATAAACCAGATTTTGGAATAAAAGGAGTTGAAGATCTATTAAAAAAAGAGAGAAAAGATAAAAGCGGTGCGGTAACTAAAGGAGCTGATCTAAATGATGATCAAGTTTCAAAAATTTTAAACTTTTTAAAAATTAAAGATTTAAAAAAACTCAAACAAGATTGTAAAAATACTCTTACACAAGAAGGGATTAAAGAGCTTGAGGATTTATTTGAGGTTCTAGATTTTGGAAATTATTCTGAGTTAGTCAAAGCAAATTTCACAATAGTTAGAGGATTAGCGTATTATGATGGTTTTTGTATTGAGACAAATCTAAATTTTAAAACAACAAATAGCAAAGGTAAAGAAATTGATATTGGCAGCGTATGCTCTGGTGGGCAATATAATAAGTTAATTTCAAGATTTAAAGGTGTCGATATACCTGGAACAGGTGTTAGCATCGGGGTTGATAGACTTTTGTTTGCTATGTCTCAAATAAATCAAGTCCAATTAGATGATCAAAAACCAGTCATTGTTTGCGTAATGGATGAAAAATATTTAAAAAATTATTACGAAATTTTAGATATCTTGAGAAAAAATAATATTAATTCAGAAATTTTTTTAGATAGTAAGAAAAATCTTGGGAAACAACTGACATATGCAAATAAAAGAGGGTGCCCAATTGCAGTTATTTGTGGAGAAAATGAATTTAAAGATAACAAAATTACACTTAAGAACCTCCTAGGTGTTAAGGGAGAAGATAATCAAATCACCTTTTCAAAAGAAAATTTAGTAAATGAAATCAAAAAATTTATCTGACAGCATACTTAAAACTGTTAAATCAAATGGTTTTAAATATATTGAATTACCCTCAGTAATTGAGGCTAACCATATCGTACAAAGATCTGGTGAAAGTTTTCGAAAATTTATTTTCTCATTTACTGACCAAGGAGGAAATGAACTTTGTTTAAGGCCAGATCTAACAATTGTATCTTGTCTTAGATACTTAGAAAATAATCTAAAGGGCAAGGAGAAGATATTTTATAATGGTCAAGCATATCGTAAATCTGAAAACAAAAAGGACTCCATTGTAAGAAATCAAGTTGGTTTTGAAATCATAGGGTCACTAAATGAGAAAAATGATGATAAGGAAATAATAAATACTTCATTAAAATGTTTAAAAAATTTTGATTATTCATCTGGTGAGATCACAATTGGGAATGTAGAAATATTTAATCTTCTTATATCTAAATTAGATATTCCTAAAAGATGGAAATTAAGACTTTCAAGACATTTTTGGAGAGAAGATTATTTTGATGATCTTCTCAAAAGATTAGAGACCAATTCAGATGTTGATCCAACAATAGTTGAGATCGATAAAAAAAGATATTTTAGAATGTTAAAAAATGATCAATCAACCATTATAGCAAATAGAACAATTGACGAAATTTTAAGTAGATTTGATAAAAAGATTAAAGATCCAAGGAGACCTAGTAAAGGAAGAAATATTTCAAAAATTATTAAGGAGTTTTTGAAAATTAAATGTCCAATAAATAATGCAGCCAAGGTATTAAATAAGTTTTTCAAGAAATATAAAATAAATTTATTAGTAGATCAGAGATATTTTCCAATCTCAAAAGATAAAATTAATAAATTAAATGTGATTTTTTCAGCTGCTTTTGGCAGACAGCTTGAGTATTACACGGGTATGGTTTTTAAAATAGATATTAAGTCCAAATCAAAAATTATTAATTGTTGCAATGGCGGCCGATATGACAAATTGATTTCCGACCTTGGTTCAAAAAAACAAACTCCAGCAGTTGGTGCTGCTTTAAATTTAGTTTATTAAAATGGATAATTTAATCAATATAGGTATTCCAAGCAAAGGTCGGCTTAGGGCAGATGTTTTAAAAATCTTTAAGAAAAAAAAATTAAGAATTATATCTGAAAGAGGCGAAAGAGATTTAATTGGATCAATTAAAAATAAACCATATATTAAGATTTTATATCTACATGCAAGAGAAATTATTGAAAGACTAGGTGATAGCTCTTTAGATATTGGTTTTTCTGGTTTTGATTTATTAAAAGAAAGTGGAATAAACGTCCAAAATAAAATAAATGTAGCCAAAAAACTTAATTTTGGAAGAGCAAATTTAGTTGTAGCAATTCCAGATCCTTGGATTGATGTTCAGACTATTGCTGATCTTGAGGAAATTGCTTTTGAATTTAGAGATATTAAAAAAAAAAGAATTCGGGTTGCAACTAAATATCCAAATTTAACACAAGATTTTTTGTTCTCAAAAGGTGTTACACAATTTAAGTTAGTTGAAAGTCTAGGAGCTACTGAGGCTTATCCTTTTACTGGATCTGCTGAATTGATTACTGATATTACATCCACAGGTGAAACTCTCAAAGCAAACAATCTACGTATTTTGAAGGATGGTGAAATTTTAAGGTCTCAAGCTTGTATCTTATCCTCAAAAAAAAATGTGAAGAAAAAGCGATTAAACAATTTAATCAAATTACTTTCCAAGTAATTTATCTTTAAAGTAAATTAAAATAATCTTTATAATATCTAAATTTCTAATTATCGCATATAGAGCGATCATCATTACAATAACAAACGATATTTTTAAAACCAAAAAAAAATCCATATTTATTAATTATTTTTTAAAAATAATAACCAATCTTGGTATCTCATAGTAATCTAGTAATAAGTTGATTTCCATTAAAACACGTATATCTTTAAAGGTATGGATACGATTCTATTAATAATTCTAGTTATACTACTTGTTGCAACTTTAGGTATTTTATACCTGAATTTAAGGTCAAAACCTAAAAATGAGAACGAGAATAAAGAAGCTGAGGAATTAGCCAATTTAAATGCTGAAATAGTGAGGTTAAAAGATAGTCTTAATTCTACAATCAATACATCGCTTGGTTCAATGTCTACTTCATTTAATTCTTTATCAACCGGGGTTACAAAGGATATGACTGAGGCCTTAACTAAAGTAGATGAGAAGGTTGGTAACTTTAATGAGCAAGTTAAATTATTAAATCAAAGCCAGGAGGGGATTACTAAAATTTTAGCAGGGGTTAAAAAGTATGGAACTTTGGCTGAATATTCTTTGGATGCTTTAATCAAAGATTTGTTACCAGCATCTCAATTTATGACAAATGTCAAAATGAAAGAGGACACCAGTGAAAACGTAGAATTTGCAATCAAGCTTCAAGGTGATGTTTTGGTTCCGGTAGATTCTCATTTTCCCGTGGAAAAATTTAAAGCAATAACAGATGCTTATGAGGCTGATGATAAAAGAGCAGTTGCAGATGCTAGAACAAAATTGGCTAGTGTATTTAAGGCCAAAGCAAAAAGTGTCATGGAAAAATACATTGTTCCACCAAAAACAACTGATTTTGCAATTGTGTATGCTCCTACAGAAAGTCTTTATAAAGAATTAACTGAGTATCAAGATCCAAGCACTAAAGAGTTATTAACCCAAGAATTAATGAAAAAATATAAGATAGTAATTTGTGGCCCCAATACTCTCTCAGCTTATTTACAATCTTTACATATGGGATTTCAATCTCTTAAGGTTCAAAAGGGTGCAACAGAAATTTATAACCATTTAAAAACAATCAGTACAAGGTTTGCAAAGCATTTTGACAACGTCATCGTTTTAAGAAAAAAGCTAGAAGAGGCTATGAATGTAGTTGATAAGTTTGGAACTGATGCAAGATCGATCACTAGAACTTTAGAAAATATTAAAGATCCCGAGCAAGTTGAAAAAGCTGTACTGACAGAGAACGTTGAAAAATTTGTTGAAAGAAATAAACAGCTTAAAAAATAATTTCTTTTTTTACATATTACCGACTATAAGAAATCACATGCGTTGGAATAAGAAATACAACTATCCCCCAAGTTCAAGAGCTACCGAAGATGGAATAAGAAGATATGTTTTAGGAGAAGCAAAATTACCAAGTGTAACCTCAATACTTGATGCAACAAAGTCAGAGGAAGATAAAGCAGCATTAGCAAATTGGCGAGAAAGAACTGGCCATAAAGAAGCTGAGGCTATTACAAAAGCAGCCAGTAGTAGAGGTTCTCAAATGCACAGCTATTTAGAGTCATTTCTTTTAGGAAGAGAAAATTTAAGTTTCTTTGAGGATAATGAACAATATAAAAAAATGGCAAAAGAAATAATTGATAAAGGTTTAACAAATAGATTAGAGGAAATATATGGTGTGGAATGTACAATGTATTATCCTGAGAGATATGCAGGTACAGCAGATTGCGTTGGTGTTTATGAGGGAAAAGAAACTATTATTGATTTTAAACAATCCAATAAACCAAAAAAACCTGAATATATAGATTCTTGGTTTTTACAAACTGCTGCTTATTCCTTAGCCCATAATGTTGTTTATAATTCAAATATCAATGCTTGCGTTATTCTCGTTTGCACAGTAGATAATTTGTTTCAAGAGTTTAAAATTCAAGGACCTGAATTAGTTACTTACCAAAATTTATTTCTTGGAAGACTTAAAAAATTTAATGAACTCACAAATTTGGAGTTATGTAAATAATGGATAAAATAGTAATCTATGATACCGAAACAACCAATAGCACTATTTGGGGATCAATAATTGAAGTAGGTGCTGTCGTTGTTGATAAAAATCTTAAAGAGATTGGAAAATTAAATATTAGAGGCAGAATGCCAGAAGGAGAGGTGCCGAGCGCAAAGGCCTTACTTGTTAATTCAACTAGCATTGATTTACTTACCAAAGGCAATTATTCACATTACGATTTTTTAGGTGCTGTTGAAAATTTTTTCACAAAGTGTGCTCCAGCAGTATTTATGGGTTGGTCAAATTTAAATTTTGATCGAAGAATGTTCCACTTTAATTTTTTTAAGGGTAATAGGTATCCTTATGCCACCCACTCATCGCCCAATAGTGAACATGATGGTTTGCACATTGCTAGAGCAGCCCAAACATTAAACTCAGAGACCCTAAAAACAGAGCTTACCGAAGCAGGTAATCCAAGTCTTGCCTTGGAATCTTTATCTAGAATGCAGGGTTTTGACACTTCAGCTAGTCACACAGCCTATGTTGATGCACAGAATTCACTGAAGGTTTTAAGAATTATTAAAGACAAACATAAAGAAAATTGGGATACTTTTTTAAAGACATCAACAAAGACTAGCGTTGAAACATTTTTGAAAAATGAGGGTATTTACTCAATATTTGAAAATGTGAAGGGTCGAAATATGATGTATCTTACTGGTACGCTACATCCTAATCATTGCTTTCACCCATCTTATGCATCTTGGGGATATGTTTGGGACCTAAGAAGGGATCCAGAACCATTGTTAAACCTACCAGTAAATCAATTACGAGATGTATTAAAAAAATATAGCCCTAAGGCTTTAAGAGTTTTAAAAACTAATAAAGCTCCAGTAATTTTAGATAAACAATTTGCTCTTAAACAAAAACCTTATTCAGAACTAGATTTAGCAACAATTAAAAAAAGAGCTAAACTTGTTAGAGAAAATGAAAATTTTTGTAAAAATATTCAAGTTATAAATAGAGAAGCTGCAGAGGAAAAGGAACAAACAAAAACCCAAGAAGATTTATTACCGGAGGAAACTCTTTATGAGAAATTTATTCCGAATAAAGATACTGCATTATTTAAAACTTGGCATAGCTCATCTTGGGAAGACAAATTGAGATTATTAGATAAGTTTCAAGATAAAAGATGTAGCTGGTTCGGCCAAAAAATTATTTATCAAGAAGCACCACAAATTTTACCACCTGATCTTTACAAAAATATAAAAAGTGAAATTGCTAGAAGAATTTTGAGCAAAAATAAGGAAAAGTGGCAAACTGTTAATATGGCTTACACTGAAATTGATTATTTAAGAGACCAAGCTTCTAATAGAGATGATGAGGAAGAGTTAAAAAAATTGGATGAAATAAACGAATTTATAATGTCAATTGAAAAAAAATATGAAATTGCCTAGTTGACTTTGTATTAGTAAATTATAGAAAGATTAAATGCTAACAGATTTTAAAGACGAAGATTTTGATAACAAAATCAAAAATGAGGACATTTCTGTAATTCAATTTTCGGCTGCTTGGTGTGGACCATGTAAAGCTTTAAAACCAATAATGGATAAACTAGCTGTTGAGTATAAAGATAAAGCAGGATTTTATTACGCTGACATTGAAGAAGGTGGAATAAATACTGGGAGTGCTGCTGGAATAAGAGGGGTACCAACTGTGATAATTTATAAAAAAGGTGTTGAAGTAGATAGAAAAGTTGGTGGTGTACCCGAAAGTCACATGAAAGAATTTTTAGAAAAAAATATCTAATTTAAATTCAAAACTTCAGAACAAAGATACAAGGATCCAGTTATGAGCAGTAAATCTCCTTGATTTAGATTTATGCTCTTGATCGCATCTTCAATACTTTCTTTATAACTTACATTTGGCATATTTTTAAATTTTTCTCTTAGTTTAAGTCCACTAATTGCATTTGGCTGGTTTTTAATATCTACAGTTGTTATTGAGGCAATATCTTTAAAGTGGTTAATATATTTTTCGTGCTCTTTATTATCCATCATACCAATAATGACATGTTTTCTACAATCAAGGCTTTTTAAATATTCATTTAATACTCTTGCCCCATCTTCATTATGATCTCCAGATATCAAAAAAAGATTATCTTTAACTAAATTTTTTAATTTACCTGACTCAATTTTTTGAAGTCTTGCGATATTATCGATTTTTTGAATACCTTTTTTTATATGATGATCTTCAATACCAAGATCTAAAATTCGCAAGGTTGCAATAGCTGTTGAAATATTTTCCTGTTGAAATTGACCTAATACATTTGGTTTTGGTAGTTTTAATCCACCAAATTTATCTTCATAATAAAAGAATTCATTTTCTCCATTTGAGAATGAAAAATCATCATTAAAAAAATACTTATTAGATTGATTTTGATGAATAGTTTTTTTAATCTTTTCTAATGTTGAAACAGGGTATTGTTTTGCAACAATAATATTTGAATTTAAAAGGCTTGAAGTTTTTTCAAAAATAATCTTATCGATTGTTCTCTCATTTTCTGGAAGCCAGTCTAAATGGTCCTTCGATATAGAAGTTACAATACTTGCAAGATTATTTTTTAGGATATTTGTTGCATCAAACCTATGAAATAAACCTGCCTCAACCAGATTAAGATTATCAGGAAATTGAGCTGCCTTATAAAAATAACATGCAGTCAAAATTTCAAAAAATGTTATTGGATTATTGGCATTTACTCTCTCAACCTCTTCAAATAAAGAGGCTAGTTCATCATCTCCAAGTTGTAGGTTGTTAAAAACAAATCTTTCATTTATTTTTTGAATATGAGGACTGGTATAAACATTACACTTAATTCCTGCCTCCTTTAAAATTGAATAACAAGCTTGAATTGTAGAGTTTTTACCATTTGTCCCAACAATACTGATGGCTTTGATTTTATCCTGAGGATTACCAAGCTTTTCACAAAGGTGAATGATTCGATCTAAGCTCAGATCAATTTCTTTTTTATGCAATTTTAGAAAGCGACTGAGTATTTTCTGCAGTTTCATTTTGTTCAGTGCTTATAACAGAATTTTTCTTTAACAATATTGACAATAAAGTTCCAATTTTTTCGGCTAGATCTTTTCTTTCAACAATTAAATCAACAAAGCCTGTCTTTTCAACATATTCACTCTTTTGAAAACCTTCTGGTAATTCTTCTTTTACAGTTCCTTGAATTACTCTTGCTCCAGCAAAAGCGATTAGCGCTCCGGGCTCAGCTATATGAATATCACCTAACATTGCATAGGAGGCTGTGATCCCACCAGCAGTCGGGTCTGTTATACAAACAAGATATGGAAGATTATTATTTTTAAGTTCATTTATTGCTAGCGTGGTTCTTGTCATTTGAGATAAAGAAATTAAACTTTCCATCATTCTCATTCCACCCCCTGCACTTACACATAAAAAAGGAGTTTTATTCTCAATTGCATGTTGAATACCGTATAAGAAAGCTTCTCCTTCTGCAGCTGCCATTGATGCACCTAAAAAATCAAAATCAGATGCAACTGCAGTAATTTTAATATCATTGATTACACCACTTACAACCATCATCCCACAATCCATACCTGTTTTTTTTCTGGCAGATTTTAATCTATCCTTATAGGATTTTGAGTCTGTCCAGTTTAAAGGGTCATCTTTTGGGATTGGTGTTTTAAATATTTCGTAATTATCTTTTCCAAATAAAATATCAAATCTTTGTTTAGGTTTTATTCTGTGATGTTTATTACAATCAGGGCAAACCCATAAATTTTCTTCTAAATCTTTTTTTAATATTGGACCTTTGCAACAAGATGTCCAATCACTATTAGCAATGTCTTCTTTGGATGCTCTTTTATGGATGGCAGATTTGATTTTTTCACCTGCTTTAATTATTTTAGTGATCCAATTCATTTTATTTTATCTTTTAATTTTCTTACTAACTTACCTACATTTGTGACAGGATTTTGTCTACTATTTAAACATCTTGTAATTTCTTTACAAATAGCACTTCCCACTACTAATCCATCAGCAGATTTAAGCTTTCCTATTGTCTTATCAGTAATTCCAAAACCAATAACAATCTCTTTTTTAGGATTAATTTTTTTTATCCTATTGTAATTTTTAAGTATTTCTCTAGGTGATACCTTTAATTTGCCACCTGTGGTGCTTAGCATTGATATAAAATAATTCATTGGATGTGAGTTTTGTATAATTTTTTTAAGTCTTTTACTTGTTGTTGTAGGTGATAAAAGTTGAATAAAATAAATTGATTTTCTTTTACATTTTTTTGCGAAATCTTTATTTTCTGGCCAAGGTAAATCTACAACTATTAATCCATTTACTCCTGAGGTTTTACATTTTTTTAAAAAGTTGTTATCTCCATATTGAAAAATCATATTATAGTAACCCATCAAAATAATAGGTTTGTTTTTATCAAATTTTTTAAAATCTTTAACAATCCTAAATATATCATTTATTTTAATACCATTTTTAATTGCTCTATAAGCGCTAGTTTGAATTTGGCTTCCATCTGCAACAGGAGTATTGTGAGGTACACCTAATTCTAAAATATCCGTATTTTTAGATATAGATTTTAATATATCCAAAGATTGTTTTTTTGAGCTATCACCAGCAACAGTGTAGGTTAATAAGGCTGGTCTATTTTCTGTTCTTGCTTTTTTAAACGCAACACTAATTGGATTTAACATATTTTTTGCCCAATCTTTCTTTTAAAATTCCTCGGTCTTTATAAGCATCGCCACAACTATTAATTACTACAATAGTATCTTTGCTAAGTTTTTTTGCTTCTTTAAGAGCAACGAAAAAAGCATGGCTTGGTTCTAAAGAAGGTCTTAATTTTTCAAATTTAGTAACAAGCTTATAGGCACTTAGAGCCTCCTCATCACTTGCTGCAGTATACCTAGCTCTCTTGGTATCTTTTAAAAAGCAATGAAGTGGAGAAATTCCTGGATAATCAAGTCCTGCTGAAATCGATTCCGTTTCCTCAATTTGTCCATCTGAGTTTTGATTAACATACTGAGCTGCACCATGTAGTATACCGATCTTTGAACCATATGTTAATGGTGCTGCATGCTTTTTACTTTTTTTTGGTCCACCGGCTTCTACCCCAATAAACTCAACTTGTTTTTTATCATAATCCATAAATTCATTCCAAAAACCAAAGCTTGAACTTCCACCCCCTACACAATTGTAGAGCTTTAGTTTTTTTGGAATTGATCCAAACTCATCAATTAATTGTGCTTTTAATTCTCTAGAAATTTGGCTAGTGCTCCATCCACATATACGAACAAAAATTGCTGGCCCAACAGTACTTCCAACGCACATTGCTGTTGTATCGCAATTAGCAACCCAAAATCGCATACATTCTGATACAGCATCTACAAGTGTTTGACTTCCAGAGTAGACAGGTATTACCTCTGCCCCATTTTTTTTTATTGCTTTTACATTTGGTTTTTGTCTAGCAATATCCTTCGCACCCATAAATATTTTACACTTTAAACCAAACTTTTTTGCTGCCATACTTAACATTTTTCCAGCATACCCAGCGCCGGTATCTCCACATATAATTTTTTTACCAGATCTTTTTGCAAGTAAACAATGAACAGTAGCATTGTAAATTTTATGAGCTCCTCCATTAGCATCCGATACAACTTTGGACCAAATTTGAGCACCACCAATGTGATTTGTAAGATTTTCTAGTTTTACAAATCTTGTAGGAGCTCCAACCCAATTTTTAAAGTATCTATCTCTTTCAGAGATAAATTTTTTATCATTTTTAAGTTTATTAAATAGAATTTCCAAATCTTCGATTGGTTTTTTTAAAGTCTCTGGAACAAAGTTTCCCCCAAACTTACCACCCCAAAACCCAAGTGAATTTCCTTGATCAATAACTGGAATTCTTTTTTTAAGTTTCATGTTTTCTCAAATAAATTTAACAATTTATCAATTTTATTAATATCTTTTTTTCCATTTCGGTCTTCTAAAGCTCCACTGAGATCAACAATAAAGTCTTTAAATTTTAAGTTAGATATATCATTTATTTGTATATTTCCGGCAATCATTTTATGTAATTCACTAGGCACATCATCTAGCAAACTATGATCAAAACTTTCAGATTTATCGTAACCTTTTGAGTCAAATAAAATTATATCTGAAATTTCAGAATAATTTTTATATTTCATTACATCATCTTTACTGGAAATAGTAAGAGCTGTGATAATTTTTATATTAAATTTTAATTTTATTTCTTTCGTTCTTTGAGGATTAACATCATATAGTTGATAATAATCAAAACATAAATCTTTGATTTTTTCCAAAATTAGATCATCTGGATTTACAAGCACAGAGACAAAATTAACCTGTTTTTTATCAATATTTATCAAATCTTTTAATTTTTCAAATTCAACAAACCTCTTACTTTTTTTAAAATTAGTGATGAAACCTATCATTGTCGGCTTAAAATTATGATTTAAAATATAGTCTAAAGTTTTGGGATCTGAGACCCCACAAATTTTTAAACCTTTGATCATTGGCTTAAGTGATCGATTAGATTTTGAATATTTTTTTTGATATTACCTTTGGTTATAGGCCTTCCTATTACGAGCCAGTCACTACCATTTTTATAAGCTTGTTTAGGAGTTACAATTCTTTTTTGATCATTTGAATTTGAATTAAATCTTATACCTGGAGTTATAATTTCCTTTTTAAATACTTTTTTAACTAGCTTTACTTCTTGAGCACTACATACTATGGCATCCAATTTTGCTTTATTTGCCATCCTCGCCTGTTGAAGAACTAATTTTTTTATGTCCTTATTAAATCCAATATCTTTTAATGCTTTATTATCTAACGACGTAAGAATCGTCACCCCAACTAATTTTATTTTCTCCGAAACTTTCTTGGTTGCTTTTAATGCCTCTAAGCCAGAGCTTATGTGTATTGTTAAATAATTAATTTTCAAATCTTTCATCGCTTTGACTGCTGATGCACAAGTATTTGGAATATCATGGAGTTTCAGATCAGCAAATATTATCTTATTACTTAATTTAGATAAAAAAGGCCTCCCTTTTTTAGAATTAAGAAATTCTAGTCCAAATTTATAACCAACATTTAATTTTGAATTTTGTGTTTTATTTATTATTTTATTTATTTTTGAAATATTATTGCTATCACAAGCTACAAAAATATTATTCTTTTTCATTATTTAACTTTTTAAACAGATCTTTTGACATTTTCCATTTTATTGTTTTCTTTTTTGAAACACTTACTTTTTCCCCTGTTTTTGGATTTCTTCTAATTGATGCTTTTTGAATATTTGTTCTAAAAGTTCCAAAATTTCTTAGCTCAACCCCCTCACCTCTATTCAGAGCGTCTTTTATCTCTTTAAGTATTATTTCAATTATCTTATTTAGGTCACGTGATAAAAAATTTGGATAGGATTTTTTGAGTTCTTTTATAAGCTCTGATTTTACAATAGCCAATTTTTTCAATTAATTAATCTATTTTTTTTCTTTCTTCTTTAAATCCTCTGATAATGAAGAAAAAGGTAAATTTTTTCCAGAACCCTCTGCTCCATATTTTTCCAAAGCTTCCTTTTTTTCTATCTCCTCTAAAAGCTTGATACTCAGGGTTACCTTTCTTTTTTCAATATCCAAATCTGCAATTGCACAATCTATCCGTTCACCTCCAGTAAATCTAGAAGTTCTAGTATCCGCTGAATTTATGGCAATATTTGATTTTTTGATTGGAAAATCGATCTCGCAACCCTCAGGCCTTACTATTAATCCCTTTGCATCAGTTGAAATTATCTTTACTGTAATTGTTTGTCTAATTTTTTTGTCTTTAAACCAATCAAATGGATCTGTTTGAGTTTGTTTATAACCAACTCTAATTTTTTGATCAGAAACTTTTATTTCTAAGACTTTGACTTTGATTTTATCACCTTTTTTATATTTGACCAACTCCTGTTCTCCATTGTTTGAATAGGTCAAATCATTACAATGTAAAAAAGTATCAACATCTATATCTGCTACTTTTACAAATAATGAATATTCATTCTTATTGACCACTTCACCATCTACAATTGTACCAACAGGAAATTTTTTTTCAAAAATCTTGAAAGGATTTTCTAAAGTTAATCTATGTGATATGGCTACTCTTCTTTTCTCTTTGTCGATTTCAGTTATGACACAATCAATTACATCATTTACTTTAAACATTTTTTTAATAGATGTATTTTTTTTATTCCAACTTAGTTCACTTGTATGCAACAATGTTGTAAGTCCAGGTTCCAATTCACAAAAAGCTCCAAAGTCCATAATCTTAACCACTTTTACTTTATAAACTTTATTTAATTCATAGTTTTGAATATGCTCAAAGGGATCTGGCGATAGTTGTTTTACGCTGCATCCAACTTGTAACTTCTCTTTGTCTACTGAAATAACTTTTAAATCATGCTTTTCTCCAATATTAAAAACTTCATCAGGATGATTTACTCTAGAGTAAGATATCTCTTGTAAATGAACTAATACATCTAACTCTCCATTAACATTAAAAAAACATCCAAAGGTACTATAGCCCTTCACCTCAGCGTTCTTAATAATGTCTCCAACTTTATATTTTTCTATGATTTTTGCTTTATCTTCTTTTTTAAAAGAGGAAATAATTTCTCTTCTAGATACACAAGCATTTCCCCTTACTCTATCTAATTTTATCAAAGCAAATTTTTGAGGTTCGTTCATTAAGTGGCTTATATCTTTGAGAGGTTTATCGCTTATTTGAGATCCTGGTAAAAACATTAATGATCCGGTATCGATATGTTCCACTATGCATCCACCCTTACATTTAGATGTAATCTTACCCATTATTGGCTCATTTTTTTCATAGGCTTCAACAAGTTTATCCCAACCTTTTATTTTTTGAGCTTTATTAGCCGAGACTAAAACCTCACCATTTTTGTCTTCAATTTTTTCTAATAGAACTGAAATCGTTTTTCCTATCTTAATTTTATCCTCTAAACCCATATTTCTAAGTTCGTTTATGTCTAGTACAGGCTCACTTTTGAGCCCCTCGACAAATAGAAAAACAAATTTGTCAGTAATTTTGTTAATTTTTCCCTCTATAATTTTACCTTCTTCTATTTGGGTCTTTGAAAGTTTTGAATTTAATAGCTGCTCGAATTCTTTCGAGGCTGGATTTGATAGGTCTTTATAAATTTCCATTAATTCTTAATTTTTTCGTCTATAATTTTTTTTATTTTTAAAAAACACGCTCTTTTAGATAAATTTGAGGTATTTATCAATATAGAATCTTTAGTTTTCTTTAATGGAGATATTTGTCGATTATAGTCATTTTTGTCACGTATTTTAATACTTTTTAGAACTGTTTTGTAAGAAATTTTTTTTTTGAGTTTCTTCAATTCCTGAAATCTTCTTCTTGCTCTTACTTTTAAATTTGCAGTAATAAAAAATTTAAAATCTGCATCAGGAATAATTTTATAAGTTATATCTCGTCCATCTAAGCAAGATCCTTTATATTTTTTTGGTGGTCTGTAAGCACAATTTATCTGAAAAGTATGAACAAGTTTTCTTATATTCTTATTTTTAGCAATTAAGGATGCCTCAGTCCCCACCTCATCAGATAATAAATTTTTTTTTTGAAGACTTCTAAAATTTAAATTTCTAATTTTATTTTTTAAAAATCTTATATTAAAGTTTTGTTTTTGTTTAATTTTTATAAATGCAATCATTCGATAAATTTTTCCAGTATCTAAATATAAAAGATTATAATGTTTTGATATTGATTTAGCTAATGTACCTGCGCCAGCTGCAGCAGGAGAGTCAATTGCAATTTTGATAAGTTTTTTCTTATTTTTCATAATCAAAAGATTTTGCAATTTTTAAAAAAGTTGGAAATGATGTTTTAATCGACTCTTTATCATGTATATGCCATTCACCACCAAATGACAATGCTGCTATCACACTCGTCATAAAGACTCTGTGATCTTTCAAGTATTTTTGAATAATAATTTTTTTATTAATTTCTAATTTGGGATTTCCGAATATTTTAATTGAGTTTTTAGTTGCAACAACTTTAATCCCCATCATTCTCAAAATTTTTGAACCCCATTTAAGCCTTGGACTTTCCTTTTTGTTAAGTTCCTCTAAATTTTTGAAAACTGAAACACCTTTGGCTTTGGCAGCTATTAAAAAAATAATCAGAAACTCGTCTATTGCTTGACTATTAAACTTTGGTGGACAATTCAAAGATTTGATGACTTTTGGACTTTTTACGAAAATATCTGCAATGGTCTCACCTTTGTAAGTTCTTTTATTAAGTAGCACTATTTTTACTCCCATTTTTTTTAAAATTGCAACAATTCCAATTCTAGAGGGGTTCACATTAATATTCTTAATTATAATTTGAGAATTTTTAGAAAGTACAGTTAGTGCAATAAAAAAAGAACCCGAGCTTATATCTGATGGAACTTTATAGTTTATTGGTTTAATATTATTTGTTTTCTTAATTTCGATTAAATCAAATTTTTTGTTTTTTTTAACTTTAATTGGTAATTTCAAATGTTTAAATAAAAGCTCTGTATGATTTCTTGATTTCTTTGCTTTTATAATAGTTTTCCCATCAGCTTTCATTCCCCCAAAGATAACACTGCTCTTACATTGAGCAGATCCTTTGTTTTCTAAAAATTTAATTGGTTTTAATTTTTTTGAACCACTTATGGTAAGAGGTAAACTATAATTATTTCTAAGTGTTAAAGAAGCTCCGAATTTACTTAGTGGCACTGCTATTCTTCTGAAATCTCTGTTTGACAAACTTTTATCACCAATAATTTTTATTGGGTAAGGAGTGTCAATTAAAATTCCTGAGATTAATCTTCCAAGTGTTCCTGAATTTTGCGCATTTATTACTAGATTTTTTTTGTATTTATATCCTTTAGCACCTACACCATGTATTTTGCAGACATTTTTGTAAATTATAACTTTTGCACCCAATTTTTTTACTGCTTTTATAGATGCTAACACATCATCTGACATTAATAAATTTTCGGCTTTAGAAATTCCATTGGCCAGAGATGAGACAAGTACCCATCTGATGCTAATACTTTTATCACCAGGAATTGAAATTTTTTTATTAAAACTTAAAATTTTTTTTTTTAGAATGATCTTATCTGGCATTAAGTATTAATTAAATTTAAAACTATTACCAAAATAAGCATTTTGAGCATTGATATCTTTAACAAGATTTGACGGAGTATCTTGTGCAATTATTTTACAATTGCTTAAAATCATTGCAACATCAACACATGCCAATAAATCTCTAGCCTGATGATCACAGATACAAATAGAGATCTGATTTTCTTGTTGTAAATTTACTATAATTTCTTGCAACATTTTTATTGTTAAGACATCTAAGGCCGCAAAACATTCATCTAATAAAAGTACTTTTGGGTTACTTAAAAGGGATAGAGAAATGACTAATTTTTTTTTCTGCCCCCCTGATAAAAATTTTGCTCTAACATTTTTGATATTTTCAAGCTCAAACTTTGAGAGCAAATAATCTATTCGTTCTTGTCTTATATTTTTATCTTCTATCACAATTTCACTAATAGCTTTTAAATTGTCAAGAAGAGTTAAATCATTAAAAAATCCACCATATTGAGGGACATATCCAACTTTGAATTTTTTAGTTCTCATATAAATTGGGTATTGTGAAACGTCTTCACCATTAATCTTTATTCTTCCATGTTTTGGGCTTATTAATCCTGTTATCAAATTAAAAATTGTAGATTTCCCAACGCCATTTGGACCAAGCATACCAAAAATTTGACCCTCATTGATTTTGAAACTTATATTGTCTAAGATTATCCTATTACCATAAGCTAAGGTAACATTTTCAAATTCAATGATCGATTTGACTTTTTTAAAAGATTTGATTCTAAATTTTTTAATTAAACCCATTTTTTAATTCAATGATTTTATATTAACTTTTTTATTTTCTTCGTACATAAATATTCTTATATCTCTTGTGTCTAAATTTACTTCAATCACGTCAGCTTGAAGAGCTCTTTTACTACTTTTCATAATTACATCTCTAGAAACAATCATTAAATTTTTATCTAATGAAAAATCAAGATAATTGCCTGTAATTTCATTATCCAAGTAAGTAATTATTACATTTTTGGAGAAAATAGTATCATAATTATTAACATTATATTTTCCAAAGTCTGATGATATTTCAATTAATTTATAATTTTTTAAGTCTATTGTTGCCTTTACAGATTTTAAAAAAATAAAATTACTTTCATTTTGGTCTATTGTTCCTTGCCCAGCTTTTAAAAAATACTCATTTCCTTTAGCATCTTTAGCGGAATAAGTAACATCCTCTATAATATTTGAATCTTCGATTTCTTCTTGAGCTATCTCAATATTTTCTTTTTCAATTAATTCTTTTTTTTCTCTTTTTTCAATAAAATTATTATCTTTATTTGTTTTTAAATAGAGAAAAATAAAAAATATAATTAATAAAGTTAAAAATGATGTCACTAAAACAATTTTTTTTTTCATTAAGAAATATTAGATTGTAAAATATTGTGAATATGAAGTACTCCAATAGTTTTTAATTTGTTTTTTTTTTCGTAAACACATAAGGAAGTAATCTTTTTATTATTCATCAAAGATAATGCCTTGGCTGCTAACTCATTCTTGTCGATTCCTATTGGATTTTTTGTCATGATTTCTTTTACTGTAGTATTATGAAAACTTTGATTTTTTTGACTAAATCTTCTAAATTCTCCATCAGTGATTATACCTTTAGTAAATTTTCTTTTGTCTCTTACCAATAAAAAACCCAGCTTTTTTGAGCTTAAAATTTTTAATGCTTCTCTCATTTTTAAATTCTCATTTACAAAAGGAATTGAACTATCCTTTAACATTATATCTTCAACAGTTTTTAATTGTGCACCCAAACTACCTGCGGGATGAATTTTTTTAAAATCTTTATTGTTAAAATTTCTTTGTTTCATTGTTGCTATAGCCAAAGCATCACCTAATGCTAACTGAGAGGTTGTGCTTGAAGTTGGTATAATACCCCCAGCCTCTGTTGCTTTAGGTATAAACAATTTAATATCAGCCGATCTATAAAGAAGTGAATTTTTTTGTGAAACTATTCCAATAAGTAAAATTTTATTTCTATTTGCGAATTGGATAATATTTTTTAACTCATTAGTTTCTCCTGAGTTACTTATTAAAATTAAAATATCTTTCCTTGAAATACTTCCTAAGTCGCCATGAGACGAGTCATTTGCTGATAGATAAAATGCTGGGGTACCAACTGATGAAAACGTTGAAGAGATTTTATTTGCAATTAAGCCACTTTTTCCAACACCACATAAAATTACTTTAGATTGACATTTTAGAATTTGATTAACAGCCAAGTTAAATGATTCATTAATACTACTTTTTAATTTTTTTAATGCTTTGATTTCTAGATCAACTACTTCTTTTGCAACTTTAATAAATTTCTTTTTTTTCATTTAATGGGACCATATATCATCCTTAAATAATGCCAAATCTAGTTCTACTCTAGTTCTTAAAAATTTAAGACAATCTTTATATAAATCAATTCTTTTTTCTCTTTCTAAAATTTTATTTAATTCAAAATGGATTTTATGAAGATAAATTACATCATTAGCACAATATTTCATTTGAGCAGGTGTTAAATCACCTCCAAAATCTGAATTTTGAAACTGTTTACTTATATCTACATTTACAAATTCTTTAATTAACGTTTTAAGAGAATGATTATCTGCATAACTTCTTGCTAAACGGCTTGCAATTTTTGTATCAAGAATATTATTTGTATCTGTTTTTAAATAATACTTAATATGAGCCATGTCAGCTCTTCCATAATGGAAGATTTTTGTTATTTTTTGATCTCCTAATATTTTTACTAAATTGGGAGCTTTATAACTTGATCTATCAAGTTGAATTATATGTGCATCAGAATTACCTGATGAAATTTGTACTAAACATAAAGGGTCTCGTCTGACATTTAGACCCATGAACTCCCCATCAACTGCTATTACATTGCCTAAGTCTAAATCATCTGGTAAATCATTTTTGTGAAGTTTGATATCAATATTCATTTTTAAAGTCTTATATATATGAAAGGAAAAAATTGTCTAATTTTTGGTGGAAGTGGTCAAATTGGACGCCATCTAATACGAAAGTTAACAAAAAATGACTACAAAGTTACGGTAGTTACTAGGAACATTCATCAAAAAGGTCATATAATTAAAACTCAGGGTAACGCTGGTTACATTGATATTGTAGAGTCAAATATTTTTAATGAAGCCAAAATTAAAAGTCTTTTTGAAAGAGTAGATATCTGTATTAATTTAGTGGGTATTTTATACGAAAAAAAAACAAGCTCATTTAAAAATATTCATACTATATTCCCTTCACTATTAGCGAAACTTAGTAAGCAAAATAATTTGAGACATTTAATTCATTTATCGGCATTGGGTATTAATGAGGCAATTGACTCGGATTATGCCAAAAGTAAATTAGAAGGTGAAAAAGAATTGCTCAAGAATTTTCCATTAACAACAATTTTAAGACCATCTGTAGTCTATTCTACTGATGATAATTTTACAACTAATTTTATGACACTTTTAAATCGGCTTCCAGTATTTCCACTTTATTACAATGGACAAACAAAGTTTATGCCTATTCATTCTTCTGATTTAGTTGATATCATTTACAATATAATCTCTAAGAACATCAATTCCCATATAATCGAGTGTGTAGGTAATGAAACATTAACACTTAAAGAAATAATTGAAAAATTATTGAATTTAATAGATAAAAGAAGAATTTTATTACCAGTTCCCTTATTCTTTGGAAAATTATCCGCAAAATTTTTCCAATTATTTCCAAAGCCACTTATCACAGAGGATCAACTAAGGCTTTTAAAATATAACAATGTTGTATCAGGTAAGTATAAAACTAACTCAGATATTGGTTTTCCTGCAAAATGTTTATTTGAAAAAGAAGTAGAAAAATATTGTTATATGTGGAGGGAGGGAGGACAATTCTCAAAAAAAAATGTCTCTAAGTGAAGTTATTGAAGAATTTTAAGCTGATTTGATTTTTTTTTCTATAAACTCAGGCACTTCATCTTTTTCTGTTACATCATCCTTTTTACCTTTTGGTTGATAAGCATATAACAAGTGGAGCTTACAATAAGAAAAATCTTTTAATGATGTTCTTCCACAAAAATAAAAATCTTTTTCATCGGGATGACCAATTGGCCATTTACAAGAGTTTTCGTCTAATTCTTCAAGTGTTTTAGGGTTTTCTGGCTCAAAATCTTTTTCAATTATTAAGGATTTAAATTTACTTCTTCGTCCTTTTTTTAACTTTACATTTTTATGATCAATTGAGTTTTCAAATTTTTCATTAGAGGTTGCAGATCTAGTTTTTATTTTTGCGGAGAGATTAAGTCTGTGAGCTTTACCAATAACAGCATTTCGACTAATACCACCTATTATCTCTGCAATTTGACTTGCAGTATTACCTTTACCCCATAATTCTTTCAGTTTAGCAACTTTTTCATCAGTCCAACTCATAATTACAATATATAGTATATTTAATTAATATTAATACAATATAATGCTAATAAAAAGTGCCCCACAAGCAAATATTTAAACTTATTAACAATTGAAAAAAAAGACACTACAAATCTTACAATCGCTACTTGAATCTATTTACTTTATTAATAAGAGAATTATTAAGACATTAAATTTATAATTTATTTATGAGTTATTTAGCAGACAACTATAAAAGAAGAAATATATCATTCTTGAAAGGAAAGGGATCATATTTATTTTCCACCGATGGTAAAAAATATTTAGATTTTTTAAGTGGTATTGCTGTAAATACCCTAGGTCATTCAAATCCAAGACTAATTAAAGCATTAAATTCACAAGCCAAAAAAGTTTGGCATGTTTCCAATTCATTTCAGATTCCTGAGGGAGAAATCTTAGCAAAAAAACTAGCCAAAAGAACTTTTGCTGAAAAAGTTATTTTTGTTAACTCAGGAGCAGAGGCTAACGAAACTGCAATAAAGGTTGCAAGAAGGTATTTTTATTCTTTAGGTAAGCCTGAAAAAAATAGAATTTTGTGTATAAAAAATTCATTTCATGGAAGAACTTTAGCTAATATTTTTGCCAGTGGATCAAAAAAAATGACCGAAGGTTTTGGACCAAAAGTAAATGGTTTTGACCATTTTAAATATTCTGACATAAAGTCTCTTAAAAAGAAATTAACCAAAAAAACCGCAGCAATTTTTTTCGAAACCGCAATGGGCGAGTCCGGCATTAAAGTTCACACAAAAAAATTTTTGAAAGAGGTTAAGAAAATCTGCAAAAAAAGAGATATTCTTTTAATTCTTGATGAAGTTCAATGCGGAATAGGTAGATCTGGAAAATTTTTTGCTTATGAATATGCAAATGTAAAACCAGACATAGTGCCTATTGCTAAAGGCATAGGAGGAGGCTTTCCTATAGGAGCTGTTTTAATGACAAAAAAAGTATCAAGATGCATGGTACCAGGAACCCACGGTAGTACATATGGTGGAAACCCTTTAGCAATGGCAATTGGAAATGTTGTTATGGATGAAGTTTTTAAAAAGGGTTTTTTGAAAAATGTAAGAAAAAATTCAAATTATTTTTTAAAAAAACTTAATGATTTAAAAAAAGATTACCCGAAGGTGATAAAAGAAATAAGAGGCATTGGACTACTGATAGGTATAAAGGTAAATGTGGATTTAGGTAATTTCATAAACAAACTTACAAATAATAAACTTTTAACGATTAGAGCAGCAGAAAATGTTGTTAGAATTTTACCTCCCCTTAATGTTAAAAAAAGAGAAATAGATCAAGCCTTAAAAATATTGAATAAAGTTTGCTCAGAATATTAAGTGAATGAAACATTTTATTAATTTAAAAGATATTTCAATAAAGGATCTTAGAAAAATATTATTTGATGCAAAAAAAAGAAAGAATGCAAGGAGGAATCTAAATAATCTTGATGTTGATAAAGGTGCACCTTTAAAAGGTAAATTATTAATACAGATGTTTGAAAAATCTAGTTTAAGAACTCGATTAAGTTTTTATATTGCATGCAGACAACTTGGTGGAGGTGCTTTGACACTTAGACCAGATGAATTACATCTGTCCAAAGGTGGAGAAAGCATTGAAGACACAGCTAAAATATTATCTAATTTTGGTGATATTTTTATGCTCAGAACAGATAAGGATAGAAAGCTAGAGGAATTTAAAAAATATTTATCAATTCCAATTATTAATGGACTTAGTCCATCTTCACATCCAACACAAATCTTATCAGATGTTTTTACAATCGAGGAAATTAAAAAAAAACCAATCTCTAAATTAAATATTACATGGATTGGAGATTCAAACAATGTTTTGAATTCGTTAATTGCTGCCTCAATTAAGTTCAACTTTAAGTTAAACATTGGGTGTCCAAGAAATTATCATCCCAAAAAAGATACGATGCTTCATCTCAAAAAAAATAAAAATAAAATTTCAATTTATCATAACCCGAAAAAAGCAGTTGAGAATGCTGATGTAATTTTTTCAGATAAAGTAATCTCAATGAATGATAAAGTTGATAAGATAAAAAAATTGAAATATTTTAAATCTTTCAAAATAAATGCTAAACTTATGAATTTTGCAAAAAAAGATTGCATTTTTCTCCATTGTTTACCAAGAGGTGATGAAGTAGATGAAAAAATTTTTTTAAGTAATAGATCAAAAGTTTGGCAGCAGGCTCTTAACAGAGTCCACGTACAAAAATCTATACTTCTTTATAGTCTAGGAAAATTAAGGTAGCGGCAGTGGGTTATCTGAGTTTTTATTTAGATATAAAATTACCGACGCTCTATCTTTTTCTTTTCTTAATCCCGCAAATGCCATTTTAGTTCCTTTAATCCATTTGGCTGGTTTGATTAAGTAACCATTTAATTCTTCAAAAGTCCAATTCTTCCCATATGCAGCAAGAGCCTTTGAATATTTATAATTGTCAACTAAGCCAACTTGTCTGTTAACTACATTATAAAGTGCTGGTCCAATGTTATTTTTACCTCCTTTAACAATCGAGTGGCATGCAGCACATTTTTTAAAAACTTTTTCTCCATGAGCAAGGTCTCCCATTGCTAATAAGGCTGCAATATCAATTTTTTCCACAACAGCGTCTGATTTAGTTTCTGCATCAGTAGTTGCAGCCTGTTCTACCTCTACGATATATCCAGGAGTTTTCGGTTTTTCTACATAAAAAATAGCATCGGAAAGTTTCCCAATACCAATAATGATTAGAGCAACCAATAAAACAGCTGCGATTATCTTGTTTAGTTCAAATGAATCCATTTAATTTAAATACTTAGAACATATAACACTATAAATTTAAAATTGCTCACATATTTTGATGTACAATTTTGCCTCTGTTTATATTGTGCTCATAATTAAAAAAAATAATGAAAACTTTGGTAATAATTCCCTCTAGACTGTCCGCTCAAAGATTACCAGGTAAACCATTAATGAAAATTAATGGATTGTCTATCATTTCGCATGTATTTAAAAAAGCAGAGGAAGCAAATATTGGAGAGGTAATAGTTGCAGCAGAAGACCAAGAGATAGTTGATGATGTTAAACAAAATGGTGGACAGGCAATTTTAACAAAAAATGAGCATAAAACAGGAACAGATAGGATTTATGAGGTGTTTCAAAAAATCAATTCTACAGATATTGATCTAGTAATGAATCTTCAAGGTGATGAACCTTTAATGAATGTGGATGATATTAGAAACTTGAATATAAAGATGATTGAAAGTTCATCGAAATTAGGAACTTTAGCTTCTAAAATTCAGGACAAAGCTTTATTAAAAAATCCAAATGTAGTTAAGGTTTTGACTAAAGAAAATTTAAATCAAACAAATTTTCCGGAGGCATTAAATTTTATGAGAAATATTACTGAAGAAAAAGAAAACATTTATCGTCATCTAGGAATATATTCATATAATAAAGATACTCTTGAGAAATTCGTTTCTTTAAATCAATCTAATAGTGAGATCAAAAATAAACTTGAGCAACTTAGGGCGTTAGATAATAGTATAAAAATTAATGTTGCTTTTGCGAAGTTTGCCCCTATAGGTGTAGATACTAAAGAAGATTTAGAAGCAGTCAAAAAAATAATGAAAAACAAATCTTAATGAGTAAAATTTATTTTCAGGGTACATTTGGAGCCTATTCACATCTTGCAGCATTATCAATTTTCAAAGGCGCAGAAATTATTCCATGTAAAACTTTTGATGAATGTTTTTTAAAAGCTTCAAAAGACGATAATTCAAAAATTATTATTCCAGAGTCTAATAGAATTACAGGAAATATAGGCATTGAGTATTTAATCTTTAAATATAGACTGAATATTTATTCTGAATATTTTCAGAAAATAGAGCATAACTTATTAGGTTTACCAGGTACGAAAATTTCAGACATTAGGGATGTTTATTCTCATGGACAAGCACTTTCTCAATGTTCTAAATTTATTAAATCAAATAGCTTAGTCGAGCATGTGAGAGCTGATACAGCTGGCTCTGCAGAAATGGTTTCAAAAACAAAAGACAAGACAAAAGCTGCGATAGCCTCATCTTTGAGTGCTAAAACATATAATTTAGAAATAATTAAAAAAAATATTGAAAATGAAAAAGGCAATCTAACAAGATTCTTAATTATGGGAAAAAATATATCTCAACCAGAATTTGGAAATAAAAAATATATTACATCTTTTTTATTTAAGCTTAAAAGTAAACCTGCAGCTTTATATCAATCTTTAGGTGGTTTCGCAATCAATGGAGTCAATTTAACAAAACTACAAAGTTATCCAGAAAAAAATACATTCGACTCTTTCTTTTTTTTATGTGATCTTGATGGTCATATTGAGGATATGAAAGTTCAAAAATCCTTAGAGGAATTAGGATTACATTGCCAAGATTTTCACGTCTTAGGTGTTTTTGAGGCAGACAAAATAAGAGAAAAATAAAAAATAATCTTTTCTTGTAGATTAGAAATTATACCTGCTATAATAGTTTTGGGGGCTAGGGCGTTTGCTTCATGAAACCGGTCAGGGAAGAAATTCAGCAGCCGAACTAAAAGTGGAACGGGTCTAGTCTCCTCATTTAATTATGAATAAAAATTCTAAAGTATTAGCTCTTAAGTACAGACCGCAAAATTTTTTTGAATTGATAGGACAAGAAGTTATTGCTGAAACTATCATAAATTCAATTAAAGCAAACAAAGTACCTAATGCATATCTTTTCACTGGTATTCGTGGTGTTGGTAAAACAACGATTGCTAGAATTGTAGCTAAATCTCTTAATTGTAAAAATGGTATAGATAAAATATGTAAAGATGACCTATGCGATAACTGTGAGGCAATTACTAATTCCAGTCATATTGATGTCCTAGAGATGGATGCCGCTAGCAAAACAGGTGTTGACGATGTAAGAGACCTCATTGAATTTTCAAGATATGGTCCAAGCACATCAAAGTATAAAATATTTATAATTGATGAAGTGCACATGCTTAGTAAGCAGGCATTTAACGCTTTGTTAAAAACTTTAGAAGAACCTCCTCAATATGAGAATGGAGGTGGTTTAAAATTTATTTTTGCTACTACTGAAATTAAAAAAATTCCTATTACTGTGGTCTCTAGATGCCAGAGATTTGACTTATCAAGAGTTAAATCAGGTGAATTGTTTGAATTTATAAAAAAAATTAAAGACAAAGAGAAAGGGAAAATATCAGATGATGCTTTAAGACTAATTGTAAAAATTTCTGAGGGGTCTGTTAGGGACGCATTATCTTTACTTGATAGAGCCCTATTAAGTTTAGATAAAGATAAAGAACTTGATTTAAATTCTGCTCAAAAAATTTTTGGATATTTTGATAAATCACAATTGATTGATTTATTTGAATTAATCTTAAAAGGAGAAGAAAAAAAATCCATAGAAATTTATAGAAAAATTTATGAGCAAGGGGTTGAACCGAAGGTATTTATAAATGACTTTTTAGAGCTGGTTTATTACTTTAAAAATATTAATTCATTAAATATGGAGAGTACGAATTTTACTTTGAATGATGAGGAGTTTTCAAAAATAAAAAAAATTGCAAATGAAGTTAGTGATGAAACATTAATATTATTTTGGCAGTTTACTTTAAAAACTCTTGAGGAGTTAGAAATTGTAAACAATCAAAATCTATCAATAGAAATGTTTCTTATTAGGTTGATGTATTTAAAGTCCTCATTAATTAAAGAGCCCTCATCTTTGAGTGAGAATAAAATCGATCAATTAAAAAAGCAAAATGATGAAAAAATCATAGTAAACGAAAAAAAAAATGAAACAATTAGTCAAGTTAAAAATATTTCACAAGAGCAAGAAGTAAAAATTGAAAATAATAAAGAAATTAAAGCAGGGGAAAAGCTAAATGTAAATTCATTTGGCCAACTTTTAAAAATTTGTAATGAAAAAAAAGAAATTAAACTTAAGTATGAAATTGAAAAAAATGTAAATTTAGTTAATTTTGAAAATAATCGTATTGAAATATCTTTCAATGATAATCTAGATAAAAATTTCATTAAAGATTTATCTTTAAAACTTTTTGAATGGACTGGAGACAGATGGATTATTACATTAAGTAAAACAAAAGGAGAATTATCAATAAAAGACATGCAAAAAAATCAAAAAATTAAAGATATCAATTCAGCTAAACAATCAAAATTATATAAAAATTTAATAGATAAATTTCCCGATGCAGATTTAATTGACGTTGATCCAAATAAAGAAAATGATTAGATGACAGATTTTACCAAAATATTAGATAAGGCTAAAGAACTTGAGGCAAAAATGAAAGAAAGTCAGGAAAATATTAAAAAGATTAGAGTAGAGGGTATATCAGGAGCTAATTCAGTAAAAGTTATTTTGGATGGAGAGGGTATAATGCAAAAAATAGAAATTTCGGATGAAACATTAAAAGAAAATAAATCTGTTTTAGAGGATTTAATTACTGCTGCTCACAATAATGCAAAATCAAAATTGAGAGAAAAAACTAATGAAGAAATTTCTAAAACAGCTGGAGGATTTGGAATCCCTGGCTTTAAATGGCCGCTGTAAATATGCAAAATGTAAATGAGATAGACGAACTAATAAAGATAATATCAAAACTCCCTGGTCTTGGACCTAAATCCGCTAAGAGAATTGTTCTAAAACTAATCAATAATAAAGATGAACTTGTAAAACCTATGGCTAACATATTAGTTCAAATTTATAAAAATGTTACAAGATGTAATTCATGTGGATCCTTAAAATCTAATCTCCAAGATTGTGTTAATTGTGTAAGTCCAAAGGGAAATTTCAAAAAGATTTGTGTAGTTGAAGATATTGCAGATCAGTGGTCGATTGAAAATTCAAATATATTTCAAGGATATTTTCATATTTTAGGAGGAACAATTTCTTCTTCAACACAGAGAAAAGAGGATTTATTAATTAACTCATTGGTTGAAAGAGTAAAAAGAGATGATATAGAGGAAGTAATTTTAGCAACTAGTGCTACTGTTGAAGGACAAACAACAGCATTTTATATTCAAGAGAGTCTAAAAAAAACAAAAGCTAAAATTACAAGATTAGCACAAGGTTTACCTGTTGGTGGTGAAATAGAAACTCTTGATGATGGAACATTATTCTCTGCTTTCAAAAATAGATCTGAAATTAATTCAAGTTAGACTTTTTTGCTAATCTGTTTAAATGCAGAAGAGGCTCAGTATAACCTGAAGGCTGTTCTCTACCCATAAAAACTAAATCACATGCAGTTTTAAAAGCTATTGACTTATCATAATTTTCACTCATTCTAATATATTTAGGATCATTTTTATTTTGATCATCTACTATTTTAGCCATATCCTTCATTATTTCAGTAACCTGTATTTTGGTTGTAATTCCATGATGTATCCAATTTGCAATATGTTGAGATGAGATTCTAAGAGTCGCTCTATCTTCCATTAAACCAACATTATTAATATCAGGTACTTTTGAACAGCCTACACCTTGATCGACCCACCTAACAACGTATCCTAACAAAGTTTGAGCAGAATTACATATTTCTTTATTTATTTCCTCTACAGACCAGTTTGGCCTATTTGCAGTTGGAATTGTTAACAGGTCGTCAAGTTTAGCCTTATCCCTATCTGATATTTTTTTTTGTTCATTAAAAATATCTATTTCATGATAATGCAATGCATGTAATGCAGCTGCTGTTGGAGAGGGCACCCATGCACAATTAGCACCTGCTTTTAAGTGGCCTGTTTTTTGTTGCATCATATCTTTCATTTTATCAGGCATTGCCCACATTCCCTTTCCTATTTGCGCTTTACCAGAAAACCCACACTTCAAACCAATGTCTACATTATTATTTTCGTATGCCCTTATCCACTTTGATGATTTCATATCACCCTTTTTAATCATTGGACCAGCTTCCATAGATGTATGCATTTCATCACCAGTTCTATCTAGAAAGCCAGTGTTAATAAAGAAAACCCTATTTTTTAGGCTTCTAATACATTCTTTTAAGTTTGCCGATGTTCTTCTTTCTTCATCCATAACTCCAATTTTACAAGTATATTTCTTTAAACCTAAAACTTCCTCAACTTTAGAGAAAATTAAATCTGTAAATGCTGTTTCATCTGGTCCGTGCATTTTGGGTTTAACGATATATACTGAACCAGTCCTAGAATTTGTTTTATTCTTAATGTCATGTAATGCAGCAGCAGTAGTTATGAATGCATCCATTATGCCTTCAGGTACCTCACTACCATCGTTCAATAAAATTGAGGAGTTGGTCATAAGATGACCAACATTTCTTACAAGTAAAAGGCTTCTACCATGTAGCTTTAAACCTTTACCATCTTTTGAAATATAACTTCTATTAGGGTTTAATTTTCTCTCAAATAATTTACCTTCTTTTTCAAATTTAGATTTTAGGTTCCCTTTCATCAATCCTAACCAATTTCTATAACAAATAATTTTATCTTCAGAGTCGACTGCAGCAACACTATCTTCGTTGTCACAAATTGTTGTTACTGCAGATTCTAATATTATATCACTTATACCAGCGTGGTCTTGTTGAGCTGCAAAAGCTCTTGAGTCTTTTAATACCTCGATATGTAAATTATTATTCTTCAAAATTATTGCTGAAGGATTGTCACTTTCTCCTCTATGCCCTACAAATTTATTTTCATCTTTTAAATCAAAAATATCGGCTCCTTTTAAAACTTTTAACTTTCCATGTTTAATTGCAAAGCTTGTGATTTCTTTCCAACTTAGACCTGCTAATGAAAAATATTTATCTAAAAAATCTCTTCCATATTTTATGACCATTTCTCCTCTTAAAGGATCATATCTTTCAGATACACTATCTTCAGATTGCTCGATGACATCAGTACCATACAAACTGTCATACAAACTCATCCATCTCGCATTTGCAGCATTAAGTGCATATCTTGCATTCATAACAGGCACCACTAATTGAGGACCTGCAATACGGCTGATCTCTTCATCAATATTTTCAGTTTCTATTTTAAAATCGGGTCCCTCTTTTTTTAAGTAATCAATTTCAAATAAAAATTTTTTGTATTTATCTAAATTGAATTCTTTGCCCTTATTTTTTATATGCCAATTGTCAATTTTCTTTTGTAAATCTTCTCTGAATTTGATTAATTCTTTATTTTTTGGCACTAATTCATTTAATGCTTTTTCTAGTCCTGACCAAAATTTTTCTATAGTTACGCTAGTATCTTTCAGCAATTCATTGTTAATAAATTTTGATAATTTTTCAGATACCTTTAATTTATTAATTTTAATATATTTCTCTTGCATAGCACTTTAAATCAAGCCCCATCTGTATTTTTTGCCTGAGAGTTTTACTCCTTCGGCGGAAATTAATCTCTTTCCAGAGTGTCATGCTTTATCGGTCCTTTTGCCTGAGAGTTTCCGGGGTGGTTGCTCCTTCGGCGCTAATATTAGTCTCTCCCGATTAAAAGGTTTTATCTGTTAAAAGAATTAAGTCAATTATTAAGAATTGATCTGTTTTTTTAACATCTTTTTATTGCCTTTTTTGTATTTAAATTACTCTATATAAATAGATTATGAAAAATTACTTAAATTTTGAGAGTGAAATTAAGGATTTAGAAACTGAACTTGAAAAACTAAAAGATCCTTATAATCAAAGTGGACTTTCAGAGGTAGATACACAAAAAATTTCTCAGATACAAAACGAGATAGATGAAAAATTAAAAATGGTATATTCAAACCTAGACCCTTGGCAAACTACAATGGTAGCTAGACATGAGGATAGGCCAAAGTCAAAATTTTTTATAGATAATTTGTTTGAAGATTTCATCCCTTTATCAGGGGATCGTTTTTATGGCGAGGATCTTTCAGTGCTGTGTGGGTTTGCAAAGTTTAATGGTTTATCAGTCTTAGTTATCGGACAGGAAAAAGGAGAGGATTTAGATTCAAGAATCAAAAGAAATTTTGGCATGATGAGGCCAGAGGGTTACAGAAAAACTATTCGACTAATGCAGCTAGCTGATAAATTTAATATACCAATCATATCGTTTATTGATACTCCTGGTGCTTATCCTGGTGTTGGTGCAGAAGAAAGAGGTCAGGCAGAGGCAATCGCAAAATCAATAGAGTGTTGTATGAAATTGAAAGTTCCAACGATTGCAATTGTTATTGGGGAAGGTGGCTCGGGAGGTGCAATCGCTCTAGCATCATCAAATAAAGTTTTAATGTTGGAAAATGCGATTTATTCGGTTATTTCTCCCGAAGGATGTGCAACAATTTTATGGCGAGATCCAAAAAAAATGCTTGATGCCGCTAAAGCAATGAAGCTTTCAGCTAAAGATTTACTAGAGCTTGAGATAATAGATGAAATTATACCAGAGCCATCTGGTGGTGCACATAGGGACAAAGATTTGATACTTGAAAATGTTAACAATGCTTTAAATAAAAATTTAGAAAATTTTAAACAAATGTCTCCAGAGGAAATATTTGATGTTAGAAAAAATAAATTTTTAAGAATAGGTAGAAGTAAAGGATTTATGAGTAATTTAAATGAATTAAGTTCGCTAAATTCAGATAAAAGTAATTTAAATTATGTTTTAAAATCTAAAAAAATATTTGTTGCAGGAGTTGGACTTACAATTTTTGTTATAGGATTAATTCTTTACTTTTTATAAAGCTCCACAGCATCGCTTATATTTCTTGCCAGACCCACAAGGGCAAGGTTCATTTCTACTTATTTTTTTATCAAATGCTTTTTTATAATTCTCTTTCTTTTCATTATTATCCACGTTTTTAGCTTGTGATTGAATCAAGGTTAGATTCATTAATATTGTTGTAAAATCTAGTTTTAATTTATTTAACAAACTTTCAAATAAGTGAAATGCCTCTTTTTTATATTCCACTAAAGGATCTCTTTGACCATAAGATCTGAGCCCAATAACTTGTCTAAGTTGTTCTAAATATTGAATGTGAGATTTCCAATTAATATCAATAGTTTGTAAAAAAATTTTTTTTTCTATATCTTGTGATTGATCTTTACCTAACAATTTTATTCTTTCCTCTCTGGAGTTTTGAAATTTCTTATTTAACGACTCCCTTAAGTCTTTATCACTAAAATTTGTAAGTTCTTCTAAATACGAATATATAAAATTTTTTCCTAAAATTGATTTAAGTTTGTTTTCAAAATCAGCGCTTTTAGGATTGGACTTTTTCTTAATTTTAAGCCCAATGAGATCATCAATTATTTCGTTTAAAAAACTATTAGAATAATCAAAAATTGCGTCACTATTCATAGCATCTTCTCTTTGACTAAAGATTACATTTCTTTGATCATTTAAAACGTTATCGAATTTAATTAATGTTTTTCTTATATCAAAATTCCGAGCCTCTACCTTTTGTTGAGCTCTCTCTAGAGCTTTGTTTATCCAAGGATGATCAATACTTTCTCCATCTTTAAGACCAAGTTTTTGTAATATATTATTCATTGAGTCTGATCCAAAAATTCTCATTAAGTCATCTTCAAGACTTACATAAAAGATTGAATTTCCCTCATCACCTTGACGTCCCGATCTACCTCTTGCTTGATTGTCAACTCTTCGAGACTCCATTCTTTCAGTTCCAATAACAAATAATCCACCAAGTGATTTAATTTTTTCTTTATTTAACTTTAATTCTTCATCTGGAATTGAGCCTTTCTTTCCACCAAGCTGAATGTCTACTCCTCTACCAGAAATACTGGTAGTTATTATTACAGAATTTTCTTTGCCAGCGTTTGCGATTATTTCAGCTTCATTTTCATGATTTTTAGCGTTAAGTACTTCATGTTTTATATTCTCTTTGTTTAATAGATTTGAGTATATTTCAGATTTGTTAATACTAGAGGTAAATACTAATAAAGGTTGACCTTTTTGGTGGCACTCTTTTATCTTTTTAATGATAGCATCATTTTTTTCAGTCTCTGTTCTAAATATTTGGTCATTAAAATCATTTCTTATCATTTTTTTATTAGTTGGAATGACAACTACAGGAAGATTATATATTTCGTAAAATTCTTGAGACTCTGTTACTGCTGTTCCAGTACAACCAGAAATTTTATCGTACAATTTAAAATAATTTTGATAAGTAATTGAAGCAAGTGTTTGATTTTCAACTTTTATAGGAATTCTCTCTTTTGCCTCTAAGGCTTGATGAAGTCCATCACCAAATCTTCTTCCTTCAAGAATTCTACCGGTTAATTCATCTATAATTTTTAACTCATCATCTTGAATGATGTAATCTTTACCTTTTTGAAATAAATGATTTGCTCGTAAAGCTTGATTTACATGGTGGACCAAACTCAAGTTTTCGGGATCATAAAAGTTATTATTTTTTAAAATTCCTGCATTTGAAAAAATATTTTCAACGTTATTTATTCCTTCATTAGTTAAAAGTACATTTTTATCTTTTTCATCTATTTCATAATCTTTTTCTTTCAAAAATTTGATTAATTTATCAATAGCCAAATATTGTGTTGTCCTATCCTCTGCTGCTCCAGAAATAATTAGTGGTGTTCTGGCCTCATCAATTAAACAGGAGTCTATTTCATCAACTATAGCAAAAAAGTGTTCTCTTTGTACCATTTCATCTTTTGAAAATTTCATGTTATCTCTTAAATAATCGAAACCTAATTCACTGTTAGTTGCATAAGTAATGTCACAATTATAATTTTGCTTCCTTTGAGAGTCGTCTTGGTCATTGTTTATGTAACCAGATGTTAATCCTAAAAAGTTATAAATCTCGCCCATTTCTTGAGAGTCTCTTTTAGCGAGGTAATCATTTACAGTTACGATATGAACCCCTTTTTCATGAAGAGCATTAAGATATGCAGCAAGAGTAATAGTAAGCGTTTTTCCTTCACCAGTTTTCATTTCAGCAATTTTAGACTCTTGTAGGACTATTCCGCCTACTAATTGTACATTGAAATGTCTTTCTCCTCTTTTTCTTCTTGAGGCTTCCCTGACTAATGCAAAAGCTTCAGGCAAAATCTGCTCAATTTTTTCTCCTTTTTTAATTTTTTCTTTTAATTCGATAGTCTTTTTTGGAAAGTCCTCATCTTTTAAATTTTTGATTTCTTCTTCCAATGAATTAATTTTGTTTACAATTTTAGCAATTCTATCAAGTTCTCTTTGATTATTGGATTTAATTAGTTTTGAGAAAAAGTTAAGTGGATTTAGCATCAGTTTTTGATTTATTATTTTCTTATAACCATTTATATAATCATTAAATAATTATTTTAAATAGAATGGGTATTAATTTTACAAATTTTCTATCATCTAAATCAAAAAGCAAGAGATTAAACGAATTTCAAGATCTTGATCATATTGATGGTGTAGCGATTTCTACGATTAGTGCTGACTTATATAATAGTTCTCGAGATGATTTAGTCATGTTTTATTTTAGAGATGGAGTTAACTATGCGTCTGTTTATACCCAATCCAAAATAATTTCTGAAAATATAAAATGGAATTTAAATCAAAAAGCTAAAAAAATTTTTTCATTAATAGTGAACACAAGAAATGCTAATTGTTTCACTGGAAAACAAGGTTATAAAAGTCTCGAAAAAATTGCAGAAATTATCTCTCTGAAATTAACGCAAAAACAGAAAGAGGATGAAGATCAACCAAAAAAAATTAATTCAAAGGAAATAATTTTTGGATGCACAGGAACTATTGGTGAGATTTTTCCTGAGGAAAAAATAATCAATAAAATTCCTGAACTAATTGAAAAAATAAAATATACACAAAATAAGTATATCTGGATGAAGTCTGCATTAGGGATAATGACTACCGACACTCAGCCTAAAATGGCAATGGAAGAATGTTCAATTGGAGGAAGTGATATAAAGATATTTGGGGTTGCAAAAGGCTCAGGCATGATACAACCTGATATGGCTACAACCTTAGCATATATTTTTACTGATGCAGATTTACCAAATGATGTACTTAAAAAACTTTTAAAGAAAAATATTTCTAATACTTTTAACGCTGTCACCTGTGATAGTGATACTAGCACTAATGATATGGTTTCAATTTTTTCAACAGGTAAATCAAAACATCCTAAAATTAAAAATGCTAATGATGAAAAAATTAAAAACTTTGATTTTGCTTTAAATAAAGTTTTATTAAATTTAGCTAAAAGAGTTGTAGCTGATGGTGAAGGTGCTTCAAAATTTATAACTGTTAATATTCAAGGGTGCAAAAATGAAGATGATGCAAAAAAAATTGCTTTTTCAATTGCAAATTCACCTTTAGTAAAAACAGCTATCTCAGGCGAAGATGCCAATTGGGGAAGAGTGGTAATGGCAATAGGAAAAGCAGGTGTACAAATTAAACATGAAAAATTGTCTATTAAATTTGGTGAGATAAGTGTTGTTTCTAATGGAAAGCTTAATTCTAATTATAAAGAGGATGAAGTATCCGAATATATGAAAAGTGATAGCATTGATATTAATGTTGATATTTCCTGCGGCTCTAAAAGTTTCAAAGCTTACACAATGGATTTGACAAAAAAATACATTGAGATTAATGGAGACTATCGAAGTTAGATTTGTTCTATTGAAATTTATATAACTATTATTAAATAATTATTATGATCAAATATAAGTTGATTTGTAAAAATTGTGATTTCTCATTTGATAGCTGGTTTGCTTCATCTAAAGAGTATGAAAAACTCAAAAGTAAAAATTTTTTAAATTGTCATAAATGTAATTCTCAAAAAGTTGAAAAAACTTTAATGGCTCCTCAATTAATAAATAGAAATAGCACCGATAATTTTGAAAAAAAGAATACGAAATTAAATGAGATAAAAAACAAGATTAAAGAGTATCAAAAATTTATCAAAAGTAATTTTGATTATGTGGGTGAAAATTTTGCTTACGAAGCAAGATCATTACACTATAACAAAAAAAATAATAAAAAAGGTATTTATGGCACAGCTACAAAAAATGAAATTCAAGAACTTAAGGAAGAAGGAGTTGAAGCTGAAATGATACCATGGATTGAAGATAAGAGTAATTAAACTTTATTAAATTTTCCAATATAATTAATAGATTTATCTGAGCTTATCGACCATTTGTCGGTAATAATATTAAACTTCATTCCGTCTAGATTTTGTAATTGAAGATTATATTTTTTAGAAATTTTAATTAAATCATTTGGATCTATAAATTTATCCCATTCGTGGGTCCCAATCGGTAGCCATCTTAAAATATACTCTGCACCTATTATTGCAAATAGATAAGATCTTAAAGTTTTGTTTATTGTTGCAACAAACATTATACCCTCTTTTTTTAATAGTGATGAACATGATTTTAAAAAAATATCAACGTCTTCAACATGTTCAATAATTTCCATATTCAAAATTACATCAAATTTTCTATCTATCTTTAAATTTTCTGGTGAGGCAGTTAGATAATTAATTTTTAAATTATTCTTTTTTGCATGAAGTTTTGCAACTTGTATATTTTTTTCTGATGCATCAATGCCAGTTACCTCTGCTCCTAATCTGCTCATAGGTTCTGATAGCAAACCACCACCACACCCAATATCTAATAATCTTATTTTTTGTAATGGCTTATCTGAATTTTCAAGTTTAAAACTATTAATTATTTTTTCCTTTATATATGAAATTCTAATAGGATTAAATTTATGTAATGGTTTAAATTTACCAGTAGGATCCCACCATTCCTCTGCAATTCTAGAAAATTTCTCTATTTCTTTTTTATTTATTGTGCTAGTTTTCATTACAAGATTAACAATATATTGAAGATGTATTTAATCAATAAGTTTTAACTAAAAATATTTATCATGAAAATTGTAGTATTAAAATTTGGTGGAACATCAGTTGGTACAATTGAAAAAATTAAAAAAGTTACTGATATTATCATTGAACATAAAAAGAAAAAAAACAAAGTAATAGTTGTTTCTTCAGCTATGAGTGGTGTGACAAATGATTTGATCAAAAAATCAAAACAGATTAGTAACAATTTCATAGACTCCGAATATGATGTTTTAGTATCATCAGGTGAGCAGGTCGCATGCTCCTTAATAGCTGGAAGATTAAACCACAAAGGTTTCAAATCAAGATCTTGGCTAGGTTGGCAAATACCGATTTTTACTAACGGTCCATACACAAACTCAAGAATTCAACAAGTGAATAAAAATAAATTATTAAGATTTCTTAAAGAAGGAGGGATTCCTATTATTACTGGCTTTCAAGGGGTAAATATGAACGAGAGAGTAACCACGATAGGTAGAGGAGGTTCAGATGCAAGTGCAATTATGATTGCAAAATCCTTTAAAGCACAAAGATGTGTTATTTATACAGATGTAGAAGGAGTATACACCACAGATCCAAATAAATTAAAAAAAGCAAAAAAAATTAAAGTAATTTCTTATGAGGAAATGTTAGAAATGGCATCTTTGGGTGCTAAAGTTATGCAGCCTGTTTCAATTCAAGATGCAAGATTAAATAGAATTAATATTGAAGTAAAATCTTCATTTATAAAAAAACCTGGAACATTAATTACAAAAAGAACAAATTTAAATGATAATAGAATTATTACAGGAATTTCTTCAACACATAATGATGCAAAAGTTACTTTAGTTGGTGTAAAAGATAGACCCGGTGTAGCAGCATCAATTTTTAAACCATTATCAATCAATTCTATAAATGTTGATATGGTAGTACAAAATATTTCACCTAATGGAAAAGAAACTGATTTAACTTTTACGATTAAAGCTGAAGATCTCAACAAAACAAAAAAGATAATTCAAGAAAACAAAAGTATAAAATTTAAAAAAGTGTTATTCCAAAAAGGGGTCTCTAAAATATCAATAATTGGTGTTGGAATGATCACAACTCCCGGTGTTACTTTTAGAATGTTTCAAGCCTTAGCAAATAAAAAAATTAACATCCAAGTTATATCAACATCTGAAATTAAAATATCTGTTTTGATTAACAAAAAAGATGCTAAAAAAGCCTTAGTTACATTGCATAAAGAATTTAAATTACAAGAATAAAAAAATGAGCATTAGACCTTTTAGAGATATCAAAAGACGAAAGACCAAAACTATAAATGTAGGCGATGTTAAAGTTGGAGGTGAAAATCCTATAACTGTACAATCAATGACCAATACTTTAACATCAGATGTTAAGAGTACAATTAAACAAATTCAAGAAATACAATCTGAAGGAGCTGACATCGTTAGAGTTTCTTGTCCTGACGAGTCATCATCTAAAGCACTTAAAGAAATTACAAAACACGTTAATATCCCGATAGTTGCCGATATACATTTCCATTACAAGAGAGCAATTGAAGCTGCAGAAAATGGAGCGAGTTGTTTGAGAATAAATCCTGGAAATATTGGAGATAAAAAAAAAATTGTTGAAGTAATTAAATCTGCTAGAGACAATAATTGTTCAATCAGAGTAGGAGTTAATGCTGGTTCATTAGAGAAAGATATACTAGAAAGATTTAAAGAACCTTGTCCGGAGGCATTGGTAGAAAGCGCAATAAGAAATATTGAAATTTTAGAGGATATGGATTTTTCAAATTTAAAAGTAAGCGTAAAATCTTCCGACGTCTTTTTATCTGTGGAAGCGTATCGTCAGCTTTCAAGAAAAATAGATTATCCACTTCATTTAGGAATTACTGAAGCGGGCAGTTTTATATCAGGGAGTATTAAATCCTCAATTGGCCTAGGGATTCTACTTAAAGAGGGTATTGGAGATACCATAAGAATATCTCTATCTGATGATCCGGTAAAAGAGGTTACAATTGGAAATGAGATACTGAAATCGCTGAATCTTAGAAATAGAGGAGTAAAGATTATTTCATGCCCATCCTGTGCAAGACAGGGTTTTCAAGTAATCGATACTGTGAAGGTTTTAGAGAAAAAACTGTCACATATAAAAACACCAATTACTCTCTCAATTATTGGATGTGTTGTTAATGGGCCCGGTGAGGCTGCGATGACAGACGTTGGTATTACAGGTGGGCGAAAAGGAAGTAACATGCTTTATTTGTCTGGGGTTCAAAGTGAAAAAGTTATGACAGATGACATGATAGCGAAAGTGATTGACGAGGTTGAAAAAAAAGCTTCTGAGTTAGAGAAAAATCAAAAATGATACCAGAAAAAACTATCGAAGAATTAATTACTCGACATTCTTCTCTGGAAAAAGATTTAGCATCAGGAAATGTAGACAAGAAATTGTTTGCAGAAAAATCAAAAGAATATTCTGATTTAAATGAAATTGTTTATAGCGCAAAGAAATATGCTTCATATAAAAATGATAAAATTGAACTAGAAAAAATTTTAAATGATAAAAATTCTGATGAGGAGTTAATGAAGATGGCTCATAATGAATTAAGTGAGCTAGATTCACAATTTGAGAAAAATGAAAAGAAATTAAAATTATTTTTACTACCAAAAGATGAGGCTGATAAAAAAAATGCTATTATTGAAATAAGAGCTGGAACTGGCGGTCTAGAAGCAAGTTTATTTGCAGGAGATTTATTCAAAATGTATGAAAAAGTTTGTAATAAAAAAAAATGGTCTTTGGAATTAATATCTATTTCGAGAAGTGATGCGGGTGGATTAAAAGAAGTTATAGCGTCTATTAAGGGTAATAACATCTATTCAACTTTAAAATATGAAAGTGGTGTACACAGAGTTCAAAGAGTCCCGGATACGGAAACTCAAGGTAGAGTTCACACTTCAGCTGCTACTGTTGCTGTATTACCTGAGGCAGAAGAGGTTGATTTAAAAATAAATGAGACGGATTTAAGAATTGATGTTTTCAGATCCGGTGGCCCTGGTGGTCAATCTGTTAATACAACTGATAGCGCAGTAAGAATAACTCATATACCATCTGGCTTGAGCGTTTCACAGCAAGATGAAAAATCGCAACATAAAAATAAGGCAAAGGGAATGAAAATATTACGAGCAAGATTATATGAGTTAGAGAGAACCAGAATAGATCAAGAAAGATCAGCAGATAGAAAAAGTAAGATTGGCACCGGAGATAGATCTGAAAGAATTAGAACTTATAATTTTCCACAAGGAAGAGTCACAGATCATAGAATCAATCTAACTTTACATAAGTTAGAAGAATTTTTGGAGGGAGAAGCATTTGATGAAATAATTGAGTCTTTATCTTTAAAAGCACAAGAGGAAAGTTTGAGCAAACTTTAAATTATGGATATACAGAGTGCATTAGAAAAAGGACAATCAATTTTAATAGATAATAATATCATATCAGCAAAACTAGATAGTGAAATATTAATGTCTCAAGCAATTAGAGAGGATAAAAAATTTATAATTTTAAATTTACATAAAGAAGTAAAAAAAAGGGATATTGACTATTTTGAAAATTTAATTCAAGAAAGAGCCAAGAGTAAGCCGATAGCGCAAATCATAAAAAAAAAAGATTTTTGGAAATATGAATTTATCGTAAATAATAACGTATTAATACCAAGACCAGATACAGAAATTTTGATTGAACAAGCTCTTAAATTAGTAAAAAATAAAAACAGGCTGCAAATATTAGATATTGGTGTTGGGTCTGGTTGCATTTTAATGTCAATTTTGAAAGAAAAGAAAAATTTCATTGGAACTGGCATTGATATAAGCAATAAATCATTGCAAATAAGCAAGGTTAATGGTCAAAAATTGAGAATAAATAACAGATTGAGACTCTTTAAATCAAATATTGACAATTTCAATACAGGCAAATATGATTTAATTGTATCTAATCCTCCTTACATAAAAAAAAGTATTTTAAAATGTTTGGAAAAAGATATTGGTTATGAACCTAAACAAGCATTAGACGGCGGGTTAGATGGTTTATCAGAAATCAGAAAAGTCATAAACAAATCGTCTGAACTGATAAAAAGAAATGGTCATTTCATAATAGAAATAGGTTTTGATCAAAAAAATAAAGTAAAAAAAATATTACGTAATAAGGGGTTTTATATTAAAAAGACTGTTAAAGATTTATCAAATCATGATCGCTGCATAGTAAGTATTAAAACTTAATAATATGGTTACATTTAGAAACAACAATGGACGAAGAAGCAATTTTCGAAGAAATGAGAGAAATTTTAAGTCTAATGGTGACAGAAATAAATTTAACAATAGTTTTTCAACTTCTGAAAATTTTCAAAGAAAATCTCCAGGGAGAAATAATCACAATGCGCCTAAATTAATTGAGAAATATAATAACTTAGCTAGAGAAGCCTTATCAACTGGGGATAAAATTTTATCAGAAAATTACTTTCAGCATGCAGATCATTTTACGAGAATATTAAATGAGAAAGGGATACAAAGAAAAATGAGTTTTAAAAATAAGGATTTAGAGGAAACCACCGACACAAACGAAAATAGAGAAAATAAAGATAACTCTGTACCAAATGATAAAGATGGTGCTGAAGATAAACATTCAGAAATTAATTAATTAAGACCAATTATTTTTTCAGACTTTAATACATCCAATTTAATTCTTTTTGTCTCAAAAATCTTCCTTTCATCTCCTTTTAAAATTTTCCCTGATGGCAACTTTAATGTTTGGGAGTTTATTTTTTTTCCATTGACTATCACCTCATAATGTAGGTGTGGTCCAGTTGATTTCCCAGTAGACCCAACATAGCCTATAGTCTGTCCCTGTTTTACCCTTGTTCCTTTTCTGATGCCTTTAGCAAATTTTGACATATGTGCATAAACAGTTTGATAAGTAGAATTATGTTTTATGACAACACAATTACCACCACCTCCACACCATCCTGCTTTTTTTATCACTCCATTACCAGATGCCATGATAGGCGTTCCCATTGGTGCAGCAAAGTCTGTCCCTCTGTGCATTTTATTAAAACCATCAATTGGATGTTTTCTCATTCCAAAAGGTGAAGATAGTCTTGCACCATTTATTGGTGTTTTCATTAATGCCTTTTGAACACTTTTTCCACTTTTATCATAATGTCCCTCACTTTTTTTTGAGTCAAAGTAATATAAAGAGTTATCTTCACCACTTAGTTTTAGATTTGCATAAAGAATATTACCTGTTTCAATTATATTTTTTTTATCGTCTAAAAAAACTTCATACATAATTTGGAAACTATCTCGTTTCCTAATATCTCTTTGAAAATCTACTTGAAAGCCATAAATTCTTGCAAACTCAACTATAATTCCAGCTGGAATTTTTTGATTTGAAGCTGATTTATAAAGACTTTCTAAAATAATACTTTCATCATAAATTACATTTTTATTGAGTTTAGTAACTAAAATTTTTTGATCAAATTTATTTGTTTCTTTCTTTCTTGTGAGATAAATCTTTTCTGTATTCGAAACTTGAAATACAAATTCTTTTATAACTGAGCTTGTTTGATCAATTGTAAAACTAAATTTTTGATTAACATTTAATTTATTTAAATTAATTTTTTTACCCAATTCTTTTTTAATCTGTTCTATTTCTGACTTTTCTACAGAATACTCCTCTAATATTTTATCAAATGTTTCACCTACATTTATTTTATGTTCAATTTTTTTGAATCTTGGCTCTAGATTATCTATTAATTGGTTGAATGACTTTTTAAAATAGATGTTATCTAATAAGTTTGAGTAATTACTTAAGATTTTTTTTTTATTATAATTGTAAAAAGAAGTGAAAGTAATTGTAATTATAATAAGTAATCCGAGTGAAAATATCTCTAGGTTTTTTTTAATATTAAGTTTAATTTTTTTAAACATTAAAAAATTATCGAAGTTTTTATTATTATTTTAGGATCTGATTAATATCAAAAAAAACCCTTAAAAATAAGGGGTTTTGGACGTTTTTTTTATTCTTAAAAGCTTGATTTCCCTTAATTTTAGCCTATAAGCATCGAACTTCTCATTAAATATTATTGTAAACAATATGACTAGTGAGGATTATTGAGCTTTTTAGCTTAATTAGCTATTTAAAATGTAAAAATTTAAGAAGAGAAGTGTGGACGGTTAAGGTTACCAAAATTTGTCGTACACACTTCAACTTTATATAAATTTTATTCTTAGAATTTATATAGAAGCTAGTGTGCGCCGTTTTTAAACTTGAGAGTTTGATCATGGCTCAGAACGTACGCTGGCGGCACGCCTAACACATGCAAGTCGAACGAAGTAGCAATACTTAGTGGCAGACGGGTGAGTAACATGTGGGTATCTACCCTTTGGCCTGGAATAACACGAGGAAACTTGTGCTAATACTGGATAAGTCTTTACGGAGAAAGCTTTATGCACCATTGGATGAGCCCGCATTTGATTAGTTTGTTGGTGGGGTAATGGCCTACCAAGACTTTGATCAATAGCTGATTTGAGAGGATGATCAGCCACATTGGGACTGAGACACGGCCCAAACTCCTACGGGAGGCAGCAGTGGGGAATCTTGCACAATGGAGGAAACTCTGATGCAGCGATGCCGCGTGAGTGAAGAAGGCCCTTGGGTTGTAAAGCTCTTTCGTCGGGGAAGAAAATGACTGTACCCGAATAAGAAGGTCCGGCTAACTTCGTGCCAGCAGCCGCGGTAATACGAAGGGACCTAGCGTAGTTCGGAATTACTGGGCTTAAAGAGTTCGTAGGTGGTTGAAAAAGTTGGTGGTGAAATCCCAGAGCTTAACTCTGGAACTGCCATCAAAACTTTTCAGCTAGAGTTTGATAGAGGAAAGCAGAATTTCTAGTGTAGAGGTGAAATTCGTAGATATTAGAAAGAATACCAATTGCGAAGGCAGCTTTCTGGATCATTACTGACACTGAGGAACGAAAGCATGGGTAGCGAAGAGGATTAGATACCCTCGTAGTCCATGCCGTAAACGATGTGTGTTAGACGTTGGAAATTTATTTTCAGTGTCGCAGCGAAAGCGATAAACACACCGCCTGGGGAGTACGACCGCAAGGTTAAAACTCAAATGAATTGACGGGGACCCGCACAAGTAGTGGAGCATGTGGTTTAATTCGAAGATACGCGCAGAACCTTACCAACACTTGACATGTTCGTCGCGACTTTAAGAGATTAAAGTTTTCGGTTCGGCCGGACGAAACACAGGTGCTGCATGGCTGTCGTCAGCTCGTGTCGTGAGATGTTGGGTTAAGTCCCGCAACGAGCGCAACCCTCACTTTTAGTTGCCATCATTAAGTTGGGCACTCTGAAAGAACTGCCAGTGATAAGCTGGAGGAAGGTGGGGATGACGTCAAGTCCTCATGGCCCTTACGTGTTGGGCTACACACGTGCTACAATGGTATCTACAACAGGAAGCGAAACAGCGATGTTAAGCAAATCCTCAAAAGATACCTCAGTTCGGATTGCACTCTGCAACTCGAGTGCATGAAGCTGGAATTACTAGTAATCGTGGATCAGCGTGCCACGGTGAATGCGTTCCCGGGTCTTGTACACACCGCCCGTCACACCATGGGA
>CACOGC010000001.1:0-115000 GCA_902626645.1 uncultured Pelagibacteraceae bacterium | reverse complement strand
TATGGATTAATAAACTCCTTTTTGCTCTCAGAAAAATTTAAAGGTAAGGGTTTACTTTTGCTGGGTGACATGAGTAATAAATTTGTTGATATTAAAGATAAACAGAATCAAATTCTTTTCGGTGATGCTGGTGCTGCTGTTGGTGTCGATTATAGTAAATCTAAAACTAAATCTTATTTTTCATTTGGTACTGATGGGAGTGGTAGTGAGTACATAAAATATGACTCAAATCAATTTGACAATAAATTAAAGGGAAAATTTATTATGAAAGGTGGTAATGTATTCCAATACATGTCTAAGAAGATTCCACTTGAGGTTATAGAGCTTATGCAGAAAAGTAAAGTTGAAATGCATCAAATAAATTATTTTGTTCCTCATCAAGCTAGCAAATTTTTAATTGAAACAATTTCTAAAAAATTAAATATTAAAAATGAAAAAGTTTTATTATCATTAAGAAATTTTGGAAATACTAATTCAGCTTCGATACCCATCACATTGCTCAATGAAAAAAAAAAGGTGATTAACACAAAATTACTTTTATCTGGATTTGGAGTTGGGTTATCTTGGGGTAATTGTATATTGGATTTACATGATGTAAAATTTACAAATATACTCAAGCTATAAATATATACATATTTTGATAAAATGATTATAGATAAAAAGTTTGTTAAATAAAAAAATGAAAAAAACTTTGATCATTTCTGGTTCTAATTCTGAGTTAGCAATTGGTGTTATAAATAATTTATTAAAGAAATATGAAATAGTATTAATATATCATTCTAAAAAACCCAAATTTCATAATTCTTTAAATATTACAAAGATTAAACATTCTATTAAAGACGAAGTTGAGGATTTATATAAAAAAGTTAAAAAAAAAACTAAAAACATTCACGGAATAATTCACTTTAACGGAACACACAACTTTAAAACTCTAAAATCTTTTAATAAAGAGGATTTTAGTAATACATTTGAAATAAATTGCTTAACATTTATCAAGCTTGTTAAACTTTCATATTTTTTTAATAAAATTAAATCAATTTTAACTATTTCATCTGTTTCTTCAAAAATGGGAAATAAAGGTATCTCTTTGTACTCATCTTCAAAAGCCGCACTTAATAACTTAGTTAAATCTGCATCACTAGAACTTGCCGGAAAAAATATAAGAGTAAACAATATTATTTTAGGTCATATTGAGAGAGGAATGGGTAAAAAAACGCAAAATTATTTAACCAGAGAACAATTAATAAGTTTGAGAAATCGCCATCCTTTAGGGTTTGGTAAAGTTGAGGATTTATTTTACGCTTTGGACTTTCTATTAGACACGAAAAAAAGTAGATGGATAACAGGCAGTGAACTGGTTTTAGACGGTGGTTATTTAGCTTAAAATAAAATTTATTTTTGTAAATAAAAAAACTTAATTATTAGATGATTACAAAAAAATCAAAGTTTTTAAATGATTTAAGAAAACTATGTAAAAAGATAAGTAATAAAAAGAATGATATTATTGTTTTTCAAACAGATATTGTTACTACATCAGTTTTTTATAAATTAGATGGAAATTATATAGGAAAAACAATATTAAATTACATTGAAAAAAGCTTTTTTAAAAAAACAATTTTATTTCCAGCTTTTTCAGATGATTTTATCAAAAAAAAATATGATATTAAATTCTCTAAACCTTCGACAGGAATTATACCAAATATAGCACTTTTATCAGGCAAGTATTATAGAACAGAGTCACTTTTACATAGTTTTTTAATAAAAGGTAAAAAGCTGAATGAAATAAAAAGTTTAAAACAAAAAACTACTTGGGGAGAGGGTAGTGTTTTTGATTGGCTGTATAAAAAAGATGGATTATGGGTATCTTTAAATTTAAACTTAAATAGGGGTTGTGCTATTCACCACATGGCTGAGGAAAAGGCAAGAGTTCCATATAGATTTTACAAATTATTTAAAGGAAAATTATATGATAATGGAAAATTTGTAAAAAATACTTTTGAAAAAAAATACTGTTATTACAAAAAGTTTTCAACAAAATTAGATTATAATAAGTGGGTTAACATTATGAAAAAAAAAAAAGATTTTGATAGAATTATTATAAGCCCAGGTATGTATGCAAATATTTCTACAGCAAAAAAAATTGTTGATAAGTCTTATTCTTTTTATAAGAGATACCCTTTTGGATCTTTAAATTTAAAATGATTAAAAATGTAAAATAAATATAGCGTAACCGAATTTTTAAAAAAATTAATTGTTTATTTAATCAGATTTGCCCAAAGTTTAATTTTATTTTTTTTTTCATAACCTAGATAAGATTTAAAAATTTTTAAAGCTTCTTGTGTTGAATTAGAGCTCCACCAGTCATTTACGTTATTCCATATACTGAAGACAAAATTCGAGGCTTCAAAACTATCTTCAAACAACATTTTATTTTTTTTTAATATTTTATGCAGTTCGTCAAAATCTTTACTTATTTTAAAATGACTTAGATTTGTCAATAAAATTGACGGACCTGATAAAAAAGACTCATAAAAAGCAGTTTTTGGATATGTAGAGATTATTAATTTTGAGACTTTAAAAATTTCCTCATATTTTTTTTTTTCAACTAATATTTTATCTGAGTCAAAAATTTTTCTATACCTTTCATTAAAGTTCCATCCTGCTTCCTGATATGGTCTAATATAAAAATTTGAGTGTATTTTTTCTGGTAGAGTATTGTAAAAATTTTTAATTAATTCTATTTGATCTAATGCTTGACCAGATACTGGGTTCGTTGTTACGTAATGAGGGTATTTACATGCCCCATGTGTTATAACAAGGAGTTTAGATAATTTTTTTTCTCTTTTATTAAATTTATGAATGATTGGTACATGTATTTTATTTTCACCATCAGTTTTTGAGTAAGTAAATATTTTGTTTGATATTGATCTCACTTGCTCATTGGCAGTTTTTACCCCATAGTAACCACCATGATCAGTCGTAATTATTTTTGATCCCTCAGTGTAAGATTTTGCCATCCAAAATTTAAAAATTGTATTAGTGGCGTATTTTTGGTCACTAATTATTTTTTTGGGAGAAAAGTCTAAATATTTTTTAATATAATTTTGAATTTTTTTATAATCCTCTAAAAAAGCGATTGGAATTTGTGAACTTATTAATTTTATGAAAAAAATTTCAAAATAAGTTTCTGGTTTAATTCCAATATCAATTTTTTTTCTATGTTTCTTATCTTGTAATGACATATTATTAAATAAAATGTTATTATTATTTTCTGAGAATGAAATTTTATCTTTATATGGTAATTGTTTAAGAAAAATATTTAAAAGAATATAATTTTTTATTCCAATGTTTAAGTCAATATAATATCTTTTTGGTCTTAGAATTTTGAGATTAAAAAAATCAAATAATTTATTTTTTGATCTAATTTTTTTTGGTTTAAACAAAAATTCATGATCCTTAGTAAAATTAATTTTGATTTTCTTTTTTTTATCCAAAAAAATAATTAATTTTTGAAATATATATTGATTATAGAAATCATCATAACTCGTATCTATTATAAAATGATCCCAGTCAAAGTGTTGAGGTTGATTTAAAAAATTAAAAAACCCACAAGATAAATTTTCATTCTGTTCTAATAATTTTTCAATTATTTTGTATCTGAATAAAATATTTTCAAAAAAATCTGTATACCAGGGTTCTAGAATAATTTTCCAAAAATTATTATCATAATTTAAGTTGTGAGATTTATTCATTTGTTTTACTAAAGCATTAAAAACTTTAACTCTAAATCCTTCTTGAGATTTGAAAACTTGAGATATTTTTTCTTCATTGAAAACACCAGAATTAAAAATATTACTTGGTTGTAAATTTATATTTTCAAAAAGATTATTGTCCTTAACCCAATCTCCAAGAAAGAGAATATTTTTATTCACCCACTTTTTTGTATAATTTAAATTTGTCAGATATAATTCTCGCATTAGTTATCTCTAAGTATTACTAAACTAAATAAATTTTTTTAAAAAATTTTTTACTGACAGATATTAATGTCTCACTTTTGCTTATTGATCACACTAAAAGTTATAAAATTAATTCGACCTGTGATTAAAATTTTCCAGTATAATCTCATATCGTCTTTAAAAATTTATTGAGTTTTTTTTCATACTCTTTTTTTTTTGAAAAATTTATTTTTGAAAGTTTATTCTTGTAAGAGATTGCAATTCCAACCCTGTCTGATTTTGATTGATTTTTGTAACTTCCATGTATTATTTCGCAGTGATGCACTAAACAATCACCCATTTTAAGATTTGGAAAAATTTTTTTAAAATTTTTTTTCCTAATCTTTTTAAATTCTACTTTTTGGGAAGTTCCCTTCATTTGAGATGGTTTATTATCAACCATTCCCAATTTTTGACTACCTTTAAGATAATAAATACCTCCATTTTTTTTATTAGAATTACTTAATGCAATCCAGACATTAGCGGCTTTACTATCTGCAATGTTCCAAAAAAAATTATCTTGATGCGGTGGGCTAGCCATACCTGTTTTAGCAGGTTTTAAAAAAAATTCAAAATTTCTGACAAATATATTTTTAGATAACACACTTTTTAAAAATTTAAGTATTTTTTGGTTTTTTGAAAGCCTTAAAAGTTTTTTTGATTTATAGAATTTTTGAATATTGTGAATAGTATTTATTCTATGATCTGATGTAAGATGAAAATATCTTTTATTTTTTGTTTTTAAAGCTTCCTTTTTTATTATTTCAATTTCTTTAAACAAACTATGAACCTCTTTTTTGTTAATTACATTCTTAAGAATAACAAAACCATTTTTATTAAAATTGACTACGTTGTTTTTCATTTTTTTATCATTTTTAGTTAAGAAATTTTATATGACATATATACTATGATAAAACATCTTAACAATATATAGTTTGATTGAATATTGATAAATTTAGTTTACTTAAATATTATCTTTAAAAAGTAAAATTTATGCCTGGATTTGAAACGATTGATAAGCAGGAACTAAAGCATTTGAAAAAAATCTTTCAAAATGGTGGAGGGGTATTATTTAGACATGGTTTTGAAAATATTAGAGGAAGTTCTTTTCAAGTAAATGAATTTGAGAAAAAGTTTGCTCAAAAATTTAAAAGTAAATATGCCCTTGCAGTAAGCTCTGGAACTGCTGCTTTAAGAGTCGCATTAGCCTCTTTAGGCATAGGCAAAAATGATGAGGTTATAACACAATCTTTCACTTTTGTTGCAACAGTTGAAGCAATAGTCGAGTCTGGTGCTAAACCAGTTTGTACGGAAATAGACAACACTTTAAATATGTGCCCTGTAGACCTTTTAAAAAAAATTTCGAAAAAAACAAAAGCAATAATACTTGTTCATATGCTTGGGTCTCCTGGAAATATCACTAAAATAAAAAAAATCTGCAAAAGAAAAAAAATTTTTATAATTGAAGATACTGCGTGGGGTATCGGAGGTATTTATAATAACAAATTTCTTGGAACACTGGGTGACATTGGAACTTTTAGTTTCGACTTTGCAAAAACAATAACAACTGGAGAGGGTGGAATGTTATTGTTTAAAAAAAAACAACATTTTTTAAAAGCGAAAGCTTGGCACGATCATGGTCATGAAAATAATCCCAAGGTTCCTAGATGGGAAGATACCCGAAATTCGAGTGGATTTAATTATAGAATGACAGAATTGCAAGGTGCTGTTGGCATCTCACAATTAAAAAAGTTTGATAGTATTTTTAATAAACATAAAAAAAATAAAAATATTATTTTAAATAAACTCAAAAAGTTTAAAGAAATACGACTCAGAGAATTACCAAATAATTCAATTGATGCCTCAGAATCGCTTATTTTTTCATTTAAAAATCACAACTTAGCCAAAAAATTTAGAAAAATATTTTTTAAAAAAGGGTATTCAACAAAAATTTTACCTGAGGCATTAAGTTGGCATTTTGCTGGAAAATGGACACATATAAAAGAATTAAATTTGAAAAAAAATAATTTATATAAAGAATCCTTAAAAAAAATAAAAAAGCATGTTTCGTTACAAATCTTTTATAAAATGAATGATGATTATCCTAAAAAAATTGAGTCAACATTAAAAGAAATTTTATGAAATACGAAATTTCAGTTATAATTCCAACATATAATCGAGAAAAGTACTTAGGTAGGTGTATGAGATCTTTGCTCACACAAAGTATAGGAAAAGATAACTTTGAAATAATTGTAATTGATGATGGAAGTATTGATGATACAAAAAAAATATTAAATGCATTTAAAGAAGACATTAAAATTCTTGATAATGGGAAAAATTTAGGATTACCGGCATCATTAAATAGAGGCATAAAAGAATGTTCAGGAAAATATGTTGTCAGAGTTGATTCAGATGATTATGTAAATAAAGATTTTTTAAAAATACTTCATCTTTTTATCACTCATAATAAAAAGTTTTCTGCAGCGGCTTGTGATTATTATTTAGTTGATAATGATGAAAATATAGTCGAGAGAGTAAATTGTGAGAAAAAACCTATTGGATGTGGAATCATTTTTCATAAACAAGATTTGATATCAATTGGGTTATATAATGAAAAATTCTTATTAAATGAGGAAAAAGAGTTAAGGGAAAGATTTGAAAAAAAATTTTCAATTCAAAGAGTTGCTTTGCCATTATATAGATACCGAAAGCACAATGAAAATATGACAAATAATCTTAAATAATAAATAAAATATCAACCTATCAATATTATTTCAAAAGAAGATTATCTAATAAATTTGGATATTCTAAAATAACGTTTAAAATAGTGTTAAATTTTAAAATGAAAAAAAAAAATATTGCTATCATTCAAGTACGAATGAAATCCTCACGATTGCCAGGCAAAATGTTAAAGAAAATTGGAAAATACCCAATTATAGAATGGGTAATAAAAAGATTAAAGATGGTCAAGTCTGTTGATAAAATAATTTTAGCTACAACAAAAAAAAAAATCGATAGAAAATTTAAAACAATTTCAAAAAAATTAGGTATTGATTATTTTGCAGGTAATGAAAAAGATGTATTGAAAAGATTTGTAGATGCAGTCAAAGATATTGAAAAAGCAAATATCATAAGAGTATGTGCTGATAATCCATTTGTTGATCCTGAAGAAATAAATAAACTTATTGTCTTTCATAAAAAAAATAAATACGATTATGTGTGTAATCGTCAAATATATAGCAAAGTTTATTCTGGGGGTTTTGGTGCAGAAATATTTTCTATAAATCTTCTAAGAAAACTAGATGAATTAGTTAAGGATAAAAATTATAGAGAACACGTTACTTTATATTTATATTTATGGAAAAATAGAAAAAAATTTAATATTCATTCTTTAAAATCAAAAAATTATTTAGGTGATCAAATAATAAGTAATAAAGTACCTGGTCCTGGGAATTATTATGAGTATACTCACTCACATTATAAGTTTACTTTAGACACTATTGATGATTTTAATTTCATAAAAAAAATTGCTGATAAAATAAGTATTAACACTTCTGCAAAAAATATTCTTAAAATTGCAAAAAAATTAGGCTGAATTTTTGTAATTTTAATTTTTCACTAATATACAAGATTATATTTTTTAAGATTTTTAAAAATTTTTCTGGTTTTTTTAATATTCACTTTGATTAATAAACTAATCTTTTCTAAGCTATTATTTCCATCGGAATATTGAAGAAAATCTAAAAAGTTATTTGCTTTTACATTTTTGTGATTTGCACGTGATAAGGTCGGATAAAGTTTTCTTTTTGTTAAAAATGGTTCACATAATATTTTGCTTTTAGGAAAATCTTTTTTATGAATAATTTCTAAGGCTTTTTTAACAACATTATAACCCTCTCGTAACCCTTTTTTAGTGACTAAATCAAAATTATCTAGAGAAGTATGATATTCTTTAAATTCACCATATTTAGTCCTACTCACCGAAGTGATTTTTAAATCTACTCCATAAGAATTGAATTGTCTTTCGTCACTGCCCCGTTCAAGAAATGAAAATTCAGTAATTTTTCTTATTTTTAATTTTTTATATGCCAAAAGTAATGCTTCGTCAGATGGAGAGTTTTTGTATTTAGATAAGATATATGAATGACTCCTTTCATCTCCAATACAAGAAATATTAAATCCACAAAAAACTTTTTTTTTTAATTTTTCCAAATTTTTTGATATGTAAGCAATTGATCCAATTGTTTCTGGTATAAATAAAAATCTCATTGAATAGTAGTTATTTAAGTTTTTGAAATGTGAAATTAAAGACATACTTACTATCGGACCTGATAATTCATTATTGGCCATTGACGGATGACAAATATAGGTAGATATTAGTATCTCTTTTTCAACTTTACCTTTTATATAAACCTCGCCATAATTTAATGAGCCATTCTTATTAAATTTTGAATTAATCAAAATTTTGAATTTGTCAAAGGATCGGTATTTTTTAATTAATTTTTTTTTAAAGTTTTCAGTCACACAAAAACCCCAATTTTTTCTATAATATGAAGTTACATAAGGTATAGCATTTGGATTATTTTTTAATGAGTATAACTTTTTTAGTAATTTTTTTTTTGTTAAAATTAATTTTACAGGCTTAGAATAGCCAACTAGATGTAAATTATTGTTCTTAAAATCAACAATTTTTTTATTGCAATTATCTAGAATAAATGCCTCACTTACATTCCATTCAGGTGGAATTTTCCAATCAAATACCTTAGTTCCAGATTTAATACTTTTAATCTTAAAATTTTTAAAACTTTTTGAGATAATCTTTAATGTTTTGAGAGTATCTTTCCCTGTAATGCTTCTATTTAAAGGAAATAGCTTTTTTCCAATATCATAAAATTTTTCAATCATATTAAGTATTTTATTTATAAAAGTTAAGAGTTATTTAAATTCATTAAAACAAAAATTTTTTCTTAATAATTTGCCCCTCTTTTACATTAATTTTTAATTTTTTATTTATTATACTTTTGTAATTACTTGGTGAAATTCCAATTGCAGGCCTTAATGCTATTAAATCCTCTTTTTTTACCTTGTTTCCTTTATTAATATTTTTATTGAAAAATAAGCTTCTACGAGCATTTTTTCTGGAAATTACTTCACTTTCAAGAAATGTTTTTTTACCACTTCCTAAAACTTTGTTCAAATTATCGATTTTTTTATAATAATTTTTAAGATCAGTTTTATCAAATGAATGAAAGTGGTCATTTCCTGGTTTTTTTTTATCATTAGTAAAATGTTTTTCAATCATTGATATTTTTTTTATGTGAGCGATGCTTAAAATTTCCATGCTATCTTTTGGCCTAGTGTGATCTGATAAGCCAACTGGTAAATCAAATTTTTTTTTTAAATCATCAATCATATTTAAATTAGAATTAATTTTTTCTGTTGGATAATTAAGTATGCAATGTAATAAAGTTATTTTGTTATGGTATTTTCTAATCAATTTTAAAGCTGAGCTTATCTCAGATATAGTTGATGCTCCAGTTGATAAGATTATTGGAACCTTGGTTTTAGCAATTTTTTCGATTAGTAAATGATTTGTTAAATCGGATGAGGATATTTTGAAGTATTTTACTTTGTTTGAAAAAAAATTTACTATTTCTAAGTCAAAAGGTGTAACAATAAAATCAATTTTTATTTTTTTACAATATTTATAAATTGCAAAATAATCTTTTTCATTAAATTTATCAAATTTTTTAAAAAGTTTTAATTGATTATTTTCTATATTTTCTTTTTTATCCCAGTAAGCTTTAGCGTACTTTGATGCAATTTTTTCCGCTTTATAACATTGTAGTTTAATAGCATTTGCACCACCATCTTTTGCATCTCTAATTAACTTTTTTGCTAATTTAATTTTTGCTTCATGGTTTACACCGATTTCAGCAATGAAATATGGGTTTTTAGACATTTTTTAATTTATTTTTATAACTTTTATATTATATTAAATTTAATTCAAATTTATTTAAATACTCAAAATATAAATGGAAAGAGTTTTGATAACTGGTGGAGCTGGATTTATAGGCTCTAACTTGTCTAATTTTTTAGACAAAAAAAATTGTAAAGTAACAATTATAGATGATTTGAGTATTGGAAGAAAAAAAAATGTTCAAAATAAAAAAATTAATTTTATTGTTTCAAATATCAAAAATATCAATGAATTAAAAAAAATTGGAAATTTCGACACAATAGTTCATTTAGCAGCAAAGGCTGAGATTTTAATTCCAAAAAAAGATGAAAAAAAATATTTTGAAACCAATATAGAGGGCCTACAACAGGTTTTAAATTTTGCTTCTCAAAAAAAAGTAAAAAAGTTTATTTTTGCATCTTCGGCATCAATTTATGGAGATACAAAAAATGTTAAAGTAAGAGAAAATTTCGTACAAAACCCAAAACACTACTATGCTTATACAAAATATATTGGTGAGAAGATGATTGAAAAGTACTGTAAAAATAACGATATAAATTTTTCTATTTTAAGATTTTTTAATGTATATGGTCCAAATTCAACAGCGGTCGTTGCAAGATTTGTAGCTCAACATTTGCAAAATAAACCAATTACTATTTATGGAAATGGATTACAAAAAAGAGATTTTATCCATGTTAATGATTTAAATAGAGTAATTTTAAAAATAATAAATACTAGTAAAGGTAATAATCAAATTTTTAATATTGGGTCTGGAATAGCTAAAAGAATTTTGGATTTAAAAAATATAATAGCTAAAAATCATAAGCACATTCTATTAGAAAAAAGGTCAGATGATATTGAAATTTCTATTGCAAATATCTATAAAGTCAAAAAAAAATTAAATTGGAAACCAATTATTACCTTTCAAAAGGGGTTAAATGAGATGATCAAACTAGATAGATACAAGCTTCAGAATATGCGTTTACCAACAATAAATAGTCAAAAAAAATTACTGAAAAAATTTAACAAATTAAAGTGATGATTTTGGAGATGATTTTTTAAGATCTTGTTGATAAAGGATCATTAGAAAAACTCTTAAAATAATTTAAATAGGAAATTTCCCTTAATATTTTAGAGGATGAACCTTAAAATATGAATAATTAAAGTTTATAAATTAACGTTGTATTAAAAATTTGAGAAAATCCTATTTTTTGAGGAATTTTATGTATTTTACTCAAATTAAGGGTTTACTGTTCAATATTTGAACGTTAATAATGTTCAAAAATTGAACATATGAAAAAAGAGATAGATCAGTTTGAAGTTCTTAGAAAAATTGAAAAAGTTAAAAAACTTTCCCAGAGAGAACTTGCACAAGAATTAGGCTTTAGTTTAGGAAAGCTAAACTATTGTCTCAAGTCTCTTCAGAACAAAGGCTTTGTAAAATTAAAAAATTTTCAAAAAAAACCAAATAAAATTAATTATCTAAAGTACGTAATTACTCCAAAAGGAATTTCTGAAAGAACTAAACTTACTTTGAATTTTATGAAAAGAAAAATGAAAGAATATGATGAATTAAAGAAAGAGCTGGAAAAATATAAATGATCCAATATATAACACAAAAAAATATCTCCTAAGTTTTTAAGTATGTCGGAATTTTCAATACAGAAACAAGAAATTCTTGATGGCTCATCAAGATTGGTAAAAAATGAAAAAAATTTTGATAGGTTAAATTATTTTTTAGAAAATATGACGGAAAATAAAGCTTATGTAGAATTTCTAAAAAAAAATAAAACAGAGGATAGTGATGGAACTATCCTAGAAAGTTTCAAAAAGAAATTTCAACAATATAGAATTAATTGGAAGGAATTTCCAAAGAAAATGTATGAAAATAAAATAAATGATTATAATAATTTTAATTTTGATGATCATGGACCACTATGTGTAGATATTGAAACAGCAGCTATCTGTGATTTAGCATGTCCACATTGTTATAGGGAATATATTTTAACACCTGATAAAATAATGAAATTTGAGAATTATCAAAAAATAATTGATGAAATTTCTGAATTAAAAGTTCCATCAATAAAATTAAATTGGAGAGGTGAACCTTTACTGAATCCAAATATAAATAAATTTATTGAATATGCGAAAACAAAAGGAATTTTAGAAGTCTCAATAAATACAAATGCAACGAATCTTAACAGTAAAACAGCTAAATCATTAATTGATTCAGGTTTAGATTTTATGATTTACTCTTTCGATGGTGGAACAAAACAAACATATGAAAAAATGAGACCTGGAAGATTTAAAAAAAACAGTTTTGAGACAGTTTATAATAATATTAAGAACTTTTATGGAATTAGAAAAGAAATGAAGGCTAAATTTCCAGTTACTAAAATTCAAATGGTGCTTACAGCCGAGACAAGAAATGAGTTAAAAAATTTTTACGATTTATTCAACAATTATGTGGATGATGTTACAGTTACACCTTACTCAGAAAGGGGGGGCGACTTAGATGATTTGAATGATGTACAAAAACAAAAAATTCAAAACTATCTAAAAAAAAATAATATTAAAAATGATTTAAATTATAAAGTTAATACAGAAAATCAAATTAGCATTGAAAATGGCCGAAGACCTTGTGAACAAATTTTCCAAAGACTGATGATCACTTATGATGGTAGAGTAGCAATGTGTTGTATGGATTGGGGAGCAAAACATTGTGTTGGATATACCAGTCAGGAAGGTTTTGATATCAATAAAACATTGATTGAATTGAAGAAAAAGATAGATACTAATCAAAAAGGTTTTGAGCTCTTAATTAATGCCAAATACCCAGAAAATTTAAATTCCCCAAAAAATGAAGTACAAACTTTGAAAGAGATATGGAGAGGATCAGAAATAAATAAAATAAGAAATCTTCATAAAAAAAAACAACTAAATCAAATAGACATTTGTAAAAAATGTGATTTTAAAGATACATATGAATGGAAAGAAATTAAATAATATTAGATTTATTTCAGAGATAGCATCAACACACAACGGGTCTGAAAAAGAATTAACCCAATTAATCAAATCATTGAATAGTTCCAAGACAGATTATATCAAATTCCAAATTTTTGAGGCTGATGAACTATGTCATAAATCTTCAAAAATGTACCAAGGTCTAAAGAAAGTGGAAATCATAAAAAAACAATGGAAAAAGATTTTAGGCAATAAATTTCATAAAAAAATAATATTAGAACCATTTGATGAAAATAGTTACGAATTTTGTAAAAATTATAAAAAAAATTTTTTAATTAAAATACCAGCATCAGAACATCATAATGATGACATGATATATGATTCAGTTTTGAATTTTAAAAAAGTTTTTTTTAATTTTTCAGGATTTAATTTAAATGAAATTACTCAATTTTTGAAGAAATTTAATAAGTATAAAAAAAAATTTGTATTGATGTATGGATTTCAATCATTTCCTTCGAATCCTAAAGATTTAAGATTGAGCATAGTTAAAAAAATAAAGAATTTTGGATATTATACAGGTTATGCAGATCATTCACTAACTGATGATAAAATTTTAACTTACTTGCTTACTTCGAAAGCGATTGATTTAGGGGTAAATTATATTGAAAAGCATGTCACATTGGACAGAAGAAAAAAAAAACCTGATTACATATCTAGTTTTGAGATAAATGAATACAATGAATATGTAAAATATTTTAAAAAAGACCATATTATCAAATTTAGAGAAACAACATCATCAATGGAAAAAAAATATTGTAATATTATGGGAAAGTTTGCAGTCTCAAAAAATAAGCTTTTAAAAAATACTACAATAAATCTTGAAAATTTAAAGTTTCTGAGAACTAATAATGGTGGACTAAGTAAAAAAGAGATTCAAAGATATATTTTGCAGAAAAAAAAATTCAAAAAAGATATTTTGTCTAATAAAATTTTAACCAATAAATATTTTCATTAAAAAATTGAAATCAAAGTTTTTAAATAAAAGCAAAATTAAAATATTAATAATATGTAGATCTAAGTCAAAAAGATTACCAAATAAAATAAAGAAAAAAATAAATGGATTTTCAATTATTGAAATTTTAATTAAAAGATTGTTAGTGAAATTTGAACCTAAAGATATTGTTATATGTACATCAGTGTTAGAAAAAAAAAAGTTTTTTAAAGATATCAAAAGTAAATTTAAGATAAATATTTTTTTTGGTTCTGATCAAAATTTGTTCAAAAGAGTATTAGATTGCTCAAAGATAATCAATTTTTCACATTTTGTGAGAATAACTGGTGACAACCCCTTAACATGTGGTGATTCTATAAAAAAAATATCTCAAAAACATATAAAGCAAAAAAATGATTTTACTTATGTTAATTCTTTGCCACATGGTATGAGATTTGAAATTATATCTGTAAAGTCACTTAAAAAAGCAAGTTTTTTAGCCGTGGATCCGATGTCATCAGAATATATGAGGTATTATTTTTTAAGAAAAACTTTCAAACATAAAGTGTGTAAATTAAAAAAAATTTATAAAGATCAAAATTCTAAATCTATTACAATCGATAATAAAAAAGATTTATCGAATTTAAAATCTTTAATTAAAAAAAACATATTTCTAAGTTCAAATAGAATTATTCAAAATTTAAAAAAAAGAAAAAATATTAGACATCCAAAAAAAATAATAGTTAAAAATGATCGATATGATGTGAGATTAAAGAATAATGATAATAACATAATTCATTATGAAAAGTTAATATGATAAATAAAATTTAAAAAAATGAAATTGAATAAAGCAATTAATTTTCTTTTATTTTCGAAATGGAAATTTCTTTATAAGGAAAAATATTTTTTGTTATTTGATGGCTTCAGAGACTCAAAAAGAAAATTATCAAATATTTTATCCAATCAAAATTTTTCGGTATTATATACAAGAGGTGAAGAAATTAATTTTTCAATTTTTTTAAGTGCACTTTTTTCATATTGGCCGAAAAAATTGAGCACTAGATATTTAATAGAATATATAAGGAAAACAAATGCAAAGGTAATTGTTACATTTTTTGATACGCATCATGGTTTTTTTGAATTAAAAAAAATCTTTCCAAATAAAAAATTTATAGCTATTCAAGCAGGTATAAAGTCTAAACAAGGTTTAAAAAAACTTAAGTGTAATTTAAGAAGTTCCGAAATAGACCATTATTTTACAATAAATGAATATTACTCAAAACAATTAAAAAAAAAAATAAAAGCAAACTACACCAGTATCGGGAGTTTTAACGCTAATCAAATAAAGATTAATAAATATTCAACAAATGAAATTATTTTTATTTCAAAACAAACTTTAGATTATGATAAACCCGTTCCCCACCATGAATTTAAAATTATAGCTTTAATTAGCAAGTATCTAGAAAAAAAAAAAATCAAACTTCATATTTTGCTGAAACATGACATAAAAAATGATTATTTGAAATATTTATTGGATAGAAATTTAAACAATATAAAAGTTATCTATGCTCGAAAGAAATATTTATTATCTTATAAGATATGTCAAAAATATAAATTAATTATAAATACAGACTCTACATTGGGTTACGAAATGTTGTCTTTAAAAAAAAAAGTCATCTTTATAAACTATGGATCACGAGAGAATGATAAGTGGATTAAAAAAAATGGTTATCCAGTTACCCCATTTGGATACCCAGCGAGTGGTTTTAAAGATAATGGATTTTTTTGGACAAATCTCTTTGATAAAAAGAGAATAATTAATATGTTTGAAAAAAATTATTCAATGGATATTAAAAAATGGCACAATAAAAATCTAAAAACAATTTCTTCGATTATTCCAAGAGATGGAAATAACAAGATAGTTTGCAATTGTATAAAAAAATAAACCTTAAATTAAATGATGAAAGAAATAAAAGTATTACTATCAAATTGTAATAACATTAGTAAATTAAAGTTTGTCATTTTTAGTTTAATTAATAGTTTATTTGAAACTATTAGCTTAGCTTTAATATTTTCAATTATTTTACTTTATTTTCAAAATTCACAAAAATTAGATTTTTCAATTTTTTCTCTTGATTTAAAAACAATCAATATAAATATTATAACTTCATTTTTTATTTTTATAATAATTACAAAAACTATTTATTTGAATTTTTTTTCTTGGTGGAGAAATAGTTTTGTATTTAAATTTAATACAGAGATGAGTAATAAGATTTTCAAGTCATATCTTAATAGAAATTACGAGTTTCATTTAGAAAAGGACTCCTCAGAATTTGTAAGGAATACGTTTAGTGAAACTAGAATTTATTCAACTATTCTTGATATAATTTTAAAATCATTTTCTGAGATAGTTCTATTAACATTCATAATAATTTTTTTATTTTATTATAATTTTTATATAACTTTTTTAGCTTTACTAATTAATTTATTAATAGCTTTATTATTTATTAGTATAACAAAAAAAAAATTGGTGAATTTTGGGAATTTGAAAGTACTTTATGTAAAAAATGTACTCAAAAATATTCGGGAGGGATATGATTATATTAAAGAAATTAAGATTTATAATCTTAAGAACTTTTTTATAAATAAGTTTGATGAGAACATTAAAGAAGTAAACAGGACCCAAAAATGGTCATCTATAATTATTGATTTTCCAAAAAATTCTTTAGAACTTTTAATTTTATTTTTTTTTGGAATTATATATTTTATTTTTTCAATAACAAATTTTGAGATTTCAAATACTGAAATTGTTATTTTAATTATTTCTTATGGAACTGCCTCGCTAAAGATTATACCATCTTCATTAAGGTTAATTAACTATTTTAGCACTATTTCAAATTCAATGGCAAGTATAAAAGAAATTAACAAGCAACTGATTTTCAAAAAAAATGATGATGGTAAAGATATAAAAATATACGATAAAAAAAACTTGATAGAAATAAAAAATTTAAGTTTTTTTTATTTTAATAATAAAAAATTTATTTTTAAAAACTTAAGTTTTAAAATGAATACAGGAGAAATAATTTTTTTAAAGGGAGAAAGTGGTATCGGTAAATCGACTTTAATCAATCTAGTTTGCGGTTTAATAAAACCAAAAGATGGAAAAATTACTTGTAATAATATTGATATCTCTCAAAATTTAAATAAATGGTATGATGGGATTTCATATGTGTCTCAAGGAAGTAGATTGTTAGATGAAACGATACTAAACAATATCGTTTTTGAAAATTCTATTGACCAAAAAAAACTTGATTACGCAATTAAAATTTCAAATTCAAATAAATTTATCGATAATTACGATGAAAAACTTAATTATATCGTGGGTGAAAATGGATCAAATTTATCCGGCGGGCAAGCTCAGAGAATTATTTTAGCTAGAGCAATATATAAAAGACCAAAAATTTTAATTTTGGATGAGTTTACCAGTGCTTTAGACAATGAAAATGAAAAAGAGATCTTTAAGTCATTAGAAACTCTTAAAAATGATTGTATTATTTTAATTTCTTCACATAATCCAATTGTGTCTTCAATTTCTGATAAAATATTTGAATTAAGAAGATCTGATGATGATCATAAGAAAATTATTCTTGAAGAGGTTAGACAACAAGTTTTATAAAAGCTATTTATATAAATTGTTAATAAATTTTTCAATTTAAATGAAATAAAGTAAATTTATGATGAACACTAATTTTTTAGATTGTACTTTGAGAGATGGTGGATATTACAATCAATGGCATTTCAATAAAAATTTTACAGACAAATATTTAAAAAAAATAGATGAAATAGGTTTTAAAAATGTTGAAATTGGATTTAGATTTTTTGAAACAGTAAGAACAAAAGGATTGAATGCTTATTGTGATCCACATTTTATAAAATCGTTGAAAATCTACAAAAATATTAATTTAGGTATAATGTTTAATGCTTCAGATTTAATTAAACACAAAGATAAATTAGATTATTTCTATAGATCTATAGATATAAAAAAAATAAGTTTTGTAAGAATTGCATGTCACTTGGAGGAAATAAAATATATCAATTTTTTTGTTAAAAATCTAAAAAGAAATAAAATTAAAGTAATGGTTAACATAATGCAAATATCTGAAATCAAAAAAAATAAAATTAGGTATGTTGTTGAGGATATTATGAAAGTAAATCCTGATGTTTTGTATTTAGCGGACAGTCTTGGATCAATGAATAAAAAAAATATTCTTAACTTGTATAGAAATTTTAAAAAATATTGGAAAGGTCCTATGGGCTTGCATGCTCATGATAACATAAATAACGCCTTAAAAAACTCTTTGGCACTTGAAAAAGAAGGAATAGAATGGATAGATAGCACAATAACAGGCATGGGAAGAGGACCTGGAAATACTAAATCTGAAGATATTGTAAAATCATTTAAACAAAATTTTGAATATTCAAATTTTAAAAATTTCAAAAATTATATTAATAAAAATTTTATTCCATTAAAAAAAAAATACAAATGGGGAACTAATAATTACTACAAAGCAGCTGCAAAATTTAAAATTCATCCTTCTTATGTTCAAACGCTGTTGACTGATAAAAGATTTAAAGAATATGATAAAAAATTTTTAATAAACAATTTAAAGAAAAAAAAAACATCAAAATTTGAATTAAATAAAATTTTTTTAGCTATCAATGATGACCAAAAAAAATATGAAAATAATTTTAAAATTTTTAATAAACAAAAAAAGATTTTAATTATAGGTTCATCAATAAAAAAGAAAAATGATATAAAAAAAATTGAAAATTATGTCAAAAAGAATAAAATATATACAATTGCATTAAACAATACTAAACACGTTAATAATCTTTATATCAACCTAAGAGTAATGTGTTACCCTCTACGGGTGATTGGTGAATTAAAAAAAATTAAAAAAGATACAGATTACATTTTGCCTTACTCATTTATCCCAAAACAAATGCATTCAAAAATACCACTAAATGTTTTTAATCTTGATCTTAAATTAGGAAAAAGAAATAATTTTTTTAAAAATTCTAAAATTTGTGAATTAGAAGTACCAATAGCTATAGGTTATGCATTATTTATCGCCAATAAGATGAATGTAAAAAATTTATCATTTTTTGGCTTCGAAAATATCATTGGTAAAGATAAAATAAAGATGGATGAAACTAAACAAATGTTATTTGATTTTAAAAAGCAAAATAAAAGTGTTAAATTTAATTTCTTAAATTTATAGCTATTTTAAAACTGATTAAGATATTTCTTTAAAATGAAAACGAGCATTATTATACCTGCTAGATACGGCTCAAGTAGATATAGAGGAAAACCTTTAGTAAAAATCTTAGGTAGAGAGATGATCTTGCGAGTTGCAGACATATGTAAAAAAATTAAAAACGTAAGAGTTTTTATTGCTACAGATAGTAAAAAAATTGCAAATGTGGCTGAAAAAAATGGTTATGATTACATAATGACTTCAAAAAATTGTTTAACAGGAACAGATAGAGTTGCCGAGGCGTCAAAAAAAATTAAGTCAAAAATTTTTATAAATGTTCAGGGTGATGAACCAACAATATCTCCTAGGGATATCCAAAAAATAATGAATGCAAAAAAAAAATTTCCTAACCATGTTATTTGTGGTTATGATAAAATTCATAATTTTGAGAGCCCAAAAAACATAAACTTGCCAAAAGTTGTTGTAAATTCTAAGGGTGAGTTAATTTATATTTCTAGAACTCTAGTTCCTGGTACTAAAAAAAAAAATCAAAATATAAATTATTTTAAACAGGTTTGTATTTATGCTTTTAATAAAAAACAACTTAATAAATTTCATTTAAAAAAAAGAAAAAGCATAATAGAAAAAATAGAAGACATTGAAATTTTGAGATTTTTTGACATGGATGAAAAAATAAAAATGGTTAAGTTAAATTCCAATTCAGTTGCCGTTGATGAAATGCGTGACGTTAAAAAAGCTGAAAAATTATTAAAAAAAAGATTAAAATAATAATGAAAAAAATTATTTTAGTTACTGGTGCTGCTGGATTTATTGGTAGTAAGCTGTGTTTAAAACTTCATTTAAAAGGTTTTAAAGTAATAGCCTGTGATGATTTTTCAAATGGGAAAAAAACTAATTTAATAAAAGGGATAAAATTTATTAAATTAGATCTATCTGTTACTAAACAAATAAAGAAAATTCCAAAAAAAATTGATTACATCTTTCATTTAGCAGGACAATCATCTGGTGAAAAAAGTTTTGAGAATCCTTTTAACGATTTGAGGAGAAATTTCATCACAACTCATAATTTAATTGAATTTTCAAAAAAAAATTCAATTAAAAACTTTTTTTATGCAAGTTCAATGTCGGTTTATGGAAATGAGGCGAATAGAGCCAAAATAAAAGATTTTTGTAAACCATTATCCTTTTATGGGACTCATAAAAAATTATCAGAAGATTATATAATTTTGAATAAAAAATACTTAAATTTTACAATATTTAGAATGTTTAATGTTTATGGTCCTGGACAGGATTTGACAGATGATAAACAAGGGATGGTAAGCATATATCTGTCAAGTTTAATCAAAAATAACAAAATAATTGTAAAAGGTAGTTTAAATAGATTTAGGGATTTAATTTATATTGATGATGTTGTGGATATTTGGATAGAAGCAATAAATAATAAAAAGTTTAATAATAGGATAATTAATTTAGGCACAGGTAAAAAAATTAAAGTTTATCAAATAATAGATGTATTAAAATCAATCCATAACAAAAAAACTAAAATAGAAATTTTAAGAGGAACTCCAGGAGATCAGTATGGAATATATTCAGATAAATCGATTTTTAATATTTCAAATAAAAAAAAATTCATAAATATGAAAGAAGGGTTTAAAAAATTTTATTTATGGGCGAAAAAAACTGATTTTTAATGAGTAAAGACTTACTAAGATTTAAAGCAATTAAACTAAAAGAATTAGCAAAAAAAATTAATTTTATAGAAAAAAAAAATTCAAACTTAGAAAATGCTCAAAATGTCTATTTTCCAACATTTTCAGACTCAATAGGCTTATTTCAAATTTTTAGATTATTTAAATTTAAAATAAACTATTTTAATTTTTATATTAAGATTATGAAAAATACTTTTTCAGGTATTTTTTTTTCTTGTTCAAGAATTTATAAAAATAAAAAGAAATTTAATTATGATAATATAATTTTTACATGGGCTAATTTTAAAAATTTTAATCAGAATGGTTCACTTGATGATAGGTATTTTAATATTAATTCTAGACGGACACAGTCAACTTTATGGATTGTAATTTATCTAGATGCTAAAGTCCCCAAAACTCTTGATAAAAATATTTTACTCTATAAAAGTGAAAAAAAAAAAATTCAAATTTTAAAATTTATCAATTTTATAATAAAAAAAGTATGGAGTTTTAAAAATTTTGGCCTTTTTTTTCACAATATTTCGAATTTTTCTTTTTTTGGAAATAATTTTTTAAATGATATTAAAGGTTATCTTAAACCTGAGATTAAAAAAATTTTTTTTCCTTTTGAATATCAACCATTTCAAAATAGATTAATATATTATCTTAAAATGACGAATAATAACGCAAAGGTTATAGGTTATATTCATGCACCTCCTCTATCTTTTCCTTCTAATTATATTCATAGAAGAGTAAGCCCTGATGAAATAATAGTAAATGGTGAGGATCAAGCAATTTGTTTTAAAAAATTTCTTAATTGGCCTAACAAAAAAATTAGAGTTAAGCCTTCAACTAGATTTTTAAAAAACAAAAAAATTTCAATGAGTAATAACATTTACTTTCCAATGACTATAAGAAACGAAAAGGATATATACGATTCATTTACTTACATAATTAATTCAAGCAACTACTGTCTTAATGGTATTAAAATCAAAAAACATCCAATATCTGCTAAAGAAAAAAAAATTATTAAATTTGAAAAGAAATTAAAAAAATTATTATCTAGTGAAAAAAAAAAAAAAATTAAAAATAATAAGAATTTGTCAATTTTTATAGGATCTACAGGAGCTATCATTGAAGCTTTAGAGAGAGGCACCAAAGTTTTACAAATTTGCGAATTTCCTTTATTAGATGTTTATTCAAATGAATTATGGAAAAATATAATTGTTAATAGAATTGCTAAAAACATATTTACATATAAGCTGAAAAAAAAGGGAAGATTAATCAGATTAGGTGACCTCCAAAAAAGAAAGACACTTTATGGCTATAAGATTTAGGGAATTAAAAAAAACTTTTTTTAAGAAAAAAGTTTTAATAACTGGTCACACTGGATTCAAAGGATCTTGGATGCTCCTTTTACTTTCCTTTTTAGGTGCTAAAGTTATTGGAGTATCAAATCAAGAAGTAGGTTCAAAATCTCATTTTGGATTAATAAAGAAAAATATTAGGTTTAAAAATTATTTTGTCGATATAAGAAATTATATAAAGTTGAAAAAAATTATAATTAAAGAAAAGCCAGATTTTATTTTTCATCTAGCCGCCCAGTCTTTAGTAAAAAAATCATATATTCATCCAGAAGAGACCTGGACTACAAACTTAAATGGCACTCTCAATTTACTGAACATTTTAAGAGTGTATAAGGGCAATTGCAATGTAGTATTTATAACTAGTGATAAAGTTTATAAAAATTTAGAAACAAAAAAACCTTATGATGAAAAAAGTGAACTCGGAGGTATAGATCCCTACAGCTGTTCAAAAAGCTCCGCTGATTTGGCAATACAATCGTATTTAAAATCTTATTTTATAAAAAAAAACAATGTAAAAATCGGAGTAGCAAGAGCTGGAAATGTAGTAGGAGGAGGAGATTGGTCAAAAGATAGACTAATCCCAGATTGTGTAGCTGCTTGGTCTAGATCTCTAAAAGTAAACATTCGACAAATTAATTCAACGCGGCCTTGGCAACATGTGATAGACATTTCTTTCGGTTATTTAGTTTTAGGATTTTTTTTAAATTACAATAAATTTAATCACGAAATTTTCAATTTTGGCCCTAATTATAAAGAAAATCGATCTGTTAAGGAAGTGATTAGTCTGATGAAAAAAAATTGGAAAAAAGCAAAATGGGTTAAAAAAAAAAGTAAAAAGCAAAAAGAATCAGTTTTATTGAACTTGAATTCAAATAAAGCTTTTTTGAAATTAAAGTGGAAACCTTTTTTGAAATTTGAGAATGTTATAAAATTAACTACACAATGGTACAAAAGATATTATGAGGATAATCAAAGTGCTTATGATCTATCAATTCAACAAATTAAAGAATACATCAATTTTATAAAATAAAGATTTATGAAAGTAGTAATTCTAGCCGGTGGTTTTGGTACAAGATTATCTGAATATACAAAATCTATTCCAAAACCTATGATTAAAGTCAATGGAACACCAATTATATACTATATAATGAAGCACTTTTACAATTATGGCTTCAAAAAGTTTTATGTTGCAATTGGTTATAAAGGAAATGTTTTAAAAAAATATTTTAAGAAAAATAAATTTCCCTGGGAAGTTAATCTTATTGAAACTGGATTAAATACTATGACAGGTGGAAGAATTAGAAGATTAAAAAAATATTTAGGAGATGATAGATTTTTTATGACATATGGAGATGGTTTAGCCAATGTAAATTTGAGGAAATTACTTAAATTTCATATTAAAAAAAAAAAATTAGCAACCATGACAGCTGTGAGACCACCAGCTAGATTTGGAAAAATAAAATTAAATAATCATAATAAAGTTACTTTATTTAGAGAGAAGTCCAATTTGGATGAGGGTTGGATTAATGGTGGATTTTTTGTACTGGAATCAAAAGTATTATCTTTAATAAAGTCGGATAAGACTTTTTTTGAAAAACAGCCACTTGAACTTCTCTCAAAAAAAGGTCAATTAATGGCCTTCAAACATAAAAAAACCTGGCAATGTATGGATACAATAAGAGATATGCAAATATTAGAGAAATTATTAATTAAAAAAACTTTGAGATTTTGAATAAAAGATTACTTATTATTGGTGGAACAGGTTTTTTAGGCTCAAATTTAACAAAAAACTCACTTAAAAAAGGTTACAAAGTTATTTGCGTTTCGTCTAAAAAAACTCAATTTAAAAAGTTAAAAAAAATTAAATATATTTTTTGTGACATTACTAAAATTAATCATATTAAGAAAAAATTAAATTTTGATATAGATTATGTTGTAAATTTTGGAGGTTATGTAGATCATTCAAACAAAAAAAAAACATACCAAAGTCATTATGTTGGATGTAAAAATTTGATTAACTTTTTTAAAGAAAAAAAAATAAAAAAATTTATTCAAATAGGAAGTAGTTTAGAATATGGTGATTTAAAATCCCCTCATTATGAAAAGTTTCAAAATATCAAAAATTCTTCGTTAAAGAGTGTTTATGCAAAATCAAAATATTTAGCTACAAAATACTGTTTAAAAATTTTCCATAATGATTCTTTCCCGATAACTATTGTAAGACCATATTTAGTTTATGGTCCTGGTCAAAAAAAAAATAGATTAATACCTTTTATTATCTCAGAAAGTTTGAGAAATAAACCTTTTCCATGCTCAAGTGGAGTACAGGTAAGAAATTTTTTATTTATAGATGATTTCATAAGGGCTATTTTTAAAATTTTAGCCTCAAAAAATACTGATGGTGAGATTATTAATTTAGGCAGTAATGAAAATTTTAAAATTAAAAGGATTATATTGATGATTACTAATTATTTAAAACTAGGTAAACCATTATTCGGAAAAATTAAATTAAGAAAAGATGAATCCTTAATCTATCATCCAAATATAAATAAAGCAAAAAAATTGATTAATTGGAGACCTCAAATCAAATTTGAAAAAGGATTGACCAAAACAATAAAATATTATTTAAAAAAAAATGATTAAAAAATTTGCACAAAAAAATAAAATTATTGATTATTTTAATTTTACCAAATTCTTTAATTCAAAAACTTTTGAATAAATATTAATTATGATTAAAAAAATAATATTTTATCTCTACGCACATTTAATTGGATTAATCAAAATTTTTTCTTTTCAAAAAAAAAATATTGAAATTAAAATAAAAAAGCCGATACATGTTAAAATCAATAATGATGATGTAAAATTACATAAAAGATTATTTGATTTTTATAAGAAATTAAAGCTTGATGAAATAAATACACCAGATTTAGTAAAACCTTCTTCGATGTGGCAAAAGCATATCAATAATGATTATAAATTTCTTGTTGAGTCTTATAAAAAAGAGGATTTTGATAACTTCTCATTTTTTTTAAGTAATTTTGGAAATTGGAATAATTATCTTGGAATAGAACACAATAATCTTTTACAAAGATATTCTAAAAATTTTCTACTAAAAAGCTTTCTTAAAAATGAAATTTTTTTAAAGTATTTTAAAATATGGAAAGATTTTGGATATACAAAAAATGATCTTAATAAGATTGCCACACCAGAACATGGAAATCAATTAGGAGCTTACTTAGATGGTAATTTTGTAACAATAGGCAGTTTTTTCAATCAAATTATTTCAAACATTTTATATCAGCACATAAAGGAAATAGAGAGGCCAATTATTTGCGATCTGGGTGGTGGTTATGGAAAGTTAGGATACTTTTTAACTAAAGGTTTTAAAAAGTCCTGTTTTATTGATTTTGATATTCCCGAAGTTTTGGTACTTGCAGCTTATTATCTTCTTAAAACATATCCTAAAAAGACTTGTTTATTGTTTGGAGAAAAAAAATTTGAAAAAAAAGATTTAGATAATTTTGATTTAATTTTCATGCCACCAATAGAAATCAAAAAAATGGAAGAGAATTCAGTAAATCTTTTTGTGAATAAAAATAGCCTTGGTGAAATGAGAGGTGAAACAGCAAAATTTTATATAGAAAAAATAAATTCTTGTTCAAAAATTTTTTTTCATATGAACCATAATCGGATTAGAAATAATTTCGAAAATAATGAAAAGAGTTTAATTTCCTCAGAGTACCCCATAAGTAAAGAAAAATTTGATCTTATATTTGATTATCCTGATCTCGGTCATTTTATTTACACCGGGCGGTATGATGCAAATAATGATATTTTTATGAATTTATTTAAAATAAAATCAAAATCTTAGTAAATGCATTATAAGAGTTATCAATATTTACTAAAATAAGTTTATTATCAAATGAAAAAAATGATTAAAAAATTTTTAAAAAAAATTAATCTCTTTAAAATATTTAAATACAATGTAGTTCTTAATTTTTCAAAAAAAATTTCAGGCTTGCCACTTGCAAATAAAGGTTTTGATTTCATATTATCATTCTCGAGATCAAATTATATTTCTTATTTTGTGAGACCAAAGTACTCAAAAAATTTTAAACAAATTTCGACAGAGGAAATTGATTTAAAAGAATTTGGAATAATTATTCAAGGGCCTGTTACCAATAAAAAAGAACTTAATTTTCTGAAAGAAACTTTGAAAATTTATAAATTAATTTTTCCAAAAACTTTTATTATAATCTCGACGTGGGAAAATTCGTATATAGATGAACTAGAAACTAATGAATATATTAAAGTCGAAAAGTCAAAACTTCCAGAAGAACCTGGACTTGCGAATATAAACTACCAAATTAAGTCTACAAGTAATGCAATTAAAATTCTAAAGAGAGAGGGAGTGAGAAATATTTTAAAAACAAGGACTGATTGCAGGATTATGAAACCAAATCTTAAGTCTTATTTCTTAAGTTTGCAGAAAACTTTTATTTCAGAAAATCCAAAACATTCAAGAATATTTGCCTCAAGTGTTGCCACTTGTAAGTATAGAATTTATGGATTAACGGACATATTATTATTTGGAAGTACTGAAGAAATTGAAACTTATTTCAAAGATGAAACGGAGGAGGAAATTCTCAAAAATTATTCATTTAAAAAAGTGATTAATGAAACTGCAGTCATGAGTGAAATCTTATTATGTGCAAGATATTTAAAAATAAAAGGAATAAAATTAGATTGGACTTTAGAGCATTGGTGGTATTGTTTATCAAAATATTTTGGAATAATTGATGCAAACAGTATTGACTTCTTATGGTACAAATATGATTGGAATTTTGAGCAAAGATTCATAAGAAACTACCTTTTTAAATCTTCTAGATCAATTGAATTTAGTGAGTGGTTATCCCTTTATAACGAGTTTAATCTAAATTTTAAAACGTTAAATTATAAAGAAAAATTTTATTATGATGAAAAAAAAAAGATCATCATAAAAAAAAGCTTCCTCTAATTATTTCTTGTAATTTTTTAAAAAATAATCGAGGTCCTCAGGCGTTCCAAGTCCCCACATAGAGTCAACGTTTTTTATTTTGATTTTTTTATTATCTCTTATTGCTTCATTAAACACAGGGCAAACATAGAATTCGTTATTTACTCTTATGTTATTTTTTATCATTTGTTCTGCATATTTGACAAAATCTTTACCATACCTCCAATAATAAACTCCAACAGTTGCGTTATTAGAAATAACTTTTTTTTCTGCTACCTCAATAACATTTTCGTTAGAACCTAATTTTGCATAAGACCATTTTGGATGAATTGCATTAAATGTTAAAATCCCACCATCTGCTTTTTTATTAACAAAGTTGTACATAGTTTTAGAAGAATTCCATTCAATAAATTGATCTGAATTTGAAATAATTAAAGGTTTGTTATTATTAATCAATTTTTTTGTTAAAAGAACTGTGCAAGCTGCACCCTCTGTTAATTTGTCTACCAATACAATCTTACATTTTGGGACTAATAATCTTAAAAAATTTTTCAAGTTATATTTTTCAAGATGTTCTTTTCTGACTAAAAAAATATAATTTCCCTTTAAACCCAAACTCTCAATAACAACTTGTATCATGGGTTTTTGGTTTATTTCAATTAAGGGTTTTGGGAAACTAAAACCTGCTTTTTTAAACCTGGAGCCTTCTCCAGCCATAGGGATTACAATATTTAATTCATTGTCCTCCCAAATTTGATTATTAACTTTAGTTTCACTAATTTGGTCATTAATAAAATTAATAATATTGGTATAATTAACTTCATGAATTGATTTGATGGGCATTAAATTACACCCTGACTCTTTTGCAGCGATCCTGCCGTAATGTGAGTCCTCTAAAATAAGTGTGTTTTTTGGCATACTTTTTAAATTTAAAAGGCTTCTCAAATAAATTTCAGGATGAGGTTTAGCAAAAGTTAAATTTTGATTAGAAACAGCACTATTCACAAAATTTTTAATCTTTAATCGTTTTAAAGATAATTTTAATGTATTCTCTATAGCATTAGTTGCAACACCCAGTTTGTATTTTTTTGAAAGTTTTTTAAATAATTCAAAAATATTTTTATTGTAGCTTATTTGTTTTTTAAAAAGATCATCAGTAATCTTATTTTTTTCTTTTTTTATTTTAGAAAAATGTTTTTTTTTTATTATTTTTTTTTCAAGTAGTAACTTCAATTTTTCATTTGTGGGTAAACCATCAAAAATTTTTAAGTGATCTTCAAAAGAAATTGAATAGTTTATTTTCGTTTTTTCCAGCGCTTTATTAAGAGCGGTAAAATGAATATTCTTAGAGTCTATTAAAACTCCATCTAAATCAAATATTATTGTATCTATCATAATAGTCTTGAATATAATCTGAACAAATACCCATACAATTAATTTTTTTTGTGTTGTTTATTTCTGGCATCACACAAATACTTTTTTTTGATAAAATAGTGCCAGGATAATTCCAAAAAAAACCCTTACTAGTGATTATAATTTTATCCTTTTCATGCCAAAAATAATTGACATCAAGTTCTGAAAGTTTGTAGAAACACTCTAAATTTTTGCAATGTATCCAAAACCTTTTATTTTTGAGGAATTTATTATTTACTTTGTATAATGGTTCATCATGACCAAGATAATAATTATTCTTATAATACCAAACATCTATTTCAACATCAAAATTTTTAAGAGTTTCTTCCACATATTCTATTTTGTTTTCATCTTCAGGATTAGGACCTAATGTATTTCCCCTATGTGAAATAAAAAACATATTTTGATTTAAAAGAATAAATAATACTTTTTAATTCAAGATCTAGATCAAAACAACAATTAAATATTAAAATGAAATAATGTTAAGTATATAGTATAGGTTAAAATATTTATAAATTTAAAATTATGAAAGATTATAGAATAATTGATAATTTTTTAAATCAGGAACATTTTAAAAAATTATGTGAACTGAATTTAGAGATAGTAGATCCTGACAATATTAAAGTATATAAAAATAAGATTGATAAATTTAACAATCTAAATACTTCTTGTTTGAGCAATGATCTCCTTAAAGAGCTTCATAATGAATATAATAAAAAGGCAATGAATATTCTTAGCGAATTAGCACCAAAAAAATTGGATCTATATGATTATTCAGAGTTTCATATAGTTGAAACAGGTAGAAATTATGAATTTCCAATTCATCGCGATACACCTAACAAATTATTAAGTGGAGTTATTTATTTAAACCCCAGAAAAAATAAAGGAACTTTTGTTTATGAAAACCAGCAAGGTAAAAATAAGAGAGAGATTGAGTGGAAACAAAATAGAGCATTTTTTTTTTCAAGATCGCAAAATCACAGCTGGCATTCATATGAAGGAGATAAAAATACAAATAGATTAGCATTAGTTTATAATTTAATGACGTATGATTTAAAAAAAGCTTGTGAGTTAGAAAATATAAATTACTACAAAATGAAAATTTTTGATAAAATCAATCCATATTTATTAAGATACTTCAAATTTACAATAAATTAATTATTTTGTGTTTAAAAATTTCTCTTATCTACTCTATAAGTTAGTAAAATCTTTTGATTTTTTTTTTAAATTTTTTTTTAAGAAAAGCGTCGTTTCATTGTTTAAAGATTTTTTATCAAATGATAGTTATCAAATAGTCCAAGTAGATAAAAGAAAAATAAAATTTTTTGTACCTAATCAGCTAACAGAGTGGCGTGTAAATACTTTTTTTACCAAAGAACCTGAAACAATTGCTTGGATAAATAAGTTTAACAACAATAAAAAATTTAATTTTTGGGATATAGGATCCAATATTGGCTTGTATTCAATATACGCAGCAGTCACTCATTCAAATTGTCAAGTAATTAGTTTTGAACCATCTAGTAATAATTTGAGAGTTCTGACAAGAAACATATCAATAAATAATTTAGAAAATAATATTAAAGTTTTTACTAATCCTCTCACAAATAAGAGTAAGAAATTTTTAATGATGAAACATAATGAATTTATAGAAGGTGGAGCTTTAAATTCTTTTGGAGAAAATTTAAATTTTGAGGGTAAAGAGCAGAGTTATCCAATGAAGTATCAACTCTTCGGTTTAAGCATAAAAGATATTTTAGATGATAAAATTTTAGAAATACCAGATTACATAAAAATTGATGTTGATGGAATTGAGCATCTAATTTTGAGTGGAGCTGAAAATTATCTAAAAGATCCAAATATTAAAAGTATATCTGTAGAAATAAATGAAAATTTCAAAACTCAGTTTAGTAATATTATTGAAATTATGAAAAAAAATAATTTTTCTTTTTTAGAAAAAAAACAAAACGATGAACTTAAAAATTCGAGTGGGCCATTCTCCCAATCATTTAATTATATATTTGAAAAAAAAAGAAATTTATAATGAGGTGTTTAATTTGTAATAATAAAACTATATTTTTAGAAAAATATAAGTTTAATGTAAAAAGTGACGTTGAATATTTAGGTGATAATGACATTTATCAATGCAGGGATTGTAATTTTTGTTTTTGTCACCCAATGCCCAAAAAAATTAAATTAGACGAATTTTATCAAAAAATTTATAGGGCCTATGGAAGGCCACATGAATATGACTCAATAGATCTAAAGAATAATTATAAAAGTTTTAAAAATTTAGATTATCTAAATTATTTAGAAAAATTTTTAGATTTCAATAAAATTAATCAATTATTTGATTTTGGTTCAGGTACAGGATGTTTGGGATATCTTATAAAGAAAAATTATGAAAAAATAAAAATTAGTTCAGCCGAAAGTGATGATAATTGTAAAAAAATTCTTAAGGAAAGAGAATATAAAAATTATGAAAATATCAATGAAATAAATGAAAAATTTGATTTAATAACATGTCTACACTCTCTGGAGCATTTGACAGATCTTAGTATCATTCAAAATTTTAAAAGTTTAGCAAAAAAAGGTTCTTACCTATTTTTAGAGGTCCCCAATTGTGAATTTAATTCCAAATTTAAATTAAGACCTTATGACTCTCCACACTTAATGTTTTTTACAAAAGAAAGTTTTCAAAAAATTGCAAAAAAATACTCATTAGAAATTTTAGATATCAGCTATTGTTCAATCCCTCTAGAGGAAAATTTTAAAAATATGAATTATGCAAAAAAAAAATACGAGAATTGGCAGAAAGGAAAAATAAAAAATTTTTTAAAATCTTCATTAAGGAAATTTTTAAAAAGGGTTAAAATTTTTAAAACATTTGAAAATAAAGAAAAAAAAAACTATCAAGAAAACGACAAGAATTTATCAAATTTGAGAGTTTTATTTAAAATATAATAATTTCTATGGAAAGACCTAATAGCATTGAGTTGAATTTTTTAAAAAATAGAAAATACTATATCTAAAAATTTAATGAAAAAAATATATCTAGTTAGTAATGATAAAATTTGGATTTCAAACAAAAGATTCACGTCAAATAATGATTTAAATAATATCATTACATGTCTAAATAAAAATTATAATTTGAATTTGATTTGTAGAAAGAGTAACAAAAAATTGAATTTCTTATTGAATAAAAGATTTAGCTATTCAAAATTTAATCAGATAAATGAAAAAAAAATAAATATTTTTCTTATATCAATTACACCATATAATTTTTTTGTATTTTTTTATCTTTTGTTAATAAAAAGACTGGACTTAACAGGAGTTGTATATTTAAGAAGTGATGGTTTTTTAGAATATAAAATCAAATACGGATTTATAGGATATTATATTTATGCTTTTATGTTTTTCTTTATAAAAAGAAAATTAAAAGTTCTATCATGCTCTAAATACTTCACAAATGTTAAAAGTAAAAAAATTTTACATCCTTCCGAATTAAATTCTTCTTGGTTTAAGAGATGTAATGGAATTAAAAAATTTAAAACAGACTTTATTTATGTTGGCAGATTTAAAAGGGAAAAAGGTTCTATTTTTTTAATTAATTTATTTAAAAAACATTTTACAAAATATAAACTAACTATTGTAGGAACAAAAAAAGAATCTATTTATAAAGAATATTATAATAAGAATATTAGATTTATAGGACCTGTTACCAATATAAAAAAAATGATTAATTTATATGATTCTTCTAGAATATTTATTTTACCTTCTTACACTGAAGGATTTCCAAAAGTAATATCAGAGTCATTGGCTAGATTGAAACCAATAATAATTTTTGAGGAAATTAAGCATATATTAGACAATCGAAATGGAATTTTTATTTGCAAAAGAAATAAGAAAAATATCGATAAAACTATCAACTATATTTTTAAAAATTACAAAAAAATTCAGAAAGAAATAAGTAAAAATAACTTTTATACAAAAGATAACTTTAAAAAAGAGTTGCTAGAATTGACTAATAATGAATTTAGAAACTAAATTATCTAGATTATTTATATATGGAATAGCTATTTTTCCTTTTCTTCTACTAGTAGGTCCACTTGTTTCTGAATTATTTTTAATTTCTGTAATCATTTATTTTTTTTATTTTATTATTAAAGAGAATCAATTTAGATTTTTAAATAATAGATATCTAATTTTTTTTGGAATTTTTTATTTGTCAGTATTATTTTCAACAATTTTGAATTTTATTGATTTTAACCATACGAAAGGAGGTTTGTTTTATTTTAGAATACCCCTGTATGCTTTTGCTATTTGGTTTATTCTAGAAAAATTTAATAATTTTGATAAAAAAATAGTTTTTTTTTATTCAGTATTTCTTTTTATATTAATTTGTGACTCTTTAATTCAATATTACTTTGGGAAAAATTTAGTTGGGTTTGAACTAAAAAGTGGCAGAGTGTCAAGTTTTTTTGGTGAAGAATTAATCTTAGGTAGTTTTATTTTAAGAACATTACCAATTTTTTTAATTTATTTGATTATGAGTGAAATTTTGACTGAAAAAAGTAATCTAATTATTGTTATTTTGATTTCTTTCTCTTGTTCTATTATTTATTTATCAGGGGAAAGAAGTTCTTTTGGATTAATAATATTATTTTTTTTTACATTATTCTTCATTTCAAAAAATTTGAGAAAATTTATTATTTTTATTATGTTAAGCTTTATATTCATATCAATAATTTTAACAAATTTACAAAATTCAGACAAAAATAATCCCGCAGTAAGAATGTTTAGTAATACCTATAACCAAGTTACGAAAATAGATAAGAGGCAAAATTTTAATAATGAAAATAAGTTAATTGATAAAGTATATATGTTTTCATATGATCACCATTACCATTATCTTCTTGCGTATAAAATTTTTAAAGATCACATGATCTTTGGAACTGGGGTAAAAGGTTTTAGATATTTATGTAGAAAAAAAATTTATACACTTAATGATGATGAAGGGTGTTCAACTCATCCTCATAACACATATGTTCAAATATTAGTTTCGAATGGTTTAATAGGATTTTCATTACTAATTTTAGGGTTATTTTATGTAATAAAGGAAATATTTATGTGTAGAAAAAAGATAAATTCCTCAAAAAAATTTGATAAATACGAAATTTCAAAAGCTATTGCTATTACAGCTATATTTGTGAATATATGGCCCTTAGTGCCTAATGGAAACTTTTTTAACAATTGGTTATCAATGTTTTATTTTTATCCCATAGGTTTTTATTTATATTTTAAAGATAAAAATGAAAAAAAAATTAGTTAGTGTTATTGTAAATTGTTATAATGGTGAAAAATATTTATCACAAACACTAAAATCATTATTAAACCAAAAATATAAAAATTTTGAGGTAATTTTTATGGATAATTGCTCGACTGATAAAAGTGCTTCAATATTTAAAATGATTAAAGATAGAAGATTTAAATATTTTAAAACAAAAAAAAAAATTAAACTTTACGATTCTAGAAATCAAGCCATAAAAAAAACTAAAGGTAACTTTATAGCATTCCTTGATGTTGATGATTGGTGGGATGATAAATTTCTTGAATCAAGAAAAAAGTTTTTCACATCCCCAAATGATTATGCGTTTTCTTATTCAAATTGTTTTCATTATTTTGAAAATAAAAACAAATTTGAAATTTTCTATAAAAAAAAACTTCCCACGGGATTTATTTTGGGTGAATTGATAGATTTTTATTTTGTAAAACTAAGTTCAATAATAATCAAAAAAAAATTGGTAAAAAATTTTAGGTTTAACCCCTCTTACAATATTATTGGAGATTACGATTTTATTCTTAGAATAGCCAAGATATATAAAGGCATGGGTTTTCAAGATAAGTTGGTAAATATAAGAATCCATAAAGACAATTTTACTCATAATAACAGAAGGATGTTTTATACAGAGTTCAAAAATTGGTTCAATCATCAGGATTTTAGATATGGGATATTTAGAGAAAAAAAAATTAAATTGCTTCAAAGACTAAATTATTTAAGATTAGTCTATCTAACTCTTTATAAAAAAAATTTTGGTTTAATCTTTGAAATAATGAAATATCCACTATTTTTTTTGAAATTAAAGCTATTAGTTTTATATTTTTTACCAAAATTTATTTTAAGATTTAGACAGAAAAATTTATAATTAACGATCTTATTATAATAATGAAATTTTATTAATTAAAAAAATGTCAGTATTTTTTTTATCATTATTCATATTTTTTTTTAACTTATTAATTTTTTTAAATTTCAAAAATTTAACGAATTACCTCTCTTTTTTTGACAAACCTGATGGAAAGTTAAAAAAACATAAAAAGCCAGTGTCTTTAGTCGGTGGTTTAATTATTTTGATAAATCTATTTTTGATAGTTTTTTTTCTTAATATATTAGAGTTAGATTATTTACTTTTTAAAGATAATTTTTCTTACATAATTGTCATTTTAGGAACCATGTTCTTTTTAATTGGTTTTATTGACGACTTAAAAAATCTTTCACCAAATATGAAATTAGTACTCTTATTAATCTCAATTTTTTTAATTACCATATTATTTCCAGAAATTAAATTAAAGATTATAAAAATTTCTTTTTTGGATCAAATCTATTTTTTTAAAAATTTTTCTCTTTTATTTACTATCTTATCATTTGCGTTACTAGCAAATGCGATGAATATGTTTGATGGAATTAATTTACAGCTTATTTTTTTTACTTTGTTTGTATTTTTAATTTTTATATTAAAAGGTTTTTTACCAATATTCTTTATTTTAATTTCAATATGCCTCATTTTTTTGGCAATACTAAACTTTCATAATAAGGTCTTTATTGGTGATGGAGGATGTTATTTGATTAGCGCAATAATTGGATGTGCTTTTATTTATCAATATAAAAATTTCGAAAATTTTTTCTTTGGTGATGAAGTTTTTATTATATTGCTTGTTCCAGCAATGGATATGTTAAGATTATTTACTTTTAGAATCATCAGAGGCAAACATCCGTTTAAAGGTGATTTAAAACATTTACATCATTTAGTAGATAAACTTACACAAAATAAGAATTATACGATAATAATTACTCTCAGTTTATCCATATTACCATTTATATTAATGATCATTGGTCTTAAAACTTATTTAATTTTGATTTTAAATTTTTTAATTTATTTAACTTTAGTCTTATTTTTGGAGTATAAGATAAATTCATGAAAGTTCTTATCGTAAACATGATAATTAAAAGTTGCAAAATAGTTAGAGTAATCATAAGAAATTGAAATTAAATTATGATAAAGAATAAAAAAATTTTAGTAGTTGGAGCTGGTGGTTTTATAGGTGGCCACTTGGTAAAAAGGTTGTTAGAAAATGATAACTCAATAATTGCATCTGATATTAAACCAAAAGAGTATTGGTTTCAGGATTTTGATAATGCTGAAAATCATTATTCAATGGATATGAAAGAAATTAACAACTGCAGGAAAATAGTTAAAAATATTGATTATGTTTTCAATATGGCTTGCAACATGGGTGGAATGGGTTTTATTGAGAATAATAAAGCTGAGTGTATGCAGTCGGTATTAATAAATACAAATTTACTTATTGCATGTAAAGAAGAGGGAATAAAAAGATATTTTTTTTCTTCAAGCGCATGTGCCTACAACAAATCAAAACAGCAGGAAGTTTTTATAGAAGGCTTGAAAGAGAGTGATGCATATCCTGCAGATCCAGAGGATGGTTACGGATGGGAAAAGTTATTCAGTGAACGAATGTGTAGACACTTTATGGAAGATTATAATATTGAGGTTAGAATAGCTAGATATCACAACATCTATGGTCCATTTGGAACTTATGATGGTGGCAGAGAGAAAGCTCCAGCAGCTTTATGTAGAAAAGTTATCTATGCAAAAGAAAATAATGAAAATAAGATTGATGTTTGGGGTGATGGAAAACAAACAAGATCTTTTTTGTTTATTGATGACTGCATAGAGGGTACTTTAAGATTATTTGAATCTGACTTCTCTGAACCTGTAAATATTGGCAGTGATGAACAGGTCTCAATTAACCAAATGATAGATTTAATTGAGGATATTTCGAAGATAAAAAAATTAAAACGTGATTACCAGTTGGATAAGCCAAAAGGTGTAAGAGGAAGATCTAGCAACAATGATTTAGTAAAAAAAGTTTTAAATTGGAGTTTTAAAATTAAATTAAAAGATGGTCTTAAAATAACATATGAATGGATGAATAGTGAAATTAATAAGCATGGTTCAAATTTAAGCAGATTTACAAAATCTTGAATATTATTTAAAAGAACATTTATGAATGATAAGTAAAGTAATCTTTAAAAAAATTATATTTAACAATATTTATGAAAAAAATTTTAATAAGTGTATTGTTAAAAAAGGATTATTTGTTTTTCCAGCTGGCCCCACTTTAGCTTCTATAAGTCATTCAAATGAATATTATGACTCAATCAGAAAAGCTGATTTAGTTTTTTTTGATAGTGGTTTTTTTGTTTTACTACTAAGATTATTTAAAAATATAAATGTAAAAAAGTTTTCTGGATATAAATTTTTAGATTTATTTTTTAATTTTTTAAAAAAAAATAAAAAAAAATCTATTTTTTGTATTGATCCAAACTTGAAATTTTCTAAATCAAATAAAAAATTTTTAAAAAATTTAGGAATAAAAAGAGTATACAATTATATGGCTCCGAATTATAAAATAAAAAATTTTTCAGATAGAAAACTTTTGAAAAAAATTAAAAAGGTAAGACCTGATTTTATATTGACAAATATCGGTGGTGGTAAACAAGAAATTTTAGGATTATATTTAAAAAAAAATCTCAAAATTAAAACAACAATATTATGTACTGGAGCTGCAATATCATTTTTTACAAAAGATCAAGCTCCTATAAATAGAGTAATTGATAAGTTTTATCTTGGATGGTTTGTGAGATTGATATTTAATCCTTTAGTTTTTTCAAAGAGATATTTGAATAGTTTAAAATTAATTCCAATGGTAATTTTTAGTAAGATTAAAACTATTGATTAACTTAATCTGGAATTAAAAACTTGATTGTATTATATAAATATAATTAATAAATAATAAAGTCAGAATGAAAAAGAAAAAAGCATTAATATTTGGTGTCACTGGACAAGATGGTGCATATCTATCGAAATTTTTACTTAATAAAAATTACATTGTATATGGTGTAAAAAGAAGGTCCTCGATAATTAATACTCAAAGAATTGATGATATTTACAAAGATATAAATTATAAATCAAATTTTGTGCTTCTTTATGGTGACTTAACTGATGCCTCATCAATTCTAAATATAATAAAAAAAGTCAATCCTAGGGAGATATATAATCTAGCTGCTCAATCTCATGTAAAAGTTTCTTTTGAGGTTCCTGAATATAGCGCTGATGTTAATGCCCTCGGAACACTTAGAATTTTAGAAGCCATTAGAAGTTTAAATTTAGAAAAAAAAGTGAAATTTTATCAAGCAGGCACGTCTGAGATGTTTGGTAAGACAACAGCTAAATTTCAAAACGAAAAAACATCTTTTCACCCAGTAAGTCCATATGGTGTTTCAAAGTGTTTTGCTCATTGGATTACTAAAAATTATAGAGATGCTTATGGAATATATGCATGTAATGGTATTTTATTTAATCACGAAAGTCCTATAAGAGGTGAAACTTTTGTCACAAAGAAAATCATACAGGGTTTAGTTAAAATAAAATTAGGTTTTCAAAAAAAATTATTTTTAGGTAATTTGTATTCTAAGAGAGATTGGGGTCATGCAAGAGATTATGTTGAGGCAATGTGGAAAATATTGCAACAAAAAAAACCTGAAGATTTTGTAATCGGAACAGGAAAAACTTTTACAATTAAAGATTTTGTTAATAGAGCTGCAAAGAAAGTTGGATTGGATATTAAATGGAGAGGAAAAGGTATTAAAGAAAAAGCAGTTAATACTGAGACCAAAAAGATTATTATTGAATGTAGATCAAGATATTTCAGACCTTTAGAAGTTGATTACTTGAAAAGTAACGCCTTAAGAGCAAAAAAAATACTAAAATGGTACCCAAAAATATCCATAGATAATCTTATAGATGAAATGATACAGCACGAGCTAGAAAATAGCCATGATTAATATTAACAGCAAAGTATTTATTGCAGGTCATAATGGAATGCTTGGTTCATCAATTTATAGAATTTTAAAAAAAAAAGGGTATAAAAAAATAATAACTGTCGATAAAAAAAAACTTGATCTTAGAAATCAAATCGCTGTTAAAAAATTTATTAAAAAAAATAAACCAGATGCAGTGATTATCGCGGCTGCGAAAGTTGGTGGAATTAAAGCCAATATTAAATACCCGGCAAATTTTATTAGCGATAATTTGCAAATTCAAACAAATCTAATTTCGTCAAGCCATATAAATAATGTGAAAAAATTAATTTTGTTTGGTTCGAGTTGTATTTATCCAAAACATTTAAAAAAACCAATTAAAGAAAGTCAAATAATGACAGGACTTTTAGAGGAAACTAATGAGAGTTATGCAGTTGCGAAAATTGCAGGTATTAAAATGATTGAGTCTTTTAACAAGCAATATAATACAAATTATATATGTCTTATGCCTTGTAATTTATTTGGTCCTAATGACAATTATGATTCTCAAAACTCTCATTTTTTGCCAGCTTTGATAAAGAAAATATATTTAGCAAGTAAAGCAAAGAAAAAAGATAAAGTGGTTAAATTATGGGGAACTGGAAAACCTTTAAGAGAAGTTTTATATGTAGATGAAGTTGCGAATGCTTGTGAATTTTTTCTTCGAAAAAAAACAAAAAAATCTTTAATTAATATTGGTTCAAATGTGGAAATGAGTATTAAAAATTATGCCAATTTGGTTAAAAAAAAAATTGACCCTCTTGTACTAATAAAATTTGATAATGATAAAAATTTAGACGGTGTGATGAGAAAAAAATTAAATCTTACTTTGGCAAAAAGTTATGGATGGAAATCAAAAATGAACTTTTCAAAAGTGCTAGATGAAATAATAAGAGATTTTAAAAATTCTCATATATAAGCTAAAATGATTTTTTTTCAGATACTTATCTTTACTGCGGGTATTGTTCTTTTATCGTTGTCGATATCTGGGTACGGAAGACTGATCAATTTAACTATTAAAAAAAATTTTTTCCTTGAAATATTTTTGGGCTTTATACTAATTACTTTTTTAATAACAATTGTTCACTTTTTTTTTAAAATAAATCTTATAATAAGTGTTTTAATTTTTACTTTAGGCATCTTACTTTTTTTTTTTAAAGGAAAATTTAGTCAATTAAGATTATCTAAAATTACAGATATTAATTACCTTGTTATATTTCTTTTTCTCATTCCTATATTTTTATCACAAAAATATCATGAAGATTTTGGATATTATCATCTTCCATATGCCATAGGCTTTATTGAAGAAAAAATAATTTTTGGGTTTGCAAATATTGATCAATCTTATGTCTACAACTCAATTTGGTTAAACTTATACTCAATTTTTTTTTTAAGTGATAAAAATTTTGATTTTTTAACTTTGCCATCTTTTTTAATATATTTAAATTTTATATTATTTTCTTATCATCAAATAATTTCAAAAAATGAAAAAACAATTAGTGATTATTTTCTATTAACAGCAGTATTTTATTTTATTTTAAAATTTACTAGAATTTCTGAATTTGGAGTAGACTTACCAGCTACAATTTTCTCTGTACTTTCAATTTACCACTTCATAAAATTTTCTGAGATCGATTTTAAAAAAGAGAGAAAAGAATATTTTTTCTTAACCCTAATTTTTTCAATTTTTGCAATTATGATTAAATTAAGCACTATACCTGTAATCCTTTTACCGGTATTTCTTTACTTAAAATATTTTAAAGATTTAAATTTTGAAATTTTTAAATTAAAATTTTTATTTATTTATTTTCTATTTATCACATTTTTTATCCAACAATTTATTTTTACAGGTTGTATATTTTTTCCATCAAACTCAACATGTTTGAATGTTAGCTGGTTTAGTGAAGATAATATAAATATCTCGAATCGACTTGAATTAATTAATAAAAGCTATTCTAGTGTAGGAAAAAATATTATAACTCCAGAAGAATACTTAAAAAATTTTAATTGGTTTGGTTATTGGCTTAAAAGAAACTTCATTGAAATTTTAGAGCATCTTTTAACTATAATTTTACCCATTTTTTTATTTCTATTTTTTCAAAAAAAGAAAATTAAAAATAAATTAATTCTAAATAACAAATTAGGATTATATTTTTTTTTAATTTTGGGACTTTTATTCTGGCTTAATTTTTCACCAGTTTATAGATTTGCGATATATTTATTTCTTACTTTAATTTTTGTTTTACTTATTGGTAAATTAACGTCTAGAGTTTTTTCAAAAAAAGTTTTTATAATTTTTATAATTTCTTTTGTTTTTTTTAGCAGTTTAAAAAATATAATTAGATTAACCAAGGTTGATAAAGTGTTTTTAGGTGTTATCAAAATAGATAATAGATATATCTTGAATGACCAAAAATATAATCAAATTAGAAAAGTTTATAAGCCAGATACTAGAAGAAATTTAAAAAATGGTTGGCAAGGAAGGCTTTGTTGGAACACTCCATTTATCTGCTCGTATAATAAGCTAGAGCTCAAAAAAAAAAATGGATATTTAATAATTAATAAATAAATTAATTAATTATGATTGATAAAAAAACATTCAAACTCTCGATTATAATTCCTTGTTATAATGAAAAAAACACAATCAAAGAAATTTTAAAAAAAATAGATCAAAGCTTAAAAAATTATGAATTTTCAAAATATGAAATTTTAATTATTGATGATTTCTCAAATGATGGAACAAAAGAAATATTAAAAAATTTTTCAAACAATGAGAAAATACAAATTTATTATCATGATTATAATTTAGGAAAAGGAGCTGCAATTCACACAGCACTGAAATATATTACTGGGGATATTACTATAATCCAGGACTCAGATTTAGAATATGACCCTTTTGACTATTATAAATTGTTAGTTCCTTTTTTTGAGACCAATGCAGACATTGTTTATGGTTCCAGATTTTTAGGCGGGGGAAAGTATGTAAGGATACATTTTTTTTGGCATTATTTAGCAAATAAGATTTTAACTTTTTTGTGTAATTTATTTATAAATTTAAATTTAACTGATATGGAAACTGGATATAAAGTTTTCAAAACTTCAGCTTTAAAAAGTATTCATCTTAAAGAAAAAAGTTTTTCATTTGAACCCGAGGTTACAATTAAATTAGCAAAAAAAAATTATAAATTTTTCGAGGTTCCAATTTCCTACAATGGGAGATCATATGAAGAAGGAAAAAAAATTGGTCTAAAAGATGCATTTATAGCTCTAAAAACCATAATTTTATATTCTTTTAAGGGTTAGTAATTTTCTATTTTTTTTTTGACTAAAATTTTTCTTTAGGTATAAATACGTCGCCTGGTGATTATAGCGAAGAGGTAATACCCGATCCCATTCCGAACTCGGAAGTCAAGCTTTTCAGCGCCGATGGTACTTTGTCTTAAGACATGGAAGAGTAGGACTTTGCCAGGCTAAACTCTAAAAAATTATGAAAATAAAAAGTTCACTTAAATCAATTAAGAAAAGAGATTTAAATTCTAAGCTCGTAAGACGTAGAGGGAGAGTTTATATTATTAATAAAACAAATCCTAAATTTAAAGCAAGACAAAAGTAATTTTTATGGATAACGAAAACCATAAAAAAACTTGGAATAATTTTACAAAGTTTGTGCTGTGGGGTACCATCGCGGTAGTGTTAGTACTGGTTTTAATGGCACTATTCTTATTATAGAATTTTTAATGAAAATTGGATCAATTTTAGAGAACAGAAAAGTCGAAAAAAGAATTGCAATCACTCCCGAGATTGCAAAAAAATATATTTCATTGGGGTTTGATGTACAATTATCAAAAGACTATGGAACTCATTTAGGAATTATGGATGAAGAATATAAAAAATTAGGAGTAAATTTTTCTGGTGAGGATAAAGAAATATTAAATTCAAATGTTATTGTTCAATTAGGGCTATTATCTGATGACAAAAGTTCATTATTAAAGGAAGATCAAACTTTAATTGGTGTTTTAAATCCCTATGATAACAAAGAAAAACTAGACGTACTTAAAAATAAAAAAATTAAACTTTTTTCATTAGAATTATTACCAAGAATAACCAGAGCTCAATCTATGGATATTTTATCTTCACAAGCTAACCTAGCTGGATATAAAGCAGTGATTGAATCATTTGCTTATTTTGAAAAAGCTATACCAATGATGATGACAGCCGCTGGAACTATTCCAGCTGCTAAGATATTGGTTGTTGGTGCTGGTGTTGCTGGACTTCAAGCAATTGCAACAGCAAAAAGAATGGGTGGAATAGTTTTTGCTACAGATGTAAGGATGGCGTCAAAGGAACAAGTTGAAAGTTTGGGTGGAAAATTTTTAACAGTCGAGGGTGCTGAAAATTTAGAAACTGAAGGTGGTTACGCAAAAGAGGCTTCTGATGACTTTAAAAAAAAACAAGAAGAATTACTCTCTGAAACACTAAAAAAAATTGATATTGTTATTTGCACTGCATTGATACCTGGAAAAAAAGCACCCATTATTATTAAAGAGGACATGATTAATAATATGCAAGCTGGATCTGTTATTTATGATTTAGCTGCTATACAGGGTGGTAACACTGCATTTACAAAAGCAGATGAAATTATTGAAAAAAATGGAGTAAAAATTATGGGTGAGAGTAATATTTTAAACAAACTACCGGTGTCTGCTTCTAGCTTATACGCAAAAAATATGTTTAATTTTGTTGAAAATTTGTTTGATAAAGAAAATAAAAAACTAAATATTAATTTAGAGGACGAAATAATAGAAAAAACACTTATTAAATAATATGGAAATTGATCCTTTAATATTCAGACTGAGTATATTTATCCTCTCAATATTTGTAGGTTATTATGTTGTTTGGAGTGTTACTCCCTCATTACACACACCTTTAATGTCTGTGACTAACGCAATTTCATCTGTAATAATCGTTGGGGCTATAATAGCAGGATTATCTGGTAATTCAGATAACGTGTTTAATACTTCTAGTATTTTTGGTTTTTTAGCTATTGCATTGGCGGCAATAAATATTTTTGGTGGTTTTTTAGTAACCCAAAGAATGCTTGCAATGTACAAAAAAAAGAAAAAGGATAAAAAATGATATCAGCGAACTTATCAGCAATTTTCTACCTAATTTCTGGAGTGCTTTTTATTTTGGCTTTGAGAGGACTGTCCTCTCCAGAGACATCAAGACAAGGTAACTTTTTTGGTATTCTTGGAATGATAATAGCTGTAACTGTTACTTTTTTATCTATGGGCAATTTTTCAAGCGGATTTGTCTATGTTCTAATATTTATTTTAGTCGGAGGTTCAATAGGAGCCTTTATTGCTTACAGAATACCAATGACTGCGATGCCAGAGTTAGTCGCAGGATTTCATAGTTTAGTCGGTCTTGCGGCGGTGTTTGTGGCAATTGCTGCCTTTTTAAATCCTGAAGCATTTAATCTCGGAAACCCAGGAAAAATAAAGCTTGGTAGTTTAATTGAGATGTCAATTGGAGCTGCGGTCGGAGCTATCACATTTTCTGGTTCAATAATTGCCTTTTTAAAATTACAAGGAATTATGTCTGGTTCGCCAATCACATTTAAAGGTCAGCATCCTTTAAACGCGATAATCCTGATTTCAATAATTATTTTAATTTATTTGTTGTGTTCAACACAATCATCAAATTTATTTTGGATATTATTATCAGTCTCATTTTTAATTGGTTTTCTTTTAATAATCCCGATCGGTGGAGCAGACATGCCAGTTGTGATTTCTATGCTTAACTCGTACTCTGGTTGGGCAGCTGCAGGTATAGGTTTTACTTTAGAAAATACAGCATTAATAATTACAGGTGCTCTTGTAGGATCATCTGGTGCTATATTATCCTACATAATGTGTAAGGGTATGAATCGTTCATTCTTTAATGTAATCTTGGGTGGCTTTGGTGCAACTGATGAAAAGTCAGATACTTCATCTAAAGAACAGAGACCTGTTAAAAGTGGAAATGCAGATGATGCTGCATTTTTGATGAAGAATGCATCATCAGTTATAATTGTTCCGGGTTATGGTATGGCGGTTGCGCAAGCTCAACATGCATTAAGAGAGATGGTTGATACTTTAAAAAAAAACGACATTAAAGTTTCTTATGCTATTCATCCAGTTGCCGGAAGAATGCCAGGTCATATGAACGTATTATTGGCTGAAGCGAATGTGCCTTATGATGAAGTTTTTGAACTAGAGGAGATTAATAATGATTTTGCTAATGCAGATGTAGCCTTTGTAATTGGCGCAAATGATGTAACAAACCCTGTTGCGAAAACTGATCCACAAAGCCCGATATATGGAATGCCAGTATTAGATGTTGAAAAATGCAAATCTGTTCTATTTGTTAAAAGAAGTCTTTCACCTGGATATGCAGGCATTGATAATGATCTTTTTTATAAAGAGAATACACTTATGCTTTTCGCTGATGCAAAGAAAATGACAGAAGATATTACAAAAAATCTATAGCAGTATGAGTATTAAAGTTTTTTGTGATATAGCAGATCTATATAATATCAAGAAATTTAATAATATTAATTTTGTTAAAGGGTTTACTACAAACCCCAGTTTAATGCGAAAAGCAGGGGCAAAAGATTATGAGTCTTATTCAAAACAAATTCTTAAAATTTGTAAGAAAAAACCCATTTCATTTGAAGTTTTTGCTGATGATCCAAGATCAATGATTGAACAAGGACTTAAAATTAATAATTGGGGAAAAAATGTTTACGTAAAAGTTCCTGTAATTAATTCAAAAAAAATATTTATGGGCAAAGTCATCAAAAAATTAAACAATAGGAATATTAAACTTAATATTACAGCGGTTTATACAGCCAAACAAACAGCCAAAATTTTAAAGATGATTAATAAAAAAACAAAAGTGATAATTTCTATTTTTGCAGGAAGAGCAGCAGATGCTGGTAAAGATCCAGTTCCTGAATTTAGTAAAAGTATTAGAATTGCAAAAAGTTTTAAAAATGTTGAAATTTTGTGGGCAAGTGTTAGAGAGCCTTACAATTATATACAAGCAAGACAATTAAAATGTCATATAATAACAATACCACCATTTATTATCGAGAAAATACAAAAATTTGGAAAAACATTTGACCAATTAACACAAGAAACAGTTAAGAATTTTTTAATAGACAGCAGAAAATCTAAATTTAAAATTTGATATCTCTATTAAACCCAATCATTATTGCAAAGTTAAGCCAAAAAATTCCACCTCCTAGTGTTGAAAAAAAACTTCCAGAGGGAATAATTGGAAAAAGGCTAGTAATTACAAATATTATTCCTGAAAGTTGATATAAATTTTTAGATTTAAAATAACTTTTAATTGCCAAAAATAAGGAAAACAAAATAAAAATTAAAAAGGATACATATCCTATTATACCAGTTTCCGATAAAAACTCATAATGTATCTGGTGTGGGTGAGTTCCATGTCTATAATTAGTTAATAAATATTCATTATTTTCGTATTTTTTATCAGCAACAACATCTCTAAAATTTTTTATTCCAACACCTGTATAAATGTTGTCTTTAAAGATTTGATAAGCTGATATTCGGTGAGCTCCATGTTGGGATTTTTTCATGAAATCAAAATAACCATTTATTGAAAATAATGATCCACTAGGACGCAAGGTAGGAGAAGCTCCATTAGTTGGTATGAATTGGTTGAGATATCTATTTTTATAATCAATATTAAAATTAATAATGCTTAAAATAGAAATTACTGTCAAAAAAATCATAGATATTTTAATTTTATAATCAATTTTAGCTATTAATAAAAAGAAAATTAAAACAGATATGAATAACTTTATAAAATTTGATCTTTCACCAATTAAAAAACTAATTAATATTACGGATAATATAGATAGCAATAATATATATTTATTTGATTTATTATTAACTAAATAACTTAAAAAAATTAAAACAAATCCATGATAAAATGCTCCAACCACAAGTTCATCTCCAAAAAAGCTTGCCACTCTACCCGTCAAATTCGCTTTGAAACCTAAGAGATTTTGTCCAACTATAATTTCAAAAACAATATCTAAACTTGTTATAATAAATAATATAAACCAAAATTTATAAATATTTTCAAAGTAGGTATTGTTAAATTTTTGTCTAATTCTTTGAAACTCAAATATAAAAAAGATTATAAAAAAAAATTTTATTATCCTTGGGGCTGTATTTTCAAAATTTACACTGAAAATTAAATTAATTATTAAAGTAAAAAAAAAAAATATAAAAATATAGAAAGCTTTTTGTTTTAAATAATAAATATTATTTCTTATATTTAAGAAAAAATTTAAAGAAATTAGAAATGTAAAGAGATTAATGAAGAAATTTCCTGTAATTATTGCTAGTGGATAAAGTCCAATTAAAAAAAGATTTAAAGTATCAATAAAATTATAGTCATTATTTTTAAATTTTATTTCAGTCATTAATTGGTTGCGGGGGACGGATTTGAACCGCCGACCTTCAGGTTATGAGCCTGACGAGCTACCAGACTGCTCCACCCCGCGATATACTTAAATTCTATTTTTTAATTTATTAAGTTTCTTTACTCTCTTAATGTTTTCTTGAAGAATTCTTTTTTTTTTTTCAGAGGGCTTTTCATAAGTATTTTTTAATTTTATTACTTTAAAAAAACCATCTCTTTGAAGTTTTCTTTTTAAAACTCGAAGAGCTTGTTCTACATTATTATCTTTGACTTCTATTTTAATAAATACCTCCAAAAAAATGTGTAGTTAACATTTTTAAATTTTTATGTCTATCTAATTTATTCACAATAAGGGATTATATTGATTGTTTTTGTTTTTCTCTCTCTTTTTTCTCTCTTTTAATTCGTCTTTCAGCTTTTTCTAATGCTTGAACCAAATCCTTTTGAGAAAATAAATTTAAAGCAACGGGGTCTTTAGGATTTAAATTATTATAATTCCAATAACTTTTATTTCTTATTGAGGTGACAGAATTTTTAGTCACCCCCACAAGCTTTGCAATTTGTGAGTCTTTTAAAATGTTATGATTTTTAATAAGCCATAATGCTGAATCTGGTTTGTCTTGTCTTTTTGATAGCGGGACATATTTTTTAATTTTTTTTTCAGAATTTGATATTTGAATGTCAGTATTTTTTATTTCTAAAGGCCTTAATTGATCTTTTGAGGATAATTCAATTTCTTCTCTTGAAAGCTGTCCTGAGATTATTGGATTATAAGCTTTAATTCCTTTTGCAACTTCTCCATCAGCTATCCCTTGAACCTCTACTTCATGCAAATTACAAAAATCGGCTATCTGTTTAAAAGTAAGTGTTGTATTTTCTACTAGCCATACAGCTGTTGCCATAGGCATTAAGGGAGCGTTTGTCATTAACTTTTATTTTCCGACCTAAAATTTTGGAATTTTTTATTAAATTTACTTATTCGACCTTTATCTAATAATTTTTGTTTTCCGCCCGTCCAAGCAGAATGTGATTTTGGATCAATTTCTAGTTTAAGTATATCGCCCTCAGCGCCCCAAGTAGACCTTGTCTCAAATTGAGACCCATCAGTCATTTCAACTTTTATAGTATGGTAATTAGGGTGTATTTTTTTTTTCATCACGAGACTTATAACAAAAGAAATTTTTAAAACAATTAAAAGTTGCCTAGTTTTTCAATAAATTTGGCATTTATTTCTACTGATGAAGCTAAAACTTTTATATTTTTAATACTATTAAGATCAATATCATTTATTAATCCACCAGCCTCTTTAATTAAAACTATACCTGCTGCTATGTCCCATAAATTTAAGTTACTTTGTGCGTATCCATCTAGTCTTCCAGATGCTACGTATGCAATATCAAGTGCTGCACAACCGGATCTTCTATAAGTAAAGCCTGGTTCATTCTTTAATTTTCCAACTGCAAATAAACATTCATCTAAATTATTTTTTTTTGAGACTCTTATTCGCTGATTGTTAAAAAAAGCTCCATTATTCTTTTCAGCATAAAACATTTCGTCTTTAATAGGATCAAAAATCAATCCACATATAATCTCATCGTCTGATTTCAAAGCAATGGATATTGCAAAATGTGGTATTCCATGTAAAAAATTAATTGTTCCATCAATAGGATCAATTATCCATGAATTAGAAGTATCTTTATTATTTTCAACACCATTCTCTTCACTAATGATTGAATAGTTTGGTCTTGCTTTTTTAAGTTCCTCTATAATTATTTTTTCTGCTTTAACATCAGAATTAGTTACAAAATCTCTTGGTCCTTTTTTGGAAACTTGTAACTTTTCTAATTCACCAAAATCTCTTATCAAAATTTTGGATGCTTTTTCACATGCCTTTATCATCACATTGAGATTTGCTGATATCGAATTCATGAATTAAATCTTCTTAATGTATTCCAAATTTCTGGTATCTATGACAACATTATCTCCCGCCTCAATAAATGGTGGTACCTGAATATTCAATCCATTATCTAAAACTGCAGGTTTATAAGATGATGAAACAGTTTGACCTTTTAATGCAGCATCTGTAGTTTCAATTTTACAAGTTACTTGGTTTGGTAAATTTACAGAAATTGGGTTATCATTATAAAAACTTATTGTTACTTCAAGATTTTCAGTCAATAATTTCCCTTTTTCACCTATTAGACTTTTTTGAATTTCTGTTTGTTCAAAAGTTTTTGGATTCATAAAAAAGTACTTTTCCTGGTCCTCATATGAAAATGTAAAATTAGTTTCTTCTAATGAGGCTTTTTCAATTGTTTCACTGGATCTAAATCTTTCATTAAGTTTAGTATTTTTGTTTACACTCTTCATCTCCACTTGTGCAAATGCTCCACCTTTTCCAGGTTTGACATGCTGTGTTTTCAGTACCTGCCACAAATCATTTTTATATTCTAGCAACATGCCCACTCTAATTTCACCTGCATTAATTTTCATATTAATTTTTTTATCGCGTTTTTTGGTTTAAGTTTTTTATTTTTCCAAATGTAGCCTGAAATAGCTAAAAAGTTTGCCTTATTCAACAAAAGATTTTTATAATTATTAAAGTTAATACCACCAATTACAACAACCGGGGTATTTGTAATCTTTTGAGCTTTTTTAAGTAAACTTATGGATGCTTTATATTTAACTTTTTTTGTTTTAGATGTATTAAAAGCTCCAAAAGCTAAATAGTCAGCTTTATTTTTTATCGCAATTTTTGCGAGTTTAATTGAATTATGACAGGTAATTCCAATTATCTTATTCCCAATTAATTTTCTTGCTTCTCTAATTTTCATATCATTTTGACCAAGATGGCATCCATCGGCCTTTAATTCTTTTGCAAGGTATACGTCATCGTTTATTATAAATTTTACCTTAAATTTTTTACATATCTTTTGAATTTTACGTCCAATTATAAATTTTTTTTTGAAACTATTTTTTTTAAGTCGCAGTTGAAAAAAACTTGTTTTTTTTTGTTTTAATACGTCATTTAAATTTTTAAAAAAATTCTTTTCAATTTTAGGTGGGGATATTAGGTAAATAAATCTTTTTTTATTATATCTCAAGATCTTTTGACCATTTTCCTTGAGCAGCTAATGTATTCATTTTAGCTCGGTGGTTAAAAATCTGCTGAGTATCTTCAATATTCTTAATATCTTTTGACCAATACTTTAAGGCACTTTGTTGTAGAGCTCTCCCATAAGAATAGCTCATGATAAAGCTGCTATCATTATGTTTGTTAATTAAATTCAAGTTTTCTGTCGCTTCTATTTCGGACTGGCCTCCAGATAGGAAAGCTATACCTGGAACTTCTGAGGGTACTGAGGATTTTAAACATTCTAAAGTTAATTTTGCCACCTCCTCATTGGTAATTTTTTCTTTTGATCTATTTCCTGCTAAAACCATATTAGGTTTGAGTATAATTCCCTTCAAATCTACTTTATGTATTATTAGTTCTTCAAAACATTTTTTTATAACTTCAGAAGTTTTTTCTAAGCATTCTTTAGCAGAATGATCACCATCCATTAAAACCTCAGGCTCAACTATTGGAACCATATTGCATTCTTGAACTAATGCAGAGTATCTCGCTAATGCATGTGCATTAGAATGTATTGAGAGTTTGCTTGGATAATTTTTGGTTATATTATAAACACCTCTCCATTTAGTAAATTTTGCACCTAATTTGTAATATTCTTTCAATCTTTCCCTTAATCCATCAAGACCCTCAGTAATTTTTTCGTCTGGAGAACCAGCCAAAGTTTTTGCTCCTGTGTCTACTTTGATACCTGGCAATGATCCCATGTCTGAAATTAATTCTGGAATTCTATTTTTTTTCGATGATGTTTGTTTAATTGTTTCATCGTAAAGAATTACACCGCCAATACAATCCTTCATTGAGGATGAGCTAAAAAGTGTTTCTCTGAACAACAATCTGTTTTCTGGGGTTGAAGGTACATTTACACTATCCAATCTTTTAGTCATTGTTGCAGTGCTTTCATCTGCAGCTAAAATTCCTTTACCATTTTCTAAAATTTTTAATGCTGTATTATTTAGTTCTGACATTTTAGTTTAGAGCTTTTATACCAGGAAGTTCTTTTCCTTCAAGATATTCTAAAAAAGCACCACCAGCAGTTGAAACAAAATTAAAATCTTTAATTGCATTTAGTTGATTAACGACCGCCACAGTATCTCCACCACCAACTACAGAATAAATTGAATTATCTTTATTTTTTTTAATAATTGTTTTTGCAATCTCAATGCTACCTTTAGCAAAATTTGAATTTTCAAAATAACCAGCAGGACCATTCCAAAGAACTGTTTTGCTATTTTCAATTATATTTTTTATTCTTTTTAGTGTTTTAGGTCCCACGTCTAAGATTAAATCATCATCTGCTATTTCCTTAAGATCTTTTATCTGAGCATCGTCATTTGCACTTTTGCCTACTAAGACATCTTCTGGATAAGTAATTTCACAGAGTGTATTTTTTGAAATTTCAAAAATTTCTTTTATTATACTTTCACAATTTTCTTCACTAATTGATTTTCCAATTTTATTACCTTTAAAGCTCAGAATATTGTTAGCCATACCTCCAACAAAAATTACGTTGTTAAATATAGGTATTAAATTTTTGATTATATCTATTTTTGTAGAAATTTTTGATCCACCGATAATACAAGTTATTGGTTTTTTGATTTCAATTGTAACTTTTTTTAAAGCATTTACTTCAGTCTCAAATTGTAATCCAGCAAATGATGGCAGAAATTCCGTAATTTTGCATACTGAAGCATGTGCTCTATGTGAGCAAGAAAAAGCATCATTTACGAACAAATCTGCAAAACTAGCTAGGTGTTTTGAAAAATTTGACTCATTCTTTTCTTCTGCTGCATAAAATCTTATGTTTTCAAAAAAGACAACTTTCTCCTCAGGCTCTTTAAATAAATCATCTCTTTTGATTTTTAAAATGTCCTCACTTATAAAGTTGACTTTAGTTTGTATCTTTTTTTCTAAAAAATCACAAATTGGTTTAAGAGAGAGATCTTTATTAAATTTGCCTTTAGGGCGTCCGACATGAGAAATTATTAAAATTTTTGCATTTCTTTTTATTAAAAATTCGATAACAGGTATAATTTTAATTATTCTGGTTTCGTCGACAATGTCACCATTTTTCAAAGGGACGTTTAGGTCCAATCTTAATAAAACTCTCTTACTGCTAAGATTTTCAAAATCTTTAATATTGTTCATTAAGAATTCTTATGAAGATATTCTACGATATCACACATTCTATTTGAGAAACCCCATTCGTTATCATACCAAGCTGAAATTTTACCCATATTTTTACTGACCACTTTTGTTAAACTTTCGTCTACTATTGAAGAAGCAGGATTATGATTAAAGTCGATTGAAACAAGTTTTTCTTTTGTAGTTTCAAGAATTTTATTTTTTTTGCTAAAATTTTGAAATGCTAAATTAATCTTATCAATAGTAATGTCTTTTTTTGTGCAAAAGACGAGTTCAATTAATGAAACATTGGGCGTAGGGACTCTCATGGCAACACCTTCTAATTTACCTTTAAGGGAAGGTATAATCTCACCAATTGCTTTTGATGCACCTGTTGAGGTTGGCACAATTGACTGACTTGCTGATCTAGCTCTTCTTGGGTCTTTATGAGAATTATCTAATATTCTTTGGTCACTTGTGAAGGAATGAATTGTAGTCATAAACCCTTTTTCAATTTCAAAATTTTCGTTTAAAACATGGGCCACAGGGGCAAGACAATTTGTTGTACAAGAAGCAGCAGAAATAATCTTATCCTCTTTTTTTAATTCAGTCTCATTTACGCCATATACAATAGTTTTGTCAGCATCTTTACACGGAGCAGAGACTATCACTCTTTTTGCACCATTATTAATATGTGTTAGTAATTTTTCTTTTGAGTTAAATTTACCTGTACACTCTAAAACATAGTCCACACCATATTTATTCCAATTAATATTATTTAGATCTGTTTCTTGGCCAAATAAAATTTTATCTTTGTTGATAATAATATGATTTTCATCAAAATCTATTTCTGCATTAAATTTTCCGTGAATAGAGTCATATTTTAATAGAGATGAACATGTTTCAGAATTAGTTCTATTATTGATGTATTTAATTTCTATATTTTTATTTTTATTCTCAATAATTGATCGAACAATCATTCTTCCTATTCTACCCATTCCATTTATTCCAACTTTGACTGTCATAATTTTTTTTTAATTTCTTTTACTATAATCTCTGAGCTTAATCCAAAGTGATTATATATATCTTTATAAGGCGCACTTTTTCCAAAATCATCAATTCCAAAATTAAGTCCTTTGCTACCAGTATATTTTTTCCAATAATCAGTTTCAGAGGCCTCTATAGAAATTACAAGCTTAGTTTCATTTAAAATTTTATTTTTGTAGACTTCACTTTGTTGATCAAATAATTCCTGGCTAGGCATTGATATTACTTTTGAGTAAATGCCATCTGTGGCTAATTTATGACTAACGTCAATTGCAAGACTAGTTTCAGATCCTGTTGCTATAATAGTTGCACTTATTTTATTACTCGTTCTTAAAACTTCATAAGCGCCAGCTAAAGATAAATTTTTTGCTGATTTTTTTGTGCGAATTGGATTTAAGCTTTGTCTTGTTAGGGCTATTACGCTTGGTGAATTTTTGCTATTTAATGCCAATTGCCAACACTCAAAAGTTTCTATCAAGTCAGAAGGTCTAAAAACATTTAAATTTGGTATTGATCGTAAACTTGTCAATTGTTCTATTGGTTGATGGGTTGGTCCATCTTCTCCAAGGCCAATCGAGTCATGTGTAAAAATATAAATAACTTTTTGTTTCATCATAGCCGCTAGTCTTATTGATGGTTTACAATAGTCGCTAAATATTAAAAAAGTTCCACCATAAGGAACAAGTTCACTATGAAGTGAAATACCATTCATAATACCACACATTGCATGTTCTCTTACTCCAAAATGGATATAATTTCCGGAAAAATCATTTGATTGAATAATTTTATGATTTTTGGTTTTGGTATTATTGGATCCTGCTAAATCTGCTGATCCACCAATTAAGTTTGGAAGTTTGGATACAATTTCCAAAAATTTTTCTGAACATTTTCTAGTAGCTATTGGTTGTAATTTTTTTAAGTAGTCTGATTTTGCTTTATCTATTTTTGCACTGATAGTATTTTTATTAAATCTTAGTGAAAATTTTTTTTTATTCTTATTAGCTTTAATTGATGCTTTTTTACCGATTGATCTCCATTGATCCATCAAGTTTTTTGGAATTTCAAAAGTATTGTGTGGCCAGTTCAATTTTTTTCTGACTAATCTTATTTCATCTTCACCTAATGGACTGCCATGAGATGAGGCTTTACCACCCTTATTTGGGGATCCGTAACCAATGGTTGTTTTACATGAGATCGCTATAGGTTTTTTTGATTTTTGTGCTTTTTCAAGAGCCTTTGTTATTTCTTTAAAATTATGTCCATTAATTTTTAAATAGTTCCACCCATAACTTTTAAACCTTTTTTCATGATCATCAGATACTGCCAAGCTAGTTGGACCATCTATTGAAACTGAATTGTTATCAAAAAGTAATATCAGGTTTTTAAGTTTTAGGTGCCCGGCAAGACTTAAAGCTTCATGACTTATTCCCTCCATCAAGCAGCCATCACCTGCTAAAACGTAAGTTTTATGATTGATAATTTTTTTTCCCAATCTTTTTTTTAAAATTTCTTCTGCGATTGCAAAACCAACTGCATTAGAAATTCCCTGTCCTAAAGGCCCTGTTGTAGTTTCAATGCCTGTGCTTGGATGATATTCGGGGTGACCTGCACATATTGAATTTAGCTGTCTAAATTTTTTAATTTCTCTTAAAGAAATACTTTTATAACCCGTCAGATAGAGTAACGAGTAAAGTAGCATAGAACCATGTCCTGCTGACAGAACAAATCTATCTCTATTAATCCAATCTGGATTTTTAGGATTAAAGTTTAAGAAATCTTTAAAAAGAACAGTTGCAACATCAGCCATTCCCATTGGCATACCTGGATGCCCAGAATTAGCTTTTTGGACAGCGTCTATAGACAAAAATCTGATACAATTCGCTAATTCTTTATAAAGTTTACTCAAGTAATTATCCTGCCTAGACTAAGAAGATTCTATTTAATAATATAATTATATATATATGAATTCTGTGATCGAAAAAGAAAAAAAATTAAATTTAGCTTTAGCAAAATTAAAAAATTTAAACTTAAAAAACCCTGACGTTAAAAAAAATATAGAGAATTTAAGTAGTCAAAAAAATCAATTAGAAATTGAAAAGCAAGAAATAGAAGAAAAATATAAAAGTTTAATTAATGATTATAATAGTTTAAGTAAAAAATTAGACGAATTACAAAATCAAGAGAAAGCTGAACAAAAAAGACAGATTGAGTTTTCTGAAAAAATTGATGAATTAAATCAAGAAACAGATATTTTGTTAGATGAGATAGATAAATGGCAAACGTAAGTATTAAGTTTAACGGGAAAGAATTTTTGTTGTCTTGTGAGGACGGCCAGGAAGAGCATCTTGAAGAATTATTAATTCAAATCAATCAGAAATTTAATAATCTTAAAAATGAGCTTGGAAATCTTGGAGAGAATAAACTTCTGTTAATCACAGCTGTTAAAGTAATGGATGAATATTATGAAACTAAAAAAAAAGTAGATCAAAAAAAGAATGAGTTGAGAGATCTCTCAAATAAATTTAAAGAGCTTAAAACTTTAATTTATGAGTACAGAGATAAGAAAGAGCTGGAAATAAACTCACTTAATAAAGATCACCTTAAATTAAAAAATGAAATTGAAATAAATCAAAAGAGTTATGAGAAGTTAATTGACGAAGCTGCTGATGAAATTTCAAGTTTTGTTGAAAAAGCAAATTTAGAAAATATTTCTAAGTAAAATTCTAGTGAATAAATCTGAGATTAGAAAAAAATTATTAAAAGCAAGAAAACTAAATAACAATAAAAATTTAGTTATAAAATTTAGTAATATTGTAAAAATTTTAAAAAAAGAAAAAGTAAATAGAAAAATAATTGGTGGTTATTATCCATATAATCATGAAGTTGATTCAATTCAAATTCTAAATAAACTTGAAAGACTTGGTTATCAAATATCATTGCCAAAAATTAAAAAAAATAATCAAATGGATTTTTTATACTGGTCAACAAAAGAGCCTCTATCAATAAATAAATATGGAATACCTGAACCTTCATCAGATCAAATTGTCTACCCGAGTATTCTTTTAGTACCAATTGTAGCTTTTGATAATCATTTAAATAGAATAGGTTATGGAGGTGGTTATTACGATAGGTATATTAAAAGGGTAAAAAAAAATAAAAAAATTATATTAATTGGGTTGGCTTATTCTTTTCAAAAAGTAAAAAAAATACCAGCTAACAAATATGATATGAAACTGGATTTTATTGTAACAGATAAAAATTTTATATGAGAATTTTATTTTTAGGAGATGTGGTAGGGAACTCAGGTTGTTCGAAAATATTGAATAATCTTTTAAGCCAAAAAGAATTGAATAAAATTGATTTTGTAATCGTCAATGGAGAAAATGCAGCTGAGACAGGAGTTGGATTAACAAAAGAAATCTGTGAGGATTTTTTTAAATGTGGTGTTGATGTCATTACTACTGGTAACCATGTTTGGGATCAAAAAGATATTATGAAATTTATCGATAATGAAAATAGGTTACTTCGCCCAAAAAATTTATTTGAGCCAGCACCGGGTAAAGGATTTGAAGTTTTTCAAAATGAAAAAAATGTAAAAATTGGTGTTTTAAATTTAATGGGAAATGTTTTTATGAAAAAATGTGATGACGTATTTGAGATTTCAGAAAAATTTTTAAAAGAGCACAAACTAAAAGAGGATTATGATTTTCTAGTTGTTGATTTTCATGGAGAAATTACTAGTGAAAAAAATGCAATAGGATATTTTTTTGATGGTAAAGCTACTCTAGTAGTTGGAACACACACACACATTCCAACAAATGATGCAAGAATTTTGAAAAATGGGACAGCTTATCAAACAGATGCAGGTATGTGTGGTGATTATGACTCAGTTATTGGTATGAATAAAGATAACTCTTTGAACAGATTTATGAAAAAAGAGTCTACCAAACATTTTCCAGCAACTGGTGATGCTACTTTAAGTGGAGTAATTGTTGATTGTGATATAAAAACTGGTTTAGCAAATAAAATTGAAAGCTATGTTTTTGGAGGTCAGCTAAAGAATACTTAATTAGTTTATGGCAGGACATTCTCATTGGGCAGGAATAAAACATAAAAAAGGTAAAGCCGATAAGCAAAGATCTAAAATTTTTTCAAAGTTGTCGAAAGAAATTACTGTTGCAGCAAAACTTGGAGATAAAGATCCAGCAATGAATCCAAGATTAAGATCTGCGATTCAAGCTGCAAGATCAGCAAATATGCCAAAAGAAAATATTGAAAGAGCAATTGATAAATCTTCAGTTAATACTGAGTCAAATTTTGAAAATTTAAGATATGAGGGCTTTGGACCAGAAAAAGTAGCAGTGATAATAGAAGCATTAACAGATAATAAAAATAGAACAGCATCCAGTATTAGAACAATTTTTCAAAAGGCAGGCGGCAACCTAGGAACCCAGGGTTCTGCCTCTCATAATTTTAATCAATTAGGTATAATAAAGATCGATAAAAAAGAAGTCTCAGATGATCAAATTTTTGAGCTAGCTACTAATGCTGGAGCTGATGAATGTAAATCGGAAAATGATTTTCATGAAATACAATGTCCTATTAGTGAAATTTATAATGTTAAAAAAGAATTAGAAAAAGAAATTACTAATTTCATCTCAACAGAAATTGAATGGGTACCACTAAATAGTGTAAAAATTTCTAAAGAAAAAAATGAAGATTTAATAAATTTCTTTGAATTACTTGAAGACAATGATGATGTACAAAATGTTTTTTCTAATGCTGAATTTGTAAATTAAATTATGTTAATAATAGGTATAGATCCTGGAATTTCTGGTTCAATTTGTTTTTTAGATAATGGAAAAATCCTAGATGTTATTGAAATGCCTATAATGACAGAAGGTAAAAAAAATAAAAAACAAGTAAATGGCTCCCAAGTTTATAATGAAATTACCAAAAGAATTAAACAATTTGAAAAAAATCAAATTAGAGTTGTGATTGAGCATGTTTCTGCAATGCCTGGCCAAGGTGTTACTAGTATGTTTAATTTTGGACAATCGTTTGGAATTTTAAAGGGTATTTGTACCGCGATGCAATTACCCATGTACTTTGTAAGGCCCACAAAATGGAAAAAATATTTTAATCTTTTAAACTCTGAGAAAGATGCCAGCAGGACAAGAGCAATAGAAATATTTCCTTATTTTTCATCTCAATTATCAAGAAAGAAAGACTCAAATAAAGCTGATGCAATTTTGATAGCAAGTTTTTATCATGAAACTTACAAAATTGACGAATAGCTTTAAATATTAAGACAAAATCATGACACATTTAAGTGTGAGAAGACGATATGGAAGCTGATATCACCTCTCAAGCGGTTGGGCTAGCCTCAAGTGCTGATTTTTCTTTAATAAATTTATTTATTAGAGCTGACATAGTTGTTAAGTCAGTGATTATAATGTTAATAGCTTGTTCTATATATTCATGGGCAGTAATAATTGAAAAATATAGATTGTTTAAAAAAATAAATCAATCTACTGAAGAGTTTGAAGCAAAGTTTTGGAATTCTAAATCTGCAGAAACCTTTTATAATAATTTACCAGCAAACGTTCAAGATCCGATGGCTTTAATATTTAAAGATGCGATGCAAAACTTATTAAAGAGAAGATCTAGAACAGATTTAAACAATAGAATGACCACAATGTTAGAGACAGGTATTGAAAAACAAATATCAAAAATCACTAAAGGTTTTACTTTTTTAGCAACAATAGGATCAACAGCTCCATTCATAGGCTTATTCGGAACAGTTTGGGGGATTATGAACTCTTTTCAATCTATTGCAATTTCAAGAAATACGAGTTTGGCAATTGTTGCACCTGGTATAGCTGAAGCACTATTCGCAACTGCGCTAGGTCTACTAGCAGCAATACCTGCGGTTGTTGCATATAATAAATTTAATAATGACTCAATTAAGTATTCTCAAAAATTAGAAAATTTCTCAAAAAGATTTTTAACGATTATCTAAAATGGCTTTTAAATTAAATCGTTCATCAAAAGAACCAATGAGCGAAATAAATGTAACACCATTTGTGGATGTAATGTTGGTGCTTTTAATTATTTTTATGGTTACGGCTCCTTTGTTAACTGTAGGAGTTCAGGTTGATTTACCAGAAAGTTCTGCCGATTCTCTACCCGAGGAAGCTGAACCACTGACTTTAACAATAAACTCTAAAGGTGAAATTTATATTCAAGAGTCAAAAGTTGAATATGAAAAAATAATAGCAAAAGTCTTAGCGGTTTCAAAAAATAGAACTGATACAAGAATTTACGTAAGGGGTGATAAAACAATTAATTATGGAAGAGTATTGGAAATTATGGGCTTGTTATCTGGGTCTGGTTTCACCAAAGTAGCACTTATTTCAGAACCATATAAAGAAAGGTAAGAAGTGAATAGAAGTATAGTTATATCTTCTGTATCACATCTGGTTTTAATAATGATTACAGCTTTTAGTTTACCTTTCTTAGCAAAAAAACCAATTGATCTTCCCCCAATAGTATCTGTAGAATTAATACAGATTACAGATAAAACCAATATTCCATACGCACCTAAGGCAAAAAAAATTATTGAAAAAATTAAAGAGAAAGAAAAAAAGTTAGTATCTGAACAAGCTCCCCCAAAAAAAGTTAAAAAAATTAAACCAGATGCGGTTCCAATGCCAGATGATAAGCCTAAAAAGGTTGAGAAAATAAAAGAGGATAAACAAAATCCAGAAAAAATTGATAATGAAGTTAAGCAAGTTTCTGAATTTGAAAAAAAAGAGTTATTCGATCCAAATAATATTGCAGCCTTAATTGATAAATCTAAAGTTGAAAGTGCTGAAACAATAAAAAAAAATAACAAAATTACACAAGATCAAAAAAAGAATGTTGAAAATGCAGGTTTATCTTTAAGCGAAGAGGATGCTTTAAAAGCTCAAATATTTGGCTGTTGGAGTATTCCTTTAGGTTTGCCTTACAATGAAAATTTATTAGTAAGAATTAAACTTCAACTGAATCCAGATGGAACAATTCAAGAGTCAGAGATTTTGGATCATGCAAGAATGAATAAACCTGGTCAAGGTTTTTACAAGGTTTTGGCGGAAAGTGCTCTAAGAGCAATAAAATTATGCCAGCCCTTAAGAGTTCCTACAACTGGTTATGAAAGATGGAAAGAATTACAATTAAATTTTGATGCAAGAGAAATGTTAGAGGGATAGAATATCTTTATGAGAAATCTAATTATTTTATTTTTAATATTTATAGTACCTACTAATGCATTAGGTTTAATTGAGGTTGATATTACACGAGGAAATTTGAATCCACTCCCTATTGCAGTGTCACCATTATCAATTGATGATGAGTCAAAAAAGAGTTTTGAGAAAACTTTAAAGAAAAAAGATATTGGGTCAGAAATTTCTAAAGTTATCGAAAAAAATTTGAAAACTTCAGGTCTTTTTAATCCATTAGATAAAAATGCTTTTCTTCAAGCACCTGATATTGCTCACCTAAAACCACGTTTTGAGGATTGGAATTTAATTAAAGCTCAAGCTTTAATAACAGGTAAAGTAAAAAATGTAGATGATAAACTTAGAGTTGAGTTTAGATTATGGGATGTGCTAGCTGGAAAAGAAATGATGGCTCTAGCATTTACGACAGTGCCAAACAACTGGAGACGTGTTGGTCATATAATAACAGACAAAGTTTACGAGAGATTAACTGGAGAAAAAGGTTATTTTGATACTAGGATAATCTATGTTGCTGAAGAGGGGCCAAAAACAAAAAGAATTAAAAAATTAGCCATCATGGATCAAGATGGTGCAAATAATAAATTTTTAACATTAGGAAATGAACTTGTTTTGACACCAAGGTTTAATCCTACAAGCCAAATGGTAACATATCTATCTTATTTTAGAAATTTACCTAGAGTTTATCTTCTTGATATAGAAACAGGTATTCAAGAAGTTGTAGGAGATTTTCCCGGAATGACTTTTGCTCCTAGATTTTCTCCGAATGGAAAAAAAATTATAATGAGTTTTGCTAAGGATGGAAATTCAGATATTTATACAATGGATTTAGAAAATAGAATTGTAGAGAAAATTACCAATCATCCTTCTATAGATACTTCACCATCTTATTCCCCAGATGGAAAATTTATTTGTTTTAACTCTGACAGAAGTGGGTACCAACAAATTTATGTCATGAAAAGTGATGGTAGCAATGTTAAAAGAATTTCTTTTGGAAATGGTTTATATGGTACTCCTGTTTGGTCTCCAAGAGGTGATTTAATCGCTTTTACAAAATTACATAAAGGTAAATTCTACATTGGTGTGATGAGAACCGATGGATCTGGTGAGAGATTGTTGACAGAAAATTTTTATCAAGAAGCTCCTTCCTGGTCGCCAAATGGACGAGTTTTAATTTTTTATAGAGAGACTAAAACTGATGATAAAGGAGAGGGTTTTTCTGCTAAATTATGGTCAATTGATTTAACAGGCTACAATGAAAGGCTTGTAGATACCCCAACTGATGCATCAGACCCATCATGGTCATCTTTATTAAGTAATTAACTGAAAATATGTTGATTTTTTACCTTGAAACATTTAATTAGTTGTGAAAAAGTTAGTTATGAGAAATATTGACCAAGGAGCATTAATGAAATTAAACAAAATTTTAAGAAACACTTTTTTAGTATTATTTGCATGCTTAGTGTTGTCTGCTTGTGCAACATCAAAAAAATCCACAGGACAAATGCAAGGGGATGTTTACACTGGAACTGATACAGTTGAATATTTAGCTTCAGGTGTTCCTGACAGAGTTTTCTTTGCAACTAATGAGTCAGTTTTGACAACTGCATCAAGAGAAACTTTAAGAAAACAAGCGGCATGGTTAAGAAAAAATTCCGACATTACAATCGTACTTGAAGGACATGCTGACGAAAGAGGAACAAGAGAATATAACTTAGCATTAGGTGAAAGAAGAGCTAATGCTGCTAAAGATTATTTAATGACTTATGGGATTTCCTCTAACAGAATTTCAGTTCTTAGTTATGGAAAAGAAAGACCAGTTGACTCTGGTTCTAATCCTTTGGCTTGGTCAAAAAACAGAAGATCTGTTACAGTAAAAGCAAATTAATTTTAAAAAATTAAAGACCCTTAATTAATTCAATTAGTTAAGGGTCTTTTTTTTGCCATTATTTTAATCATAAGATTATTTTAATGCGACACATTTTAAGAAAATTAAAAATTATTACATTTTGTTTAAGTAATTTTTTTTTGATAACTTACTCTTTCGCTGACAATCATAATATTTATGAAATATTAGATCAACTTCAGAAAGATATAAAGACTCTAGAAAAAGCAGTATACTCAGGATCAATAGAATTAAATAATGATAGCTCTGTAAATTTAAATTCAAATTTAGATAATAATTCAGAAGATGTTCTTACAAGACATTTATTAAAACTTTCAGAAATTGAAAATCAATTTCAGGAACTTACAAATAAGTTTGAGGAAATAAATTTTAAGTTAGACAAACTATCCAGCAGAATGTCAAAAGTGCAAGCAGATAATCAAATAAGATTTCAGGACTTAGAAAGTGTTGTGTCTTCTGATGCAACTATAAATAAATTAACAAAAAAAACAAATAATGAACAATTAGAAGTTTTACCTGGAAGTTCTCAACCTCAAGATTTGGGATCGATATCATATAAAGATACAGCGACCAATGAAACATCACAAAAAACAAATTCTGTAGACTCAACAGCTTTAGTAGTAACTGAAACTTTTCAAGCTGAAGAGAAAATTCTTCCAAATGAGTCTCCAGATAAACAATATCAGTTTGCTACAAGCTTTTTAAAAGTTGGAGATTATTCAACTGCTGAAAGAGCATTCAGAGAGTTCGTTGACACAAATCCTGAACATAATTTAGCTGGGAATGCTCAATATTGGTATGCAGAAACTTTTAGGATAAGACAATTATATACAGATGCCGCATCAGCATATTTAGAGGGTTATCAGAAATATCCAAAAGGTGAAAAAGCACCTATAAATTTATTAAAGCTTGGTGTATCAATGGTGCAAATTGGAGAAAAAGATCAAGGTTGCAAAATGATCAATGGTGTTGAAGAACAATATCCAGAGGCAAACCAATCTGTGATACAAAAAGCTAAATATGAGTCTCAGAAATTCGAATGCAACAACCAAAATTCCTAAACTTTTAAGAGATAACTTAAATAATAAAAGAATAAACAAGATTTATAAAAAATTTGAGATCTCTTTAAATTTAGATGAAAGTTTTGCAGTTGCGGTCTCAGGTGGCCCAGATAGTCTTGCTTTAGCTTTTTTATCTAAAATTTATGCAATTAAAAAAAATTTAAAATCAAAGTTTTATATTATCGACCATAAACTTAGACCTGAGTCTACAAAAGAGGCTAAACTCGTTTTAAATTTGCTTAAAAGAAACTTTATAAAATCAGAAGTATTAACCTGGAAAGGAGAGAAACCAAAGAAAAGCACCCAGTCAATTGCTAGGACAAAAAGATATGAAATACTCTTCAAGAAATGTAATCAATTAAAAATCAAAGTTATTTTAATGGGGCATCACGAAGATGATTTAATTGAAAATTTTTTTATAAGACTTCTGAGGGGTAGTGGAATAAAAGGTCTCACATCTCTAGATATAAAGACAACAATAAAAAAAAAGAACATATTAAGACCTTTAATTGATATAAAAAAAGAGGATTTAATTTTTATTTCAAAAAAAGTTTTTAATTTTTATGTAGAAGATCCAACAAACTATGATGAAAAATATCAAAGAGTTCGAGTAAGAAAATTAATGGAAAATCTTGAAAGAGATGGTTTAGATAAAAATAAATTAAAAAAAACGATTAAAAATTTAAAATATGCAAACAAAGTAATTGAGTTTTATGTTGATAAAAATTTACGAGAAAATACCTCTTTTTTAAATAATAAAAAAAGATTAGTTATCAATAGTGATTTTTTTCTTCAACCCCAAGAAGTTACTTTTAGAGCTTTTTCAGAATCATTAAAGTTAATTGGTGAAAAATATTATTCTGTGAGAGGAAAAAAATTAGAAAAAATTATCCGGGAAGTTGAAAATAATCGATTGAATAGAGCTACATTGGGCGGTTGTATTATTGAAAAGGTCAATCAATCGATAATTATCTCTAAAGAGCCCTAAAATAATGCCACTTTATACAAAATGCCACTTGTTAAATTGATAATAATTCTTATTTTAAGCCTATGAATATGAAAAACATTGCAATGTGGGCTATCATAGTTTTTTTAACTATTGGTCTTTATAATATGTTTAAAAATCCCCAAACAAACATTAGAGGTGGGGACAAGGTTATATTCTCAGAATTCTTGGCATCTGTTGAAAATGGAGAAGTATTAAAAGTAGAAATTCAAGGTAACAATATTAAAGGTGTGTATTCAAATGGAAACTCATTTACAACTTATTCTCCTAACGATCCAAATTTAATTGAAAAACTTTCTGAAAAAGGAGTGAGTATTTCAGCTGCACCTATTGAAGAAAAAATGCCATCATTATTTGGTGTCCTGCTTTCATGGTTTCCTATGTTGTTATTAATTGCTGTTTGGATTTTTTTCATGAGACAAATGCAAGGTGGTAAAGGTGGAGCTATGGGTTTTGGAAGATCAAAAGCAAAAATGATGAATGAACTTAAGGGTAAAGTTACATTTAATGACGTTGCAGGTGTAGAGGAAGCAAAGGAGGAAGTCGAAGAAATTGTAGAATTTTTAAAAGATCCAAGAAAATTTAGTAGACTTGGAGGAAAAATACCTAGAGGTGCTTTATTGGTCGGTCCACCAGGCACTGGAAAAACTTTATTAGCTAGAGCGATAGCAGGTGAAGCTGGAGTACCATTTTTTACGATCTCAGGATCAGATTTCGTTGAAATGTTTGTAGGTGTTGGTGCTTCTAGAGTGAGAGATATGTTTGAACAAGGAAAAAAAAATTCCCCTTGTATAATTTTCATAGATGAAATTGATGCTGTTGGAAGAAGTAGGGGTGCTGGTTTAGGTGGCGGAAACGATGAACGAGAACAAACTCTTAATCAGCTTTTAGTTGAGATGGATGGTTTTGATACAAATGAAGGAGTAATAATTATTGCTGCAACAAACAGACCAGATGTATTAGATCCCGCTTTATTAAGACCAGGTAGGTTTGATAGACAAGTAGTTGTATCCAATCCTGACATAATTGGACGAGAAAAAATTTTAAAGGTTCATGTTAAAAAAATAAAAATGGCACCGGATGTTAATTTAAGAACTATTGCGAGAGGTACACCTGGTTTTTCTGGGGCAGATCTAGCTAATTTAGTAAATGAGTCGGCTTTATTGGCTGCTAGAAAAAATAAGAGAATTGTTACACTAAATGAGTTTGAGGAGGCAAAGGATAAAGTAATGATGGGAGCTGAAAGACGTTCGATGGTGATGACAGAAGATGAAAAAAAGTTAACTGCTTATCATGAAGGGGGTCATGCGCTCGTATCTTTCAACATGCCAAGTTATGATCCTATACATAAAGCAACTATAATTCCTAGGGGGAGAGCATTAGGTATGGTTATGAATTTGCCAGAAAGAGATAAACATGGTCATTCTATAAAATATTTAAAAGCAAGGTTGGCGGTTTGTTTTGGTGGAAGAGTTGCTGAAGAAGTAATTTTCGGAAAAGATAATATATCAACAGGAGCAGGTGGAGGTAGTGGATCAGATATAAATCAAGCTACTCAGCTTGCCAGAGCAATGGTAACTAAGTATGGAATGAGCGAGGAAATGGGACCCGTTGAATACGGCGAAAATCAAGAAGAGGTTTTTTTAGGAAGATCAGTAACACAAACACAATCAGTCTCTGAGGAAGTAGCACAAAAAATAGACAAAGAAATCAGAAAGCTTATAGATGAGGGTTATAACACTGCAAAGAAAATTTTGACTGAAAAAGTTGAAGATTTACACAAAATTGCTAAAGCTCTTATGACCTATGAGACATTAACTGGTGAAGAAATTGAAAATATAATCAATAAAAATATATACCCAGCAGACAAACAAGACTTAAAAGTAGAAGATGATAAAGGGTCAGCAATGGGTGCTCTAGGCCTAAAACCAAAAATTGTTCATTAGACTTAATGTCTAGATATTACACTAGAGTGTGTAATTTCTATTATGGTGCAAAATCTAAATTATTAGTTAAGAAAAAAAAGACTTTACCACTTCATAATAATCCTGAAATTTCTTTTGATAAAATAGAAATAATAACAAGAAATTCAAAAAAATTAATTTCTCTAAATGAGGTGAACAAATTACATGTAAATTTAAAGACAAAAGTAAAAAAAGATCTAAGATTAATTACAAAAAAAAAAAGAAATATTAAGAATTTAAATTTTAAAAATATTCCTCAAATAATGGGTATTTTAAATATTACTCCAGACAGTTTCTCAGATGGTGGAAAATTTTTTAATTATGCATCAGCCAAAAAACAATTAAATTTTCTTTTAAATTCTGGCTCAAACCTTGTTGATATTGGAGCTGAGTCCACTAAACCTGGATCAAAAGCTATTAAATCAAAAATAGAATGGAATAGACTCAAAAATATATTAAAATTAATTGATAAAAAAAATTTTATATCTCTAGATACTAGAAAATCAGAAATCATGGAAAAAGGAATTAAACTAGGAGTAAAATTAATTAATGATGTTTCTGGTCTTAATTTTGATAAAAACTCAATCAAGATTTTAAAAAAGTATAATATACCTTTCGTACTCCAACACTCACTTGGTAATCCTGACGTAATGCAAAAAAATCCAAAATATAAAAATGTATTATTAGATATTTACGATTTTTTTGAAGAAAAATTAAATAATTTACGTCAAAATGGAATTTATCATAATAATATAATCTTAGACCCTGGTGTAGGTTTTGGAAAAAATTTGAAACATAATATGACGATAATTAAAAATATATCAATTTACCATTCTTTGGGTTTGCCTATACTGCTTGGTATTTCCAGAAAAAGATTTATAAAAGATTTATCTGGAAATAATGATAGTTCTTTAAGAATTGGAGGAACAATAAGTAGCAGTGTTTTTGCAATGTTACAGGGTGTACAAATGTTGAGAGTTCATGATGTCAACGAAGTTAATCAAGCTATAAAAGTTTTCAAAGCACTTATAAATAAATAATGAAGTATTTTGGCACTGATGGAATTAGAGGGCAGGTAAATAGTGGGAACATTAATGGAGATATGTTCTTTAAGTTTGGACTAGCAGCAGGAAAATATTTTACAAATTTAAAAAAAAGAAAACAAACAGCAATTATTGCTAAAGATACTAGACTTTCAGGATACGCATTAGAACCAGCACTAGTTTCTGGTTTAGCTTCTGCAGGAATGCATGTTTATACATTGGGGCCATTGCCAACTAATGGCCTTGCAATGTTGACAAAATCAATGAACGCAAATCTTGGTATTATGATCACTGCTTCGCACAATTTATTTTATGATAATGGTTTAAAGTTATTCGGTCCTGATGGATTAAAACTATCTGATAAAATTCAAAAAAAAATTGAAAATTTAATAGATAGCAAAGTTCAAAAACACTTATCAAATCCAAAAAAATTAGGAAGGGTTAAAAGGCTAGAGACTGGAACTGATGAATATATTAAAATTTGTAAAAAAAAGTTGTCAAGAAACTTTAAATTAAATAACTTGAAAGTAGTTCTAGATTGTGCAAATGGAGCTGGATATAAATCTGCACCAAAATTAATCAGATCACTTGGAGCAAAATTAAAAGTTATAGGCAATAAACCAAATGGTTTTAATATTAATAAAAATTGTGGTTCAACTTTTCCAGAAAAACTAAAAAGAAATGTTAAAAAATTCAAAGCAGATTTGGGTATATCTTTAGATGGAGATGCTGACAGAATAATAATGTGTGATGAAAAAGGATCTATAATTGATGGTGATCAAATTATCGCTGCATTGGCTTTACAATGGAAAAAGAGAAAAATTCTCAAAGGAGGCGTTGTCGGGACCTTAATGTCAAACTATGGTTTAGAAAAATTTTTAAAAGAGAAAGGTATTAAATTTTTAAGAGCTAATGTTGGGGACAGATATGTTAAGGAATTGATGCAAAAGAAAAAATTCAATTTAGGAGGAGAACAATCGGGTCATATTATTTTAGGAAAATTTGCAACAACTGGTGATGGTGTGCTTGTTGCTTTAGAGATTATCAAATCAATGAATAGAAAAACTAAAGCCAGTGATTTTTTTAACGTCTTTAAAAAAATTCCACAAATTTTAGAAAATGTAAAAATAAAAGATGATAAAATACTAAAAAATCAATCTGTTAAAAGATCCATTAAAATTGCAAAAAAATTGATTAAAAATCAAGGTCGAATTCTTGTAAGAAAATCAGGCACTGAACCAAAGATAAGAATAATGGGTGAGAGTGAAAATAAAATTTTGCTAAAAAAATGTATAAAAATTATTTCAAAAGAATTTAAATAAATTGAGATTAAAGTCTAAAATTTTGATAATTGCTGGATCAGACTCATCTGGTGGGGCTGGTATACAGGCAGATATCAAAACTGTCACCAGTCTTGGCTCTTATGCAATGACTGCTATTACAGCAGTGACTGTTCAAAATACAATGGGTGTCAAAACAGTTGTCTCAATACCAACTAATGAGGTAAAAAATCAGATTATTTATTCATCAAGAGATATAAGACCTGATGCCATTAAAATAGGTATGCTTCACTCTACTGAAGTTGTCGAAAAAGTAGCTCACGCGTTGAAGATACTAAAAGTAAAAAAAATTGTTTTAGACCCTGTAATGGTAGCAAAGGGTGGTGCTAAATTAATTGATAGTAAAGCAATAAAAACTTTAAAAAAAAAGCTATTAAAAAATGTTCTTTTGATTACACCAAACATTCCAGAAGCAGAAATTTTAGCAGAGACTAGTATTAAAAATAAAGAGGATATGATTTTTGCAGCAAATAAATTGATAGATTTAGGAGCTAAAAATGTATTGTTGAAGGGTGGCCATTTGAAATCAAAAAAAGTAATAGATTTATATCTAAGCAAATCTGATTTTAAAGTCTTTACAAGTTTTAGACATAGAACAAAAAATACCCATGGTACAGGATGTACATTATCTAGTGCGATAGCAACTTTTCTTTCATGTGGAAAAAGTATTAAGAGCGCTTGTGCGTTGGGAATTAAATATGTAAATTCTGCGATACTGACAAATCCAAACTATGGAAAAGGACATGGTCCCATAAATCATGTTAATTCAATGAAAATAAAACAAAAATTTAATTAATGAAAAATATTGTTGTTGTTGGTTCTCAATGGGGAGATGAGGGAAAAGGCAAGATAGTTGATTGGTTATCTGAACAAGCTGATGTTGTAGTTAGATTTCAAGGTGGTCACAACGCGGGTCATACTCTTGTAATAAATGGTGTAACTTATAAACTTCGACTACTTCCATCCGGAATTGTAAGAAAAAATAAAATATCAATAATCGGAAATGGAGTTGTCGTTGACCCCTGGGCATTATTAGATGAAATTGATGAAATTAAATCAAAAGGAGTTGAGGTCGACACTGATAATTTTATAATTTCAGAGTCTGCAAATTTAATTTTACCTTTTCATAGGGAAATGGATGAAATCCGTGAAGATAGTGCGGGTAAGGGAAAAATTGGAACGACTAGAAGAGGTATCGGACCAGCATATGAAGATAAAGTTGGTAGACGTTCAATAAGAGTAATGGACTTGAGATCTGAAAAAAATCTAGATCAAAGGTTAGAGTCTGTTCTTTTACATCATAATGCAATTAGAAAAGGCTTAGGTAAAAAAATCTATGAGAAAGATCAATTAAAAAAAGATTTATTAAAAATTGCCCCTAAGATCTTGAAATATTCAAAACCAGTTTGGTTGAAACTTGACGAATTCAAAAAACAAAAAAAAAGAATATTATTTGAGGGAGCTCAAGGCATATTACTAGATGTTGATCATGGTACATATCCATTTGTGACATCCTCAAATACTGTAGCGTCAAGCGCCGCTACTGGTACAGGGTGTGGACTAAATACAATTAATTATGTTTTAGGAATTACTAAAGCATATACGACTAGGGTTGGAGAAGGTCCGTTTCCGACAGAATTAAAAGATGATATTGGCGAACTTTTAGGAACAAGAGGAAAAGAATTTGGAACAGTTACAAGTCGAAAAAGAAGATGTGGTTGGTTTGATGGTGTTTTAGTAAGACAAACTATTAAAGTTTCAGGTATTGATGGTATAGCACTCACAAAGCTGGATGTTTTAGATGAATTAGATGAAATAAAGATGTGTGTTGAATATGAATTAGATGGAAAAAAAATTAATTATTTACCAGCAGCAGTAGAGGATCAGCTCAAAATAAAACCTATTTATAAAACTTTTGATGGCTGGAAAAAATCAACAAGTGGTATTAAGAATATAGATGATCTTCCAGAAAATGCCAAAAATTATATTAAAGAAGTTGAGAATTTTATTGAGACAAAAATATCAAGTATTTCAACCAGCCCAGAACGTGATGATACGATATTAATCGAAAATCCTTTTGAGATTTAATTTACAGGTAATAAGTTTTTAGACTTTGCGAGTAGAAGCATATGCTTTTGTAATTTTTCAAAAGCTTTATTCTCAATTTGTCTTACTCTTTCTCTACTGATTTTATATTTTTTACTTAGGTCTTCCAATGTAGTTGGATTATCATTTAATCTTCTAGAATATAAAATTTCTCTCTCTCTTTCATTAAGGACTTGAATTGAGTTTTTTAACAAATCTTTTCTTTGTTCCATTTCCTCTTGATGAGCAAATTTTAAGTCATGATCTAATTCTTTATCAACCAACCAGTCTTGCCATTCATCACCATCTTCACCAACTTGTGCATTAAGTGAGAATTCTTTTCCCGATAATCTTCGATTCATCGAAATCACCTCATCTTTACTAACATCAAGCTTGTTAGCTATTTCATCAACATGTTCATTTTTTAAGTCACCTTCTGTTTGGGGAGCTATTTGGTTTTTTAATTTCTTAAGATTAAAAAATAATTTTTTTTGTGCAGTTGTTGTACCAATCTTGACTAAACTCCACGATCTTAAAATATATTCTTGTATTGAAGCTTTTATCCACCACATCGCGTAGGTGGCTAATCTAAATCCTTTTTCAGGTTCAAATTTTTTTACCGCTTGCATTAAACCAATATTTCCTTCAGAGATCATTTCATTTACTGGTAATCCATATCCTTTATATCCCATTGCAATTTTCGCAACCAATCTCAAATGACTCGTTACTAATTTTTCTGCTGCTTTTATATTACCAGTTGTTTTCCAATTTTTTGCCAACATATATTCTTCTTCTGCATCAAGCATAGGGAATTTTTTAATCTGTTCCAAATATGCTGATAGACCACCTTCATTACTTAAAATGGGCAAGTTATTATTTATTGCAGTATTCATAATGAGTTTATCTAATTAATTATTTATATTTTTCAATGATTTATTTATTAGCATTTCTCAGTATTTTTAAAATATTCTCAAGTTCTAAAGGTAAATTTGAGTTGAAAGTCATTTCTTTGCTTTTCGTGGGGTGAATGAAACCCAGTATCTTAGCATGAAGAAATTGTCTTTTAAGATTATTTAAATTTTGCTCTATCAACGGATTAATGTTTTTAATTTTCTTAAACTTTTTTTTATATTTATCATCACCAACAATACTATTTCCTAAAAAATTCATGTGAACTCTAATTTGATGGGTTCTGCCCGTTTCAAGTTTGCACTCTACTAAACTTAAAGTTGGTGTGTGTTCATTCTCAAAAATTTCAATAGTTCTATAATTGGTAATTGCTTTTTTTCCTTTAGTCCGACTAACTTCCATCATTTGTCTATTCTTTGAACTTCGTGTTATTAAAGTTTCAATTTTTCCCTTAGAAGGTCTAACTTTTCCCCATATTAATAATTGATAAACTCTTTTTATAGAGTGTTTATTAAACTGATTAGATAAGTTTTCATGCGATAGATTATTTTTTGCTATGACTACTAAACCTGATGTATTTTTGTCTATCCTATGTACTATTCCTGGTCTAAGTTCATCACCAATATTCGAAAGAGAGTCTTTATCGTAATCTACTAATGCATTTACAATTGTATTTTCAAAATTCCCAGCTCCTGGATGCATTACTATACCTGCTGGTTTATTTAGCACTATTATATCTTTGTCCTCATGAACAATATCTAATTTGAATTTAAATGGTTTCAGAGAAGGTTTTTTAGGCTCTGGAATTATTAATTCTATAGCATCGTCTTTTAAAACCTTTTTGGCAGGATCTGAAATAACTTTATTATTAATCTTAAGCTTCTTACTTAAAATTAAGTTTTTTATCCTAGTTCTACTTATCTCATTTTCCCTACTATTAATAAAAACATCTACACGCATATTCTTATTACTTTCTTTTACAATCAAATTTATTTTTTTTTTCATAAAATGATATATTACTATTATATGCGCTTGTAGCTCAACTGGATAGAGCGCCTGACTTCGGATCAGGAGGTTCTGGGTTCGACTCCTAGCAGGCGCACCAATTATTCACCCATGTTAATTAATGTTCCTTTAATTCTAGCTCTCAAAAAAGATAAATAAAATAGAACTATTCCAATGATTAAATAGATCAGGTTTAATAAATATGCTTGTTTCAAATTTGTATAATCAATTGACCCATTTAGTAGTATGTTTCTAGTCTCATCAAAAATATAAACAAGTGGTAAACCTTTTGCTATAAATTGAAATAATTCTGGTAGAATTTCTATTGGATAATATATGCATCCTAAAGGAGCTAGCAAAAATAAAGACGACCATGCAATATTTTCAAATGATGGACCAAATCTAATTAGTCCTGAACTCACAAACAACCCAAGTGTTATACCAAAAAGATATAAACTTAGAAATAGGAATAAAAGTGGTAATCCCAATTTTAAAATTGATACACCAAATAGAGGAGAGGTTAGCATTATCGCAGGTACCAATCCTATTAAAGTCCTTATCAAAGCAGTAAAAATTAATGAAACAATAATTTCTTTAAGCTTGAGGGGAGCTATAAACAAATTTGTGAAATTTCTACTCCAGATTTCCTCTAAAAAAAGCATATTAAAACTAATGCTTGATCTAAAAAGAATATCATAAAGTATTGCACACGTTAAAATTACTCCCAAAGTATTGCTATAGTAGTCACTATGTATTGAAAAGAACTTTGAGATAAAACCCCATAAAATTATTTGAATTGTCGGCCAATAAATTAAATCCAAAATTCTTGGTAAAGAACTTTTAATTAAATAAAAATGTCTAAGGAAAAGACCATACATTTTATTGAAATTCATACTTTTTCCCTTGTAAGTTTTAAAAAAACTTCTTCCATATTTTTTCTTCCATGTTTTTTAACTAATTCCTCCGGTCTACCCTCATCAATAATCAATCCTTTGTTCATCATTAAAACTGAAGAACATAGTCTCTCTACCTCTGCCATATTATGTGATGCTAATAGAATTGATGTTTTATTTTCCTGTTGATATTCCTCTAAAAAACTTCTAACAAAATCACCTGTTTCAGGATCAAGTGATGCTGTAGGCTCATCAAGAAGTAAAACTTTTGGATTATTAATTATTGACTTTGCAAGACTAACCCTATTTTTTTGACCAGATGACAACTCCCCAGTTAATTTATCTATAAATTCGTAGAGTCTTAATTTTTCACACAGATATTCAATTTTTGCCTTATGTTTGTTCACATCATAAAGCCTCCCATAAACTTCTAAATTTTGTCTAACTGTCAATTTTTTAGGCAACTCTATATAAGGTGATATAAAATTTAATTGATTTAGTAAATCTACACGTTGGTTTTCAATTTCGACACCATTTATTAAAACTTTTCCTTTTGATGGTTTTAATAAACCTAAAATCATTCCGATTGTAGTAGTTTTCCCACAACCATTAGGACCAAGTATACCAATAATTTCATTTTGATTTACTTTAAAAGAAACGTCTTTTACTGCTTCTTTTGTATTATAAGTTTTTGATAATCCTATAACTTCAAGTGGTTTTTTCATTGAATCTTGATGCTCTTAATAACCTATCATTAATTGTTTTACCATATCCTCTATCAGGAATTTTACATACTGCAATCGAGGTGTATTTCTTTTTTTTAATTTTTCTTAAAGTAGAATATAAATTTTTTGCGGCTTCTTTTAGATCTCCTTTTTGTGACAAAAAATAATAATTTGGTTTATTTACTTTTTTCTTTCTAATCAATAAGTATGCTTCATCTTGACGAATATTTTTTGCATTAAGTCTGATGGGCAAACCTGGTGAATAATGAATCTTAAGTTGACCTGGTGAAACAATTTTTGAGGGGTTGTTATTTATTGTTATTTTTTTTCCTAGTATTTTTTGAATAGTTGAAACATTTAAGCCTCCCAATCTTAAGATTTTAGGTTTTTCTCTAAGGTCAATAATTGTTGATTCTAATCCAATAGATGATTTTCCGCCCTCAAGTATGTATTTAATTTTTTTTCCAAAATCTTCTTTTACATGATTAGATGTAACAGCACTAACCCTAGATGAGGGATTAGCACTTGGAGCTGCTAAAGGAAATTCTAAAATTTTTAGTAATCTTCTCGTGACAGAGTGCCGTGGAAATCTTACTGCTAATGTATTTTTTTTGTTAGTAATTATTTTTGAAATGTTTGATGATTTTTTAAGATCTAGTATAAAAGTTAAAGGACCAGGACAAAATTTTTTATATAGTTTAATAAAGTCATTGTTTAAATGACAATCTTTTTTCAACCTTTGAATATTCAGATAATGAACTATTAGAGGGTTATTTTTTGGTCTTTTTTTAAGTTTATATATTTTTTGACAGGCTTGGTCTGAGTAGGCATTACCCGCCAAACCATAAACTGTTTCTGTAGGTATAGCAATACACTCCCTTTTATATAGAAGTTTTTTTGCTTTTTTAATATTTGCAAGATTAATTTTCATGTATTATCTGAGAGTATTATATGAAAGATAAAGATTTACCAAATGATTATGAATCTTCGTCTCTGGAGGAATTAACTCTCGAAGCTAATAAGATAATTGAGGATTTAGAAAGTCAAAAAGATTTACAAAATTCAATTGAAAAATATCAAAATTTGATAAAACTTAACAATATCATCGAGAAAAAATTTAAAAAAAAAGTTACTGATATTAATACAACAACTAAAGATAATATATCTAAGATAACTTCAAAAAATAATGCAAAAAAAACTAAATAAAATTGCTAAAGATACAAATATTTTTTTAAAAAGATTTATAAAAAAACAAAAAAAATCAGAGCTGGTTGTCCCAATGCAATATGGACTATTTTCGGGTGGCAAAAAAATAAGATCAAAAATACTAGTTGATGTTGGTTCAATATTTAATTTAAATTATAAAACTTTATTAATTATTGGTGCTGCTGTTGAATGTATCCATGCTTATTCACTTATTCATGATGATTTACCATGTATGGATAATGACTTAATAAGACGAGGTAAGCCTTCTACTCATATTAAATTTGGAGAATCTACAGCTGTTCTTGCTGGAAACTCACTCTTAACTATGGCATTCGAAATTTTGAGTCACAAAGATTTGAATGTCAATGAAAAAACAAAAATTAGATTAATTAATAAGATTTCTGAGAGTTCTGGACATCGCGGGATTGCTGGTGGTCAATATTTAGATCTTAGCTATGAACATAAGAAAATTTCAGAAAAAAAAATAATTGAAATGGAAATAAAAAAAACTGGAAAACTGTTTAGTTTTTGTTGTGTAGCTCCATTAATTTTAAAGAACAAAAGTAAAAAAGATATCCAAAAATTTGAAAATATTGGAGCTGATATTGGATTACTATTTCAAGTTGCTGATGATTTAATTGATTATAATGGAAACCTTTTAACTGCAGGAAAAAAAACTGGAAAAGATAAGAAAAAAGGTAAAGCAACTCTTATTAGTTTACTGGGAGATAAAAATACTATTAAATATGCTAATAATCTAATTTTAAAAATAAATACTAGGTTAAAAAAGTATGGACCAAAATCTAAGAATTTAACTGAAACTCTAAATTATATTTTAAATAGAAATAAATGAAAAAAAAATACGAATTTTTAGATCATATTAATTTTCCATCAGACTTAAAAAAAGTTTCTGAAACAAAACTGCAAAAGGTCGCTGATGAATTAAGAAAGGAAATGATCGATGCAGTATCAGTTACTGGAGGACATTTGGGTGCTAGTTTAGGTGTTGTAGAATTAAGCGTAGCATTACATTATATTTTTAATACACCAAGTGATAAATTAATTTGGGATGTAGGACACCAATGTTATCCACACAAAATTTTAACAGGAAGAAAAGATAAAATAAGAACACTTCGGCAAGGAGGGGGTCTTTCAGGATTTACAAAGCGTTTAGAAAGTGAATATGATCCTTTTGGAGCCGCTCATAGCTCCACCTCAATTTCATCAGCTTTGGGAATTGCTGAGGCAAATAAATTATCAAAAAAATCAGAAAATGTAATAGCAGTGATTGGTGATGGTGCAATAAGTGCAGGCATGGCTTATGAGGCCATGAATAATGCAGGTGCCTCAAAGACCAAAATGATTGTGATATTAAATGATAACGACATGTCAATTGCGAGGCCTGTTGGAGCAATGGGAACATATTTAGCTAAAATTTTTTCTGGTAAAATTTATTTTAGTTTAAGAGAAACTATAAAATTGATTACATCAGCATTTTCAAAAAGATTTAGTGCAAAAGCGGGTAAAGCTGAAGATTTATTAAGATCAGCTGTAACTGGTGGAACTTTATTTAGTTCATTAGGTTTCTATTATATTGGTCCTATAGATGGTCATGACCTTTCTTCATTGATTCCAATTTTAAGAAATGCAAGAGACTCAAAACACCAAGGTCCTATATTAATTCATATAAAAACAAAAAAAGGCAAAGGGTATTCTTTTGCTGAAAAAGCAAAAGATCATTATCATGGGGTATCCAAATTTAATGTAAAGACTGGAGAACAGGAAAAAAGTTCAAGTAAAGTACCAACATACACTAAAGTTTTTGCTGATACTCTGATACAACACGCAAAAAAAGATAGTAAAATAGTTGCAATTACAGCAGCTATGCCAGATGGGACTGGATTAAGTAATTTTAGAAAAGAATTTCCAGATAGAACTTATGATGTTGGTATTGCTGAACAACACGCTGTTACATTTGCAGCTGGTTTAGCGACTGAGAATTATAAACCTTATGCAGCAATTTACTCAACATTTCTCCAGAGAGCATATGACCAAGTCGTTCATGATGTTGCAATACAGAGTTTACCTGTAAGATTTGCAATAGATAGAGCAGGATTAGTTGGAGCTGATGGACCTACACACGCAGGTAGTTTTGACACAACTTATTTAGCAACACTACCAAATTTTATTGTAATGGCTGCAAGTGATGAGGCTGAGTTGATTAGAATGATTAACACTTCTACAGAAATTAATGATAGACCCTGTGCATTCAGGTATCCAAGAGGGACTGGTATTGGATCAATATTGCCATCAATTAATGAAAAGATAGAGATTGGAAAATCAAGAATTATTCAAGAGGGAAAAAAGTTAGCTTTAATCAACTTTGGTGCGAGATTAAGTGAAACTTTAAAAGCATCAGAAAATTTAAAAAAAAAAGGTATTAATATTACAATAGTGGATGCAAGATTTGCTAAGCCATTGGATGAAAATTTGATATGGCAATTAGCAACAACACACGAGGCAATTGTAACTATTGAGGAGGGATCAATTGGTGGATTTGGTTCTCATGTAATTGATTTTCTATCAAAAAAAGGATTAATGGACTCAAATTTAAAATTTAGATCAATGAAACTTCCAGATATTTTTATTGATCAAGACAAACCTGAAAATATGTATAAACTCGCAAATTTAGATAGCATTTCTATTGAAGAACAAATTTTAGATGTATTGAATTCAAATATTATCTTACAAAAACAAAAATAAAGTGATTATCCACATTGAGCTTGATTCAATAAATAATGATCAAGTAAAACGCATGATAGCATTGCTTCACCCACTGGAACTGCTCTAATTCCAACACACGGATCATGCCTTCCCTTAACAGATATGCTAGTATTTTTCCCAAATTTATTAATTGTCTTTCTGGTCTTTAAAATTGATGATGTAGGCTTTACAGCAAATGAAACAATTATTTGTTGACCAGAAGAGATGCCACCAAGAATTCCACCTGCATTATTTGAGTTAAACTTTAATTTATTTTTTGATTTTGAAATTTCATCTGAATTTTCTTCACCAGACAATTGAGCGGAATTCATTCCAGAACCAATATTTACACCTTTTACAGCATTAATACTCATCATTGCAGATGCAATATCAGAGTCTAGTTTTGAGTAAATTGGTGCCCCCAGTCCTGCAGGAATACCATTAGCTCTAATTTCAATTATAGCACCACAAGATGAACCTGCCTTTCTAATACTTAAAAGATATTTTTCCCATATTTTAAGCATAGATTTATCAGGACAAAAAAACGGATTTTTATAAATTATCTTATCATCCCACTTGTTTGTATCGCATCCAAGAATTCCAAGTTGTGTAACTGCACCAGAAATTTTAAATTTTTTACCTAATTTTTTTTCCAAAACTTTTTTTGCTACCGCTCCTGCTGCAACTCTAGAAGCAGTCTCTCGCGCCGAAGACCTTCCACCACCTCTATAATCTCTAATGCCATACTTTTTAAAGTAAGTGAAATCAGCATGACCTGGTCTGAATTTATCCTTAATATCACTATAATCTTTTGAGCGCATATCTTCGTTATAAATGATCAAAGAGATTGGAGTTCCAGTTGTTTTACCTTCAAAGACTCCTGAAAGAATCTCTACTTTATCACTCTCTTTTCTTTGAGTAGTAAATTTAGATTGACCAGGTTTTCTTTTGTTGAGTTCTATCTGAATATCTCGTTCATTGAGGCTTATTAGCGGTGGACAACCATCTATTATACAACCAATTGCAGGACCATGAGATTCTCCCCATGTAGTGAAACGAAAAACCTTTCCAAAAGTATTAAATGACATTATTTATATTGTATAGATTATTTTGTTAAAATTATGAATGAAAAAAACTCACTAGGGCTTAATAAATGCTTTCTAGATTTAGATGATCCTTTTAAATTATTTGAAAGTTGGTACGAAGAGGCAAAAAAGAATGAAATTAATGATCCAAATGCTTTAGCTCTTGGAACTGCAACAAAACAAGGCGTTCCATCAGTAAGGATGGTGCTTCTTAAAGGTTACGATAAAAATGGATTTGTTTTTTATACTAATCTTAATAGTCAGAAAGGAAACGAAATAAAAGAAAACCCCAATGCAACAATGTGTTTTCATTGGAAAAGTTTGCTTAGGCAAATTAGAATTGTAGGTACTTTGAGCCAAGTAGAAGATGAGGTAGCTGATAATTATTTTAATTCTAGAGCTTACGAAAGTAGAATTGGGGCTTGGGCATCAAAACAAAGTAGTGAATTAGTCAATAGGGAAGAATTGATAAAATCACTAGAAAAATTTAAAAATAAATACCAAGATCAAAATAATGTTCCAAGACCAAATCATTGGTCAGGCTGGAATTTAAAACCTACGAGCATAGAATTTTGGTTAGATGGAGATAATAGAATTCACGAAAGACTAAAGTATAAATTGACAGCAAATAATGGTTGGACAAAAAGTCTTTTAAGCCCCTAAAAATTTCTTGATAAAGTAAAAGACGTTAAATTTTCGAGGATATTTTTGTCTTCAGAATCTTTAAATACCGACAATGAATTTGATGATAAATTAATATAGTGCTTGGCCTTTTGATAACAACTATTTATAATATCGTATTTTTTTATTAAAGATAAAGTATAATTTAAATCATTTTGATTTCTCTCTTCTTTTGCAAAAGTTTTCTTAAGAGTTTCTTTTTCATCTTTATTAGCTTTTTGAAACAGAAGAATTATTGGTAGTGTAATTTTTCCCTCATAGAAGTCTTGACCGATATTTTTTCCAAATAGTTTTAATTCTGAATTATAATCTAAAGTGTCATCAGCAATTTGAAAAGTTAAACCTAAATTCCTACCATAAAACTCTAAAGCTTCTTTCTCTTTAGTTTTCATTTCTGATAAAATTGCACCTACTTTAGTTGCAGCAGCAAATAACTCAGCCGTCTTTGAAGAAATTATTTTCAAATAAGTTTCTTCAAGCATATCAACTTCACCTTTATGCTGAAGTTGCAAAATTTCACCTTGAGCAATTATCGATGATGTTGACGATAATAGTTTTAAAACTTCAATATTTCCATCTTCTACCATCATTTCGAAACACCTACTAAGAAGATAATCGCCAGCTAGAACAGATGAGTGGTTACCCCAAATTTTATTTGGTGTTTTTTTACCTCTTCTAATAGAACCATTATCTATAACGTCGTCATGCATCAAAGTTGCAGCATGAATTAGTTCCACGCAAGCTGCCAAATTTATATCTCTGGTACCTTTTGTATAACCACATAACTTTGATGAACCCAAAGTTAATAAGGCTCTTAACCTTTTGCCACCAGTATTTAAATGGTAATCTGTCATTTTTTTAACTAGCTCTACATTACTATCTAGTTTTGATTTAATTTTTTCTTCAACAAGCATTAACTTATTTTCAACTGAGTTTTTAAGTTGAAAGTAAGAGTTATTAATTTGTTTTTTAAGTTGAATTACGCTTCCCATAATGTGAGCAAATTAGTGTAATAAGTTTCTTTTGATACTTATCAATTGACGCACCTAAATCTTCAATTATAAGGTGTCTTTATATTAATAGAAAAATTCTATAAAGTTTTGTTATGCTCTCAATTTTTAAAAAGAAGAAAATTATTCCTCATATTAAATTAGCTGGTGTTATCGGAAACGTGGGTAAATTTAAACAAGGTATAGATTTTTCAGGTCAAGAGGAGATAATTTTAAAGGCTTTTTCTGTAAAAAAAGCACCATGTGTTGCTATTACAATTAATTCTCCTGGTGGATCACCTGTTCAATCACACTTAATCTTTAATTTTATAAGACAACAAGCAAAAAAAAATAAAAAAAAGGTAATAGTTTTTGCAGAGGATATTGCTGCATCAGGAGGATATTTGATTGCGTGTGCTGGTGATGAAATTTATGCAAACTCTAGTTCAATTATTGGATCTATAGGTGTAATTTATTCATCATTTGGTTTTACAGAATTAATTAAAAAAATTGGAGTTGAAAGAAGAGTTCATACTGCTGGTAAAAATAAAAGCACTCTCGATCCGTTTCTTGAAGAAAAAAAAGAAGATATAGAAAGATTAAAAAATATACAATTAGATTTGCATAAAGATTTCATTAACGTTGTTGAAAAAAGTAGAGGTGAAAAACTTAAGAGATCTGAAGTTGAGTTATTTTCCGGAGAGTTTTGGTCTGGAACTAAATCCAAAAAACTTGGTTTGATTGATGAAATAGGTGATGCCAATCAAGTGTTGAGAGAAAAATTTGGAGAAGATGTAATAATCAAAAAATTTGAAAAATCTAAAAGTTGGTTAAGTAAAAAATTATCATCATCTAACGATCACATCGATCAGGTCGCAAATATATTAGAAGAGAAATCTATTTGGCAAAAATATGGCCTCTAAAAAAAGTAAAAAAAAAACAAAATTTCAAACTTTTCAGGATACAATTTTAAACCTCCAAAAATATTGGAGTAAACATGGTTGTATAATTTTACAACCATATGATATGGAAGTTGGAGCAGGAACTTTTCATCCAGCCACAACTTTGAGGTCGCTTGGACCAAAACCATGGAAAGCAGCTTATGTACAACCTTCTAGAAGACCGACTGATGGAAGATATGGAGATAACCCTAATAGACTTCAGCACTATTATCAATTTCAAGTTATAATTAAACCTTCTCCATCAAATATAAAAAAACTTTATTTAAATAGTTTATCTACAATCGGTATAGATCATAAAAATCATGATATTAGATTTGTTGAGGATGATTGGGAAAGTCCAACTTTAGGCGCAGCAGGTCTTGGTTGGGAAGTTTGGTGTGATGGAATGGAAATAACTCAATTTACATATTTTCAACAAATGGCTGGCTTTGAATGTAAACCTGTTTCTGTAGAAATTACTTATGGCTTAGAAAGAATTTGTATGTTCACACAACAAAAAAATAATGTTTATGATTTAATTTGGAATAATGAAAATGTTGAATACAGAGAAGTCTTTCATCAAGCGGAGAAAGAATTTTCGGCTTATAACTTTGAACATGCTAATACCTCGAACCTGTTTAAAATATTTGATATGTTCGAAAGTGAGGCTAAATCATTAATAAATAAAAAAATATCGCTCCCAGCCTATGATCAATGCTTAAAAGCAAGTCATGTATTTAATATACTTGATGCAAGAGGAGCTATCAGTGTTGCCCAGAGAGCAGAATATATTGGACGTATAAGAGAAATTACAAAATCTGTTGCTTCAATTTGGATTGATACACAAATATAAAATGGCAGAATTTTTTTTAGAATTATTTAGTGAGGAAATTCCAGCTAATTTACAACAAAATTTTCGTGAAAAACTTTTAAAGGAATTTAGAGAATATTTTATCAATAAATCTATAAAATCAAAAAAAAGTTTTTCATTATCAACTCCAAACAGAGTAATTATCGTATTTGAGGGTTTACAAAAAAAAATTAAAGTTGGGTCTGAGGAAATAAAAGGACCCAAAACTAGTGCTCCTGTAGAAGCAATTGAGGGTTTTTTGAGATCAAATAAAATTGACAAAAAACAACTTATTAAACGGGATACAGAAAAAGGAGAATTCTACTTTTTTAAAACACTCTCAAAAACATTGAACACTTCAGATTTGTTAAAAGATTTAATACCAAAACTTTTAGGTAGCTACCAATGGAAAAAATCAATGAAATGGGGTGAATTTAACCTTAATTGGGCAAGACCATTAAAGTCTATTTTATCAGTTTTTGATGAAGAAATAATAGATTTTAAGTTTTATCATCTAACCTCTTCTAATAAGACCTTTATTGATAAGGATTATGAAGAAAAAACAGGAGTATTTAAAAATTTCAAATCTTATGAAAAATTTTTAAAGATTCAAGGAACGATTGTTGATCAAACTAAAAGAAAACAAATTATTCAAAAGGAATTTACAAAGATATTAAGTAAAAAAAAATTACTTGTTTTAGAAAATTCAAAATTATTTGATGAGGTTGTAAATTTAGTTGAATACCCACATGTTTTATTATGTGATTTTGACAAAAAATTTTTGTCGATTCCGAAGGAAATACTTATTTTGACTATGCAGTCACATCAAAAATATTTTCCTACAATTGATAAAAATAATCAAATTACAAATCAATTTTTACTCGTTGCAAATAAAAAGGACCAAAAAGGGTTAATCAAACTTGGAAATCAAAGAGTTGTTGATGCTAGATTGAGCGATGCAGAATTTTTTTGGAATAAAGATAAAACACAAAATTTAGTGAAAAAGGTATCTGAACTAAAAAGAATTAATTTTTTCAAGGGACTTGGAACCTATTTTGATAAAGTTCAACGAATGAGAAAATTAGGTGGAATGATATCTGATGAATTATTAATTAGTAAAGAAAAAGTAGAGTTATCAGCATCTATTTGCAAAACAGATTTAACTTCTGATTTAGTTGGTGAGTTTCCTGAGTTGCAGGGAATTATGGGAGGCTATTTTTCCGCACAACAAGGTTTTGATAAAGATATTTCTTTGTCAATAACTGAGCAATATTTACCAATTGGCTTAGATTCAAATGTACCAAAAAAACCTTTCAGTATTGCTTTATCGATGACAGACAAAATAGATAATCTTGTTGGTTTTTTTGGGATTGATGAAAAACCTACAAGTTCAAAAGATCCGTTTGCACTTAGAAGAGTGGCGCTCGGCATAATAAGAATAATAATTGAAAATAAAAAAGATTTAAAATTAAACGATTTATTGAATTATTCTATTGGTTTATATCAAGATCAAAATTTTACTCTTGTAAATAATGAATTAAAAAAAGATTTAAGTAATTTCTTAAAAGATAGATTTAGATATTATCTTAAAGAAAAAGATATTCGATTTGATATCATTGAGGCTTCAATTTCAAATTTTTCAACTAATAAATTGTTTTCATCTTTCGAAAAAGCAAGATGTATAAATAAAATAATCAATAATCAAATAGGTATAGATATAACATCAAGTTATAAAAGAGCTTCCAATATACTTCAAAGTGAAATGGAAAATAAAGAAATTGAAATTACTAATTCAACCGATCCTGGTATTTTTAAAAGCGATTATGAAAAAAATTTGTTTAAAAAGATTACTGATATAAAGAAGTATTATTCAGATATAGATAATAATGAAAATTTTGAAGAGTCTTTATCAGTCTTAGCTGGAGCAAAAAAAGAAGTTTTCGAATTTTTTGATAATGTCAAAGTAAATGAAGATAATGAAGATTTAAGAAAAAATCGTTTGGAACTTATAAATATGTTATGTAAAACCTTTCAAAATTTTATGAATTTTCAATTATTAAAAGCAAATAATGAATAAATTAATTTTAAATTTTAAATCTAAAGACTCAAAAAAAATTAAAAATCCCAAAAATTTTTTAGGCGGCAAAGGTGCTAATTTATCAGAAATGGGAAGAATGGGTCTTCCAGTTCCGCCTGGATTTACAATTTCAACAAAAGTCTGTGATATTTTTTATCAAAATAAAAAAAGATTGAATTCTTCATTGATAAATCAAATTAAAAAAGAGTTAAAGATAATTGAGAAAGATGTGAAAAAAAAATTTGGAGATCTTAAAAATCCACTTTTATTATCTGTGAGATCTGGTGCTAGAGTATCAATGCCTGGTATGATGGATACAATACTTAATCTTGGTTTGAATGACAAAACTGTTAAAGCACTAGCTAACAAAACCTCTAACGGAAGATTTGCCAAAGATAGTTATAGAAGATTTATTCAAATGTATGGAAATGTTGTTCTTGGGGTAGAAAGTTATCATTTTGAGGAACTTATAGAAAATTATAAATTAACTAAAGGAGTTTTGTTGGATACAGATCTTGATGAAGATGATTGGGATGGTTTGATAAAAGATTTTAAAAACATTGTTAAAGAAAAAACAAAAAAAGAATTTCCTCAGGATGTTTATAAACAATTATTAGGAGCAATAAGTGCAGTATTTTTATCTTGGGACAGCAATAGAGCTAAAATTTATAGAAAATTAAATCGTATACCCTCTGAATGGGGAACAGCAGTTAATGTGCAATCTATGGTTTTTGGAAATATGGGAAATGATTGTGCTACTGGAGTTGTTTTTACAAGAAATCCGTCAGATGGATCAAAAGATATTTATGGAGAGTATTTAATTAATGCTCAAGGAGAGGATGTTGTAGCAGGAACAAGGACACCACAATATATTACGAAAAAAGCAAAAAGAGATGCAAACGTAAAAGCACCTTCTATGGAAGAGTCTATGCCAAAAGTTTATTTGGAGCTTCATAAAATTTTAAAGAAGTTAGAAATGCACTATAAAGATATGCAAGATGTGGAATTTACAGTTGAGAATGAAAAATTATGGATCCTACAAACTAGGTCAGGTAAAAGGACTGCAAAATCAGCAGTTAAAATAGCTGTAGATATGGTCAAAGAAAAATTAATTGCTAAAAAAGAAGCTATTTTAAGAATAGATCCAAATTCTTTAGATACATTATTACACCCTACTTTGGATGAAAAAAGTTCTATAGAAATAATTGCAAATGGTTTACCCGCCTCACCAGGGGCTGCTAGTGGAAAGGTGGTATTTACATCTGAAGAGGCTGAAAGACTTAATAATATGATGCAAGATGTAATATTGGTTAGAGTAGAAACTTCTCCCGAAGATATTCAGGGTATGCACGCCGCTAAGGGAATATTGACTTCTAGAGGAGGAATGACAAGTCATGCAGCTGTTGTTGCAAGAGGGATGGGTAGACCATGTGTTTCAGGTTCAAGTGAAATTGATATTGATTATGAAAAAAAAATTTTCAAAACTGCTTCAGTGGAAATTAAAGAGGGCGATATTATCACAATTGATGGGTCCTCTGGAAGAATCATTTTAGGAAGCGTACCAACAGTAAAACCTGAAATTTCTGGTGACTTTTCAAAATTAATGAGTTGGGCTGATAATATTAGAAAACTTAAAGTTCGGACGAATGCAGAAACTCCATTAGATACAAAAGTTGCAAGAGATTTTGGAGCAGAGGGAATTGGCTTATGCAGAACGGAGCACATGTTCTTTGATGAAGAAAGAATTATTTCTGTACGAGAGATGATACTTTCTAAAACTAAAGATGATAGATTAAAAGCACTCTTAAAGCTTTTACCACATCAAAAAAAAGATTTTGTTGAAATATTCAAGATTATGCATGGATTACCAGTTACAGTTCGTTTACTTGATCCTCCATTACATGAGTTTCTTCCAAAATCTGAAAAAGAAATTTCAGAGGTCGCAGAAGTGGTTGGTATAAGTGTTAAAGAAGTAAAATCTCGAATTGATGAACTTCATGAGCAAAATCCAATGCTTGGACACAGAGGTTGTAGATTAGGTATCTCATTCCCTGAAATTTATGAAATGCAATGTGAGGCAATTTTTAAAGCTTTGTCAGAGCTTAAAAAAAATAAACAAAAATTTGCATTCCCTGAAATAATGATTCCACTTGTGTCAACTGAAGCTGAAATCAAAATAATGAAAGACCTAGTAATCAATACTGCAAGAAAAGTACAAAAAGAAAATAAAGTAAAAATAGAATTTTTAATTGGAACAATGATTGAGCTACCAAGAGCAGCGATTAAAGCAAAGGATATTGCAAAACATGCTGAATTTTTTAGCTTTGGGACTAATGATTTAACGCAAACCACTTTTGGTATTAGTAGAGATGATAGTGGAAAATTTCTAAATGATTACATTGAAAACAAAATTTTTTCAATAGATCCATTCATTTCAATAGATGAAGGTGTAGAAGATTTAGTTGAAATAGCTGTTAATAAAGGAAAAAAACAAAACAAAAAAATCAAGCTAGGTATTTGTGGTGAACATGGCGGTGATCCAAAGAGCATTAATTTTTGCTCACAAATAGGTCTTAATTATGTCTCATGTTCTCCATATAGAGTTCCAATAGCAAGACTGGCTGCAGCTCAGGCTGAAATAAAAAAGTAGAATTTAGTTAAGTTGTAAATGTTACCATCCTTTTTAAAACCTTATCACACAGATTTATCGAATTTAATTAGGCTTGGTAGAAAATCGGATGGAGGGTATGTTATTGACAAACGTGTTATTAAGAAAACCAGTGTAATTATTACTTGTGGACTTGAAGCCGAATGGAGTTTTGAAAAACAATTTCAAAAATATAATAAAAATTGTAAAATTTTAGCTTTTGATCATACAGTCGATAGAAAGTTTTGGACTAAAAGATTTTTGAGAGATTTTATATCTTTACTATTATTAAAACAAATTAATTTTATCAAAATAATAGATCTTTTTAAATTTTTTCAATACTTAATTTTTTTTAGGGGTAAAAATAAACATTATCACAAAAAAATTGTTTCAAAAAAAACAAACAAAAATAATCAAGTTACAATTACCGATGCAATAGGAGATAACAAAGATGTTGTTTTAAAAGTAGATATTGAAGGCGATGAGTATAAGGTTTTAAAAGAAATTAATAAAAATTTTAATAAACTAAATTTAGTAATTGTAGAATTTCATAATCTTCAAAAAAATTTAAGAAAAATAAAAGATTTCATGAACAAATCTAAGTTAAGAAATATTCATATTAATGCAAATAACTATGGTATGGTTGATAATAAGGGGATTCCACAAGTAATTGAAATGACATTAATTAATCCAAAAAAATTTAGTACAAAAAAACAAAAAACATCGAGAAATTACCCAATTAAAGGTTTAGATTACAAAAATCGTAAAAGGGGAGCTGAAATTAAAATTTCTTTTAAAAATTAATTTTATTATTAACTATTTTTTTTTAAAATTAATATTGAACTTGTGGACTCTAAAAAAATTATAATTAAGTTTTTATCCTTAGAAACCACCATATCCCTTACTCTTTCATTTAGTAAAAAGTAATCATGTTTAATAACTTTATCTCTGTTTTCATTTAACTTAATATAGTGAAGTCCTAAATCCTGATCAGCAATCTCATTTCCCATTGCTCCAATTAAAAATTCTGTATCTGCTTCATTTAAGGAAATTGTTTGACTGATACCAATCGATGGATCAAAATATTTAATAGGTTCTTCAAAACCAAATTTTTTATGAGATTTGTTCAATGGTGCTTCTTTCAATATTTTTTTAGAATAATTTTTTTTATAATGCTCACCATAAGATGAAATTGGCCATCCAAAATTTTTAACTTTTAAAAAGGGTTTATTATTTATATTGATTTCATCACCACCTTTTGGTCCATGCTCGGTAGATAAAATAAAATCAAATTTTTTACTGTAATACAAACCTTGTGGATTTCTATGACCCAAGGAAACAACCTCAGACTTTTTATTTTGAATATTAATTTTTAAAATTTTTCCAAAATCACTTTGAATATCTTGCGAAAGGGGTCTATTTCTAAATTCGCCTGTGGTAAATAAAAGGTTTGAATTATCAAGATGAGAAATTCTTCCACCTGCACCTTGGTGAGCCCAAAATCCATGATTATTATTTTTATCAACACAATTTAATGTTTGATAAAACAAACTAAAATCTAAAAATTTTTCATTTAATTCACTAAAAATAATTTTAAGATCATAACAATTGTCTTTTCTTTCACCAATATATGAGACGTACAATTTATTATTGTTTATATAAATATCCTTAATGCCATATTGTTCATGTAAATAAAATTTATTATATTTAATTAATGAATTAATATTTGAGTTTATTTTTACAAAATTTTCTAAGTTATTAAGATTAGTAAATGCAAAAATTCCATCATAAGTTGCGATTAATAAATTTTTATCATTATTGTAAAAGTCAATATATGCTGTGCCGGTAGCACCACGATTACCATTAAATAAAATATCCTTAGTTGAATATTTTGAATAAGAAAAATTGTTTAATCCATCAAGTTTTTTATCTATAAATATATTTTCAAAAGTGATCCCTTTTTTATTAATTATGTCATTTAAGTTTTTTCCTTCCTCTAATAAGTTTTTTTGTATTTTAGCTAGCTGATTATTTCTTGTTTTAAGTTGATTTACTATATTCGAAATTTCGTTTTTTTTAGATGCGGAATTCTGTTTGTTAATTTGGTGACCCAAAATTAACAAAATAATTAAAAATGCTATTAATAAAATATAAATAAAATTTACTCTAATTTTCATCTAAACTTTCCTACACCTATAATTAAAATTTTACTAAATAATTTTTTCAAATTTTAAGCGACAAAAAATACTTTTAAGGGGCGTTCTGTTGCCAGGTGCCCCGAACCCCGTTAACTCAATTAATAAAAATTAATTAAGCAGCAATTGCGTAACTTTCGTTAGCATTTATAAATTAGCCCTTTACGGAGGAACAATTCCGAACGAAAGAATAGCCTTTAGTCACCCGTCGAATCTAGTTCACCCCCATAAGTTGTAATTGGTGGAGGTGGTGGGTACTGCCCCCACGTCCGCGATGGTTATTACGAAATTCGTTTATCGTCATAGTTGGAAAACCAACTTTATTAATATAAAAGGAATCGCAAGAGATTCAATAACAATCATGAAATTAACCAAAGAACAATCTGCAGAAATTAAGAATCAGCAGTCTCAAAGTAATAAAACAAAAAGGGTTGTAGTATCAGAGTTGGAAAATATTCTTTATGAGGCAATTCCAGCTTTAGATCATGGTTTTGTAAGGGTAGTTGATTATATGGGTGATGATACATCTATTGTTCAAGCTGCAAGAGTTTCTTATGGAAAAGGAACTAAACAGGTATCAACAGATTCTGGATTGATAAAATATTTGATGCGTCATTGGCACAGCACACCATTTGAAATGTGTGAAATTAAATATCACATCAAATTACCGATTTTTATAGCACGTCAATGGATAAGACATAGAACTGCAAATGTTAATGAATATTCTGCAAGATATTCTATTCTAGATAAAGAGTTTTACTTACCTTCCTCTGAAAATTTAGCAGCTCAATCAACAAGTAATAGACAAGGAAGGGGAGATGTCCTCGAAGGAACCCAAGCAAAAGAGGTTTTAGAGCTTTTGAAAAATGATGCTGAAAGAACTTACTCCAATTATGAAATCATGCTTAATGAAAGATATGATGGATCCACTATAGATGATAACAAAAAAGGTTTAGCCAGAGAACTTGCTAGAATGAATTTAACGCTAAATACTTACACACAATGGTATTGGAAAACAGATCTTTTAAATTTAATGAATTTTTTAAGACTGAGAGCAGATCGTCATGCTCAATATGAGATTAGAATTTATGCTGACATCATGTTGGATACATTAAAAAGATGGGTACCAATAACACATGAAGCTTTTATGGATTACAGAGTGGGTGGTACAGAAGTTTCTGCTAAAGGAAAAGTTGTGATTCAAAAATTAATTAAAGGCGAAGATGTCTCTTTAGAGAGTTCTGGTTTGTCAAAAAGAGAATGGAATGAGTTAATGGAAGCTTTTAACCTTAAAGATAAGTTGATTTAATTTTATAAGCAAAATCAATATAAATTTTTGAAATTTCATTATTTGGATCTTGTTCAACTATTGGTTTTCCATTATCACTTGTCTTTCCTATTTCAGAATTAATTGGTATTTCACCTAAAAATTCTTTATTAAATTCTTCTGAGGTTTTACGAACTCCACCCTCACCGAATATTTTATATTTTTTTTTATCATCTCCAATAAAGTAACTCATATTGTCTACAAGTCCTAAAATTTTTACCCCTAGCTTATCAAACATTTTTATTCCTCTTTTTACATCTAACAAAGCTACCTCTTGAGGTGTTGAAACTATAATTGCTCCATCCATTTTAATTTCTTGTGAAAAAGTTAATTGTGTATCTCCTGTGCCAGGAGGCATATCTACAATTATGAAGTCTAAATCTTTCCAATTTACTTTTTGGGTAAAAGTTCTAATGGCACTCGTTACCATTGGACCTCTCCAAATCATTGGTGTTTGTTGATCGGTAAGAAACCCAATAGACATACACTGAATATCATATTTCGTTATAGGATCTAGTTTTTGACCATCACTTTTTGGTTTTTCATTTATACCAAACATTTTTGGAATTGAAGGTCCATAAATGTCTGCATCTAACAAACCAACTTTACATCCAATATGTTTTAATGCTATTGCAAGATTAGTTGCAAAAGTTGACTTTCCGACCCCTCCTTTTGCACTCGAAATTGCAATAGTAAATTTTGTTCCAATAATTGGTTTTTTTGTGAATTCCTTTCGCTTACTATCTTTACTCGTTGCGGCACTTAGTTCTGGCTTTTTATCTGGCATTTTTTGATCTTAGCTTGTTTTTGTGAAATTAGACACTATATAGATAGTTTATGTCAGATAATTTTCAACAAAGAGGCGGTAGTCCATGGGGATCACCTCCAGGTGGAGGTGGTAGTGGTAATGGCTCTGGAAGAGGTCCAAGGCCACCTGATGTAGATAAAATTATAAAAGAGTTTCAAGAAAAAATTAAAAAATTTTTACCAGGTGGAAGTTCCTCTGGAGGAAAGCAAGCAGTTTTAGTATTAATTATTTTAGGTTTTGTTTGGTTAGCAAGTGGTCTTTATAGAGTACTTCCTGATGAACAAGGAGTTGTTTTAAGATTTGGAAAATTTGTCAAAACAACCCAACCAGGTTTAAATTATCATATTCCTTTTCCAGTAGAATCTGTTTTAACTCCAAAAGTAACCAAAGTTAATAGAATCGATATTGGTTTTAGGTCAGAAAGAGACAGTGGTTTTTCTTCTGCAGCCGGAGGGGTAGCAGATGTACCACAAGAAAGTCTTATGCTTACTGGTGATGAAAATATTGTAAACATAGATTTTTCTGTTTTTTGGGTAATAAAAGATGCGGGTAATTTTTTATTTAAAATTCAAGATCCTGAAGGAACAGTTAAAGCTGCAGCCGAAACAGCGATGAGAGAAGTGATCGCAAGATCTGATATTCAGCCAATTTTAACCGAGGGAAGATCTTTAATTGAAACAGATACTCAAGATATAATCCAAAAGATCTTAGATGAATACACATCAGGAATTCAAATCACTCAAGTTCAAACGCAAAAAGCGGATCCACCAGATCAAGTAATTGATGCGTTTCGAGACGTACAAGCTGCTAGAGCAGACATGGAAAGATCAAAAAATGAAGCTGAAGCATACGCTAATGATGTAATTCCAAGAGCACGAGGAGAAGCGGCAAAAATTTTACAGGCTGCAGAAGCTTATAAAAAAGAAGTGGTAGCTAAAGCAGAAGGTGAAGCGAGTAGGTTCCTAGCTATTTATAATGAGTATAAAAAAGCAAAATCTGTAACTCAAGAAAGAATGTATTTAGAAACGATGGAAAAAGTTTTAGCTGATATTGATAAAGTAATTATTGAGAAAAATGCTGGCTCAGGAGTTGTTCCATACTTACCATTACCAGAACTAAAAAAGAAAGCGACTAATTAAAATGAAAGCAGGAAAAATTATAGCAGGATTAGCTGTTTTTATTACAGCAACATTATTCTTTTCAATATTTATTGTAAAAGAAGTTAATCAGGCAATCGTACTTCAATTTGGTGATCCAAAAAGAATTATTTTAAAGCCTGGATTAAACTTTAAATTACCATTTATCCAAAACGTTGTATTTTTAGATAAGAGAATTTTAAATTTAGACACACCACCTGAAGAGGTAATTGCATCAGATCAAAAAAGATTAATTGTTGATGCTTTTGCAAGATTTCAAATTGTAGATCCACTTAAATTTTATATCTCAGTTGGAAATGAAAGAGTTGCAAGATCAAGGTTAGCAACAATTATCAATTCTAGAATAAGGAACGTATTAGGTCAGCAAGAACTACAAACACTTTTATCAGAAGATAGAACAAAACAAATGGCTTTAATTCAAGAAGGCGTAAATAATGAAGCACAAAACTTTGGAATTGAAATAGTTGATGTAAGAATTAAACGTGCCGATCTTCCTCAAGCAAATAGTGATGCAATTTTTAGAAGAATGCAAACAGAGAGGGAGAGAGAGGCAAAAGAGTTTAGAGCAAAAGGTGCTGAAATGGCGGTAACGATAACATCGACTGCTGATAAAGAAGTGACAGTTATTCTGGCAGATGCACAAAAAAAATCTGAGATCATGAAGGGAGAGGGTGATGGAAAAAGAAATAATATTTTCGCTAACGCTTTTGGCCAAGATCCAGAGTTCTTTGCGTTTTACAGAGCCATGCAGGCTTATGAAAAAGCTTTAATTGGTGGAGAGACTTCTCTTATATTATCTCCCGATAGTGAGTTCTTCAAATTTTTTGGAAATATAAAACCAAATTCACAATAAACTATTCATGAGAGAATTGATCATTGCTTTTGGTCTATTCTTATTTATTGAGGGGATTTTATATGCCATATTTCCATCAAAAATGAAAAGTATGTTAAAAAAATTAGAGCTTATAAAAGATAGCCAGCTAAGATCAGGTGGATTAATCTTTGCAGTCATAGGTTTTATAATTATTTATTATATGAAGAACTAAAATGATTAGAATAAATACATTTTTTATAGCAATTATTTTGATTATAGGTTCTCAATTAAAATCGCTTGCTCAAAATCATCCTAGTTCATTTGCCGATTTAGCAGAAAAGTTGATGCCATCAGTGGTTAATATTTCAACAACTACAATGGTTAAAACACAAAGTAATCCTTTCCCTTTTCAATTTCCTCCAGGTTCACCATTTGAGGATATGTTTAAAGAATTTGGAACACCACAAGAAAGACCATCTGCAGCTTTAGGTTCAGGATTTATTATAGATGAAAAAGGGATTGTTGTTACAAACAATCACGTCATTCAAGATGCAGATGATATTATAATAAGAGTAGGTCAAAAAGAAATAAAAGCTAAAGTTTTAGGTGCTGATCCATTATCAGATATCGCAGTACTCCAACTAGAAACAAATGAAAAGTTTAAACCAGTTAAGTTTGGAGACTCTGATAAAGCAAGAATTGGTGATTGGGTTATAGCAATCGGTAATCCTTTTGGTCTTGGTGGGACTGTAACTTCAGGAATTATTTCTGCAAGAAATAGATCAATAGGATTATCTAGGTATGAAGATTATATTCAAACCGATGCATCAATCAATCAAGGAAACTCTGGTGGGCCTTTGTTTGATATGAATGGAAATGTAATAGGAATTAATACAGCTATCCTTGGTAGAAATGGATCAATTGGAATTGGTTTTTCAATACCTTCTAATAGTGCAAAAATAGTTATTGATCAGTTAATAGAGTTTGGGGAAACAAAAAGAGGTTGGCTGGGTGTAAGAATTCAAGATGTTACAAAAGAAATTGCTGAAGTTGAAAAATTAGACAAACCTCGTGGAGCATTAGTTGCAAGTGTTGCAGAGAACAGTCCATCTGCTAAAGCAGGGGTAAAAGCTGGCGATATTATTTTAGAGTTTAATGGAGAAAAAATAAATCAGATGAAGGAACTTCCTATGATTGTTGCAAGAACTGCAGTTGGGAAAAAAGTAGAAGTAATAATTTGGAGAGATAAAAAAGAAATTGTTAAAATTGTTACACTTGGAAGATTAGAAACTTCAGAAGATTTTAAAGTTTCAGAAAAAGCAGAAAGTCCAAAAGAAACAGAGATAAAAGATTTAAAAATAACTGTGAGACAAATTAATAAAGAAGATATAAAATCAAGAAACTTACCCAATCAAACCTCTGGATTAGTTGTGACTAAGATCGCAAATAATAGTCCCTTATTAAGTTCTGTTGAAGTTAATAGTATTATTTTAGAAGCTCAAAAGAAAAAAATAAGAAATGTAAATGATTTAAACCAAATAGTGAAACAAGTTTTAAATAGTAATCAAAAAACTATTTTATTAGTTATTTATAATAGCCAAAATCAAAGAAGATATATTGGTGTTAAATTAGATTAATTAATGGATTTGAAATCCAAAATTATTTTAATTTATGGTCCAACAGCATCAGGGAAGTCAAATTTTGCAATTAAACTTGCAAAAAAAATTAAAGGAGAGATTATTAATGCTGATAGCATGCAGGTGTATAAAGAATTAAAAATTTTATCTGCAAGACCTATACCAAAAAGCTATAAAAATATTAAGCATCATTTATACGGATTTCAAAGTGTAAAAAAAAACTTTTCCTCAGGAGATTGGTTAAAATTAGTTAATAAAAAGATTGTAGATATAAAAAAAAGAAATAAGACACCTATTCTTGTCGGTGGTACAGGATTATACTTTAAAGCAATAACAGAGGGTTTAGTAAATATTCCAAATATTCCAATTCGATTAAGATCAAAAATAAGATTGTTACATCAAAAAATTGGATCAAAAAAGTTTTTTTTAGAATTAGTAAAGTTAGATCCTATATCAAAAAACTTTGTTAAACCTACAGACACTCAAAGGGTAATTCGAGCTTATGAAGTTAAATCATTTACAAAAAGATCAATTTACGATTGGTTTAAAAGTACACGATCAGATTATGAAAAAGATGATTTTTTTAAAATTTATATTGATTATCCAAGAGCTGAGTTAATTAAGAGAATTGAGGATCGAACAGAAGATATGATTAAAAATGGAGCAGTTTCAGAGGTAAAAAAATTTATAAAATTAAAGGTTCCAAAAGTTAAAACTGCCTCAAAGGCTATTGGAATAGAAGAAATTAGAGAATATCTTAAGAAAAAAATTGAGATATCAGAGGTAATTGAAAAAATATCAATAAAGACTAGGCAATATGCAAAGAGACAATCTACTTGGGGCAGAGGCAATATGATGGATTGGAGCAAAATAAAGTCAGAGGACCTAAATAAATTTTTAAAAAAAATTTAGATATCACGTAGTAATTCTTGACCAATAAGCACAACTTCAGCTAGATTGCATGAATGTCTAAATTATATTCAGGTGCTGAAATTGTATTCAAATGTCTTGAAGATCAAGGAGTGGATTTTATTTTTGGTTATCCAGGTGGTGCAGTATTACCGATTTATGATGAGTTAAAAAATCATAACACAATCAAGCATATTCTGGTTAGACATGAACAAGGGGCAGGTCATGCTGCAGAAGGTTATGCAAGATCATCTGGCAAACCAGGTGTTGTACTTGTAACTTCTGGACCTGGGGCAACCAATGTTGTTACCGCATTAACAGATGCTTACATGGACTCTGTTCCACTAGTATGTATATCAGGACAAGTGCCAACACATTTAATTGGAACAGATGCATTTCAGGAATGTGACACAACAGGTATTACAAGACCATGTACAAAACATAATTGGTTAGTCAAAGATATCAAAGATTTATCAAAAACTCTTCATGAGGCTTTTAAAGTTGCAACTACAGGAAGACCTGGGCCAGTTTTAGTTGATATACCTAAAGATATCCAGTTTGCTAAAATAGGTTATTCAAAACCTAAAGTTGAAAAAAAACTTAACGGAAAATCATTGAATCATTTTTTGCAAAAGGACATTGATACTTTGATCAGTTTAATGAATAAATCAAAAAAACCTATTATTTATTCTGGTGGCGGAGTTATAAACTCTGGACCAGAGGCGAGTAATGTTTTAAGAGAACTTGTTGAACTTACTGGTTTTCCAATCACTTCCACGCTACAAGGTTTAGGAGCATATCCAGGAGATGACAATCAATTTTTAGGTATGCTAGGTATGCATGGAACTTATGAGGCCAATAACGCAATGCATGATTGTGATTTATTAATAAATATTGGTGCAAGATTTGATGATAGAATAACTGGTAAAATTGATGAGTTCTCTCCAAAATCAAAAAAAGTTCATATTGATATTGATCCTTCATCAATAAATAAAATCATTAAAGTTGATTTAGCGTTAGTTGGTGATGTTAAAGAGGTTTTGAAAGGAATTACTAAAACCCTGAAGAAGAAAAATCTAGATTTGAAAAAATCTAATAAGCAACAAATTGCTAAATGGTGGGAACAAATACAAAAATGGCGAACAAAAAATTCTCTTCATTTCAAAAATAGTGATGAAACCATAAAACCTCAACATGCAGTTCAAAGATTATATGAACTTACAAAGCATAAAGATACTTATGTTACGACTGAGGTAGGTCAACATCAAATGTGGGCAGCCCAACATTATAAATTTAATAAACCAAATCGTTGGATGACCTCTGGAGGGCTTGGAACTATGGGGTATGGATTGCCTGCTGCTGTTGGCGTTCAAATAGCTCATCCAAAAAAATTAGTAATTGATATTGCAGGTGAAGCTTCAGTTTTAATGACAATGCAAGAGATGTCTACAGCAGTTCAATACAATCTACCTATTAAAATTTTTATTTTGAATAATCAATACATGGGAATGGTGAGACAATGGCAAGAGCTATTACATGAAAAAAATTATTCTGAAAGCTATTCAGAGGCTTTACCAGATTTTATAAAAATGGCCGAAGCTTATGGTTGCAAAGGAATTAAAGCTGAAAAACCAGATGAACTAGATGATAAGATTAAAGAAATGGTAGAGTTTGATGGGCCTGTTATTTTTGATTGTCGAGTAGATCCCGATGAAAATTGTTTTCCGATGATCCCGTCAGGAAAACCTCATAACCAAATGATATTAGGACCGAGTGAAAAAGAAGAAAATAAGATTACTGGAAAAGGTAAAGCTTTGGTTTAGTTATGGCAAATCCAAAATCTGCATATAGTGTCTCTTCCAAAAAAGAAAAATCAGATACACATATTTTTGTTGTTTGGGTAGACAATGAAGCTGGTGTTTTAGCAAGAGTTGTTGGATTATTTTCTGGCCGAGGTTATAATATTGAGTCACTTGCAGTTGCTGAAGTTGACGCAAAAAAAAGTATATCAAGAATAACAATAGTCACAACCGGAACACCTCAAGTAATAGATCAAATTAAATTACAATTAAGAAAACTAGTTCCAGTTCATAAAGTTGCAGATTTTAAAAGGAATGATAGAGGAGTAATATTTAAAGAAATGGCTTTATTCAAAGTTGTTGGTAACAATACTAAAATTAAAAAGGCTATTAATGCTTGTAAAAAGTATGATGCTGTAATATTGGATAAAACGAAAAAATCAAATGTTATTCAAATTACTGCTCTTAGAAGAGAAATAGATAAGATGGCTAAGAATTTAAAAAAATTTGGTTTAGTAAGTGTTTCTAGAACAGGAGCCGTTGCTATGACAAGGGGTGATAAAGTTTTTAATTAATCATTAAGGAGAAAATTATGAAAATGTTTTATGAAAAAGATACAGATGTAAATTTAATTAAAGATAAAAAAATTGCAATATTTGGCTATGGTAGCCAAGGACATGCTCACGCTTTAAATTTAAAAGATAGTGGTGTTAAAGAAGTCGTAGTTGCATTGAGAGAGGGTTCTTCAAGTATACCTAAAGCAGAGTCTAAAGGATTAAAAGTTATGAATTTGTCTGATGCTGCTGAGTGGGCTGATGTTGTAATGATTTTGACACCAGATGAATTACAAGCTTCAATTTATAAAAATCACATAGAACAAAGAGTTAAGGAGGGGAAATCAATTGCTTTTGCTCATGGATTAAATGTTCACTATGATCTAATCAAAGCTAGAAAAGATTTAGATGTTTTTATGGTTGCTCCTAAAGGACCAGGTCATTTGGTAAGAAGTGAATATGAAAAAGGTGGAGGAGTTCCATGTTTATTTGCAGTACATCAAAATGGCTCTGGTAAAGCAAGAGATTTAGCAATGTCCTACGCCTCAGCAGTAGGCGGTGGAAGATCAGGTATTATTGAAACAACATTTAAAGACGAAGTTGAAACAGATTTATTTGGGGAACAGACTGTTCTTTGTGGTGGTTTAGTTGAACTAATAAAGAATGGTTATGAGACTTTGGTAGAAGCTGGATATGAGCCTGAGATGGCATATTTTGAGACTGTTCATGAAGTAAAACTTATTGTTGATCTTATCTATGAAGGTGGAATTGCAAATATGAATTACTCTATTTCAAATACTGCAGAATATGGAGAATATCAATCTGGACCTAGAGTAATTAATAAAGAGGAAACTAAAAAAAGAATGAAAGAGGTTTTGGCTGATATTCAGTCAGGTAAATTTACGAAAGAATGGATGGATGAGTGCAAAAGTGGCCAAAAAAAATTTCTTGCTACAAGGGCAAAATTAGCTGAACATCCAGTTGAAAAAGTTGGGGCAAATTTAAGAGCTATGATGCCGTGGATTGGCAAGAAGAAATTAGTTGATAGTGATAAGAAGTAAATTTTAGTTCCAAATTGGGATAAATTTAGTATTTTAATTTTGCAATCTAAACGAGAGGTTGTATATTTCAAAAACAAAAATTTTGATATGGCTGATAAAGATAAAGTATTCATTTTCGATACAACGATGAGAGATGGTGAGCAATCACCTGGAGCTTCAATGAGTGTTGAAGAAAAAATTCAGATCTCAAGAGTTTTTGATGAAATGGGTATTGACATTATAGAAGCAGGTTTTCCAATATCATCTCCTGGTGATTTTGAGGCTGTAAGTGCAATCAGTAAAAGTGTTAAAAATTCGATCCCTTGTGGTTTAGCAAGAGCAACTAAAAAAGACATAGATGCTTGTCATGAGTCTTTGAAATTTGCCAAAAGATTTAGAATTCATACTTTTATTTCAACAAGCCCTGTTCATATGAAGCATAAATTAAATATGACTAACGAACAAGTTTTAGGGGCTATTAAAGAGAGTGTTACTTATGCAAAAAAATTCACTGATGATGTTGAATGGTCTTGCGAAGATGGCACAAGAACAGACTTGGATTTTATGTACAAGACAATTGAGCTTGCAATTAAATGTGGTGCTACTACAATAAATATTCCTGATACAGTTGGATACTCAATTCCAGAAGAATTTGCCAAAACTATTAAATTAATCAAAAATAATGTTCCAAATATTGATAAAGCAATTATCTCTGCTCATTGTCATAATGATTTAGGTTTAGCAGTTGCTAATGCATTGTCAGGATTGTCAGCTGGAGTAAGACAAATTGAATGCACAATTAATGGAATTGGCGAAAGAGCAGGTAATGCAGCCCTAGAGGAAATTGTAATGGCTATTAAAACAAGAGATGATTTATTACCTTATGAGACAGGTATAAAAACTGAATTAATTAGTAAAGCTTCAAAAATTGTTTCAAATGCAACAGGATTTCCGGTCCAATTTAATAAAGCGATCGTTGGAAAAAATGCTTTCGCACATGAATCAGGGATCCATCAGGACGGAATGCTAAAAAATAGAGAAACATATGAAATCATGACACCAGAAAGTGTTGGAGTTAAAAAAACATCATTAGTTATGGGAAAACATTCTGGAAGACATGCTTTTAAAGATAAATTAAGTGATTTAGGTTATGCTGATGTAACAGATGATGTTGTTCAAGCAGCATTTGGGAAGTTTAAAATTTTAGCTGATAAAAAAAAGCATATCTACGATGAAGATATTGTCGCGCTAGTTGATGATAGCTTGATTATTGATAATAAAATTAATGCAATAAATTTAAAGTCTTTAAAAGTTTTTGCTGGCACAGGCGAGCCCCAAAGAGCTGAAATGACATTAGATGTTTTTGGCGATATTAAACACACTACTCAAACAGGCGATGGTCCTGTTGATGCAATATTTAAATGTATAAAGGAACTTTATCCACATGATGTTAAGTTGTCTTTGTATCAAGTTCACGCAGTTACTGAAGGAACAGATGCACAGGCTACAGTCAGCGTTAAAATTGAGGAGAATGACAGAACTACTGTTGGACAATCAGCTGATACAGATACTTTAGTAGCATCAGCTAATGCTTACCTTAATGCATTAAATAAAATGTTAATTAAAAGAGAAAAGAAATCTCTTTATAAAAATATAGAACCTAAAAAAGTAAAAGGAGTGTTTTAATGGGTATATTTGAGAGAATGAAGAAAATCTGGAGTCAAGATATGGCAATCGACTTGGGAACGGCAAATACTCTAGTAGTTGTTAAAGGACAAGGGGTTGTTTTAAATGAACCTTCCGTTGTTGCAATAGTTGATCAATCAGGAAAAAAACAAGTTTTAGCAGTAGGAGATGAGGCTAAAACGATGCTAGGAAGAACTCCTGGAAATATTCAAGCTATAAGACCCTTAAGAGATGGTGTGATTGCTGATTTTATAGTCACAGAAGAAATGATAAAACACTTCATTAAAAAAGTTCACAAAGGAAGTACGTTTGCAAATCCAAGAATTTTAATTTGTGTTCCAACGGGCTCAACTCCTGTTGAGAGAAAAGCTATTCAAGATAGTGCTTTAGCAGCAGGTGCCAGAAGGGTTCAATTAATTGAGGAGCCAATCGCAGCAGCTATTGGTGCTAATCTTCCAATATCTGAAGCAACTGGTTCGATGGTAGTGGATATAGGTGGTGGTACAACTGAAATTGCAGTTATGTCCTTAGGAGGTTTAGTTTATTCTAAATCCCTAAGAGTAGCAGGAGATGCAATGGATGCTGCAATGGTTAACTATATGAGAAAAGAATATAATTTGATGATCGGTGATAGTACTGCAGAAAAAATTAAAAAAGAAATAGGTACTGCAATTCCTACAAATAATAATACTTATGCAGTTAAAGGACGAGATCTAAGATCTGGAACTCCAAAAGAAGTTAATATTACAGAGGAAGATACAGCAGAAGCATTAAATATTATTTTAAAAGAGATGGTGAATGGAATTAAGGATGCATTAGAAAGTACTCCTCCAGAATTATCTGCCGACTTAGTTGATATGGGACTTACTTTAACTGGTGGTGGAGCTTTATTAAAAAATATAGACAGAAGGTTTTCTAAGGAAACAGGTTTGCCAGTTCACATTGCTGATGATCCATTATCTTGCGTAGCAGTTGGTACTGGAAAAGCTCTTGATCAAGAACAAACATTCTCGACTATGTTGACTGAATATTAAGAGTAATGGCCTCTAGCAGAGATGATTTTATAATAGCAATTCGTTCTGCTTTTTTAAAAAAAAGCACCCAGCAAAAATTTTCTCTACTTACTTTAGTATTTATTTCTATATTTATTATCCTTTTATCTAGCCTAGACTTTAAGGCAGTAAGATATCTAAAAGCTGGATTAAGTGAGGTAGTTTATCGATCATCTTTTATTGTCTCTATACCTGAAAACTTTGCTAAGAATTCTATAATTAATATTATTGAGTACACAACATTCTTTAACAACTATAAAAATAGCAGAGATGAATTGGATAAACTTAAATCTGATTTTGTATCTAACGAAATTATTCAGTATGAAAATCAAGAGCTAAAGGTTTTAATTGATGATTATATTTCAAGTTCAAATAAAATTTTAGCAAAAATTATTGTTGATCATGATAGTCCTTTTTTAAAAAGCATAATCATAAATAAAGGAAGTAAAGACGATATAAAAATTGGTACAAATATTTATGATCAATCTTATTTAGTTGGTCGGGTAATTGAGGTGAATTATAAAACATCAAGGGTATTATTGTTGTCAGATTTAAATTCTAATGTTCCAGTAACAATTGCCCCTCAAAATATCCAAGCAATAGTTACAGGGAGCGGAGACAATTTTGGACAAATTAAATATATTAAAGCGGGTTTATCAGAGGAGTTAGTTGATGAAAGTATAGTTTACACCTCAGGTACCGGAGCAATATTTAAAAGTGGAGTACCAATAGGCAAATTAAGATCTAAAAAAGATGGTTCTTCTAATAGATACAACGTTGAATTCTACAGCGACTTTACACAATTAAAATATGTTTTTGCAGAAACAATTACTCAAATTGAAATTCCTCAAGTTGAACCAGAAATAGTTCCAATTGAAGATAAAAGTGAAGAACTTGAAGAGTCAAAATTAAAGATTTTAGAAGATGAGCTTAAAATTATTGAGGAGACTAATTCAAAATTTATAGAAGAAAATGAGAATTTAACTAGTGAAATTAATGATTTAAACAATCAAATTTCAGTTTTAAATAATGAAATTTTTTTACAAAAGCAAAAAATCAATCAATTCAATATTGATACTCAAGAATTAGAATTTCTAAAGTTAAACTTAGAACATGGTCATAAATGTAGAAAATCTTTTTTTAATGCTGATGGTTTTAATGTTGGAACTGAAGAGTACAAGAGTTGTGTTTTAAATGGAGGTAGAACAGGTGGCTAACTTAAAGACAAAGGGAACATTTTCTAAATTATATACCTGGTTACCAATAATTTTCTTATTTGTCTCAGTGCTCAATGAATTTGATTTTAATTATTTAAAACTTGAGTATTTTTCTTTTAATTTCCCATTTATTTTGATCTTTTTCTTTACCTTAAAAGATTTTAAACATTTTGATTATCTTTTTGTATTTTTTGCAGGTTTGCTCAATGACACTGTTATAGGTTTGCCCCTTGGTATTAGCAGTTTGTCTTATACACTAATTTGTATTGCTACGGCATATATCAGAAATATAACAATTAGGCCAAGTCCCATGAAAGATTGGTTCTACTTTTTATTTATAATAAGTTTGATTAACTCCTTAAATTACTCAGTTTTAAGCTTGTTCTTTTCGTACAACTTGGTTTTAATGAGTTATCTAGTTAACACGACTTGTACATTTTTACTTTATATAATTTTTGTATCAATATTTAAATTTTACATGAAAGGAATTAATGATTAATTCTTCAAGTGATAATGTAAAGAAACTTAACTCTATTAATAGAAGAATGTTCATTACAGGTTCATTAAAATTTTTTATAATGATAGGAATAGTCAGTAGATTATTCTTTTTACAAGTTAAAGAAAATAAAAAGTATTTAACTCTTTCCGACAAAAATAGAATTAGAGAATGGAAGTTAGCCCCTGTGAGAGGAGAATTTCATGATTATTTTGGTAATGTTATTGCAGGAAATTTTGAAGCTTATCAACTCCACGTGATACCAGAACAAGTTGAAGATTTTAGGTATGTTATATATCGATTAAAAGACTTACTAGAATTATCAGATAACGAATTTAAAAAAGTATTAAAAAAGAAAAATGAAATAAAACCTTGGGAAACTTTAATTGTTTCTGATAATTTGAGTTGGCAAAAGTTTTCAAAGATCAACAATCATTTATATGATTTAAATGGTGTAAAACCAGTTATATCTATTTCTAGAAACTATCCTTTTAAAGAAAATTTCACACACTTAGTCGGTTATGTCAGTCAAGCAAACCAAGATGATATTGAATCAACACAAGCCATAAAAAAGAATTTTGTCCCAGGTTTAAAAGTTGGAAAAGTAGGTTTAGAAAAGACATTTGAGGAGAAACTAATAGGAACGAATGATATTGAGAGATATGAAGTAAATGCTTATGGCAGAAGAATAAGTCAATTGGAATTTCAAAAAGGTGAAAAAGGTAAAACATTAAGATTAACAATTGATACTGAAGTTCAGAAGTTAGCTAATGAATTGCTTAAGGATAAAGCGGGCTCTATTTGTGTAATGGATATTTATACAGGGGCAGTAATTGCAATGCATTCATCTCCATCATTTGATCCAAATTTATTTGTTTTTGGTATCAGCCAAGATGATTGGCAATTAATTCGAAATGATCCAATGAAACCATTAGTTAATAAAACTTTACAAGGTAATTACTCTCCAGGTTCAACGATTAAACCAATCGTTGCATTATCTGCTTTAGAGAATGGAATTATTAATACTAATTTTACTGTTCGATGTACTGGTAAAACTGAAATGTATGGCCAGACATACCATTGTTGGAAGAAAAAGGGTCATGGCTATGTAAGTTTAAGAAATGCAATGAAACAATCTTGTGATACTTATTTTTATGAAATAGCAAGGAAACTTGGGGTTGATAAATTAAGTGAGACTGCAAAAAAATTTGGCCTGGGAGAAAAAGTATTTGGTGATTTATTTGATATTGAAAAAAAAGGATTAATTCCAAATACCCAATGGAAAAAAAATGCACTAGGGAAAGGATGGCTATTAGGTGAAACAATAATTACAGGAATAGGCCAAGGCTACATTCAAACGACACCTATTCAATTATGTTTAATGACCGCTCAAATTGCTAATGGTGGTTATAAAATTTATCCTCATATTGTTGTAGATGACAAAGTCAAAGATCAGCCTGTAGATAAATTTACGCCGCTTTATAAAAATTCAAAAAATATTAAAATTGTCCAAGATGCTATTTTTGGCTCAACTAATGAAGTAATGGGAACATCTTATCGTTCAAGAATTGATAATCCAAAATATCAGTTTGCCGGCAAAACTGGTACGGCACAGGTCAAAAAAATTACTGAGGAAGAACGAGAACTTGATCTTAAAACATTCCAAATTCCATACGAGCAAAGAGATCATGCTTTATATGTAGCTTTTGGACCATATAAAAATCCTAGATACGCATTAAGTGTCATCGTAGAACATGGAGGAAACGGAAGTACAACCGCTGCTCCTATGGCAACTAAATTATTTAAATTAATTATTGATCGACACAAGATCAGAGAGTCATTGAGAAACAAAAAATATTTGGAGATATAGATGTATCAACATACGAGATTAACAACAAATAGACTTGGTTTTTTTCAAAAATTTAGAAACTTTGATTATATACTTTTGATTTGCATATTGTTACTTGGGTTTATTAGTTTAGCAACAATGTACTCAACGGACGGTGGTGAGATCAAATTTCATACTAAAAGTCATTTTACAAAATTAGCAGTATTTACTTTAATGATGCTAGTAATGTCATTTATCAATATTAAATATTGGTTTTCAATCGGTTACTTAGCCTACGTAGTGGTAGTAGGTTTATTAGTTGGGACTTATTTATTTGGAATTACTTCATCTGGCTCTCAAAGATGGATTAATTTATATTTCATAAATTTACAGCCATCTGAATTGATGAAAATATTTATTATTGTTTGTTTAGCTAAATTTTTTCATCGAATGAAGTTAGAAAATGTGAATTCTATTTATACAATTCTTACCTCCTTAATAATCATACTTTTACCGATGGGGTTAGTCATTGTACAACCAGACCTTGGAACTGCAGTTCTTATTGCTATAAGCGGAATAGCAGTATTATGGTTTGCTGGTATTAATTATAAATATTTTATTTATACTATTTTAGGATTTATAATCTCTTTACCTTTTGTAATAGCTTTCTTGAAGCCCTATCAGAAATTGAGAGTATTGACATTTCTAAATCCTGACAAGGATCCTTTAGGTGCTGGTTATCAAATTATCCAATCAAAAATAGCTGTCGGATCTGGTGGTATATTTGGTAAAGGTTTCTTAAAAGGCACTCAAAGCTACCTTGAGTTTTTACCTGAAAAACATACTGATTTTATTTTCACACTTTTCTCAGAGGAATTTGGTTTCGTTGGCTCTGCAATTCTCTTAGTGATTTATGCAATCATTATTTATAGAATTGTCGCAATCGGCGCTAGTTCCAGAAGTTATTTTGCAAAGATTTTTTGTTATAGTTTTGGTGCAGCTATTTTTGTATTCATTACTATAAATATGAGCATGGTTTTAGGTTTACTACCTATAGTAGGCTCTCCTTTACCAATTATGTCTTATGGTGGATCTTCTATGCTGGCAACCATGATTGGTTTTGGAATAGTCATGAGTGCTAGAGTTCACAATCAACAATTGATTGCCTAAGTATAATTTGTCGCTTAACTTATTTGACAGATAGATTGTATATTTTCATATGAGTAAAAATTTGCATGTAGGAATTGTTGGCTCAGGTATACAAGGTGTATCAAACGCTTTATTTCTTCAAAAAAAAGGTTTTAAGGTAACTATATTTGATAGAGATAACCCGGGCAGTCCAGCAGCTTCATATGGTAATGCAGGTCACTTTTCACCTTACGCTTCATTATCACTGAATAGAACTGATGTTCTTGCTGATGTGCCAGCTATGTTATTAAGTTCAACAGGTCCGTTGGCTCTTAAATGGAATTATGTGCCAAAAATGTTGCCTTGGTTTTTTAAATTTATTTTAAATACTAGTAAAAATAAGATGATGCATACTGCAAGAAATATGCATCAAATTTTAGACTTGGCATTACCAGCGTATGATGAACTTTTTGATGAAATAAATTTAGATGGTCTCGTTGAAAACAAAGGCATTCTTTATATTTGGAATGATAAAGATCTAAAGAGTAGAGAATTAGAAATAAAAGTAAGAGATGAACTTGGTGTAAAACAACAATTAGTAAGTAAGTCTGAAATTCATGATTTAGAACCAAATATTAAACCTTTTTATCATGCGGGAGTTTATTATCCATATGCAAGGCACGCTCGGAACCCAAAAAAGATCTTACTTAAATTATTTGATTTATTTTTAAAAAAAGGTGGAAAGTTTGAAAAGAAAAATATTAATGATATTCAGTTTGATACAGAAAAACCAGTTTTTGTAACTGACGGTGAAAGACATATTTTTGATAAAATTGTAATTGCTTGTGGTGCATTTTCAAAAAAATTGACAGATAATTTAGGTGAGCGAATTCCACTCGATACAGAAAGAGGTTACCATGTGCACTTTAAGGATTGTGATCATCTTTTAAGTAGACCAGTAATTTTTTCTAATAGAGGATTTGGTATAACCCCTATGGAACAGGGATTAAGAGTGGTTGGTACAGTTGAGTTTGGTGGATTAGATAATCCTCTTTCAAAATCTAGAATAAAAAATTTAATTGATAATGCTAAGTATATGTTAGGTGATCTTCCAGAACACGAAGATGAATGGTTAGGTTTTAGACCTACACTGCCAGATTTTTTACCTGTAATGGGACCTTCAAAAAATTATAAAAATGTATTTTATTGTTTTGGCCATCATCATTTAGGATGGACATTAGGCCCGATTTCTGGAAAGATTGTTTCTGGAATGATAGCTAAAGAAAATACAAATCTAAATTTAGATCCTTATAGCTCAATAAGATTTAGCTAATAAAATGCAAAATACCAAAGCATACATTATGCTTGTGTGTGCTACATTATTTTGGGCTGGTAATTTTATGGTCGGTAAGTTGGCTTTTTTTTCCAACATTCCACCAATGACTTTAGTTTTTTTTCGATGGTCTTTGGTTTGGTTGATTTTATTACCATTCACTTACAATGAAATCATTAGACATAAAAATGTTATTCTAGAAAATTTACCACTATTATTTTTTTTAGCATTAACAAGTGTAGGCTTATTTAATTCTTTTACATATTTATCATTAGTGCACACACAAGTGATAAATGCCTCTCTTTTCAATACAGCTATCCCGGCAATCATAATTTTATTATGTTTTTTATTTCAAATAGAAAAAACAAATAAGTATCAAATCGCAGGTTTGGTGATTTCTGTGTTGGGGATTTTATCTATTATTACTAGACTTAATTTAGAAATTATTCGCTCATTAAATTTTAATAAAGGGGATCTAATTATGATAGGAGGAGTCATTTCGTGGGGCTTGTATTCAGCTTTTCTTAAGAGAAAAAAATTTGACTTACCACTTCTTACTTTGGTTCATATTCTATGCACTTTTGGATTAATATTTATTTTTCCTCAATTTATGTACGAATTTGCTCAAGGTCAAAAAATAGAAATTAATGCAAACTTATTTTATATTCTTATTTTCTTAGCTTTATTTCCAAGTATTGGCTCTTACTATTGTTGGGCAGGGGCTGTTTCTATTATTGGAGCCAATCGGGCTGGAATATTTTTATCTTTAATTCCATTATTTAGTACTTTGATGGCGATATTCTTTTATAATGAGCAGTTTCAATTTTTTCACTTGATTGGGGCAATTTTAATTATATTAGGTTTATTTTTATCAAATAAAGAAATTAAAAATGCTTAAAGTTGCAATATTAGACGACTATCAAAATGTTTCTCAACAATTTGTTGATCTTGAAAAACTTTCAGGAAAATATGAAATTAAAATTTTTAGTGAGCCATTTGAGGATGAGGCTGATGTCATAGATAAATTGTCTGATTTTGAGGCATTATTAGTCATGAGAGAACGAACTCCAATTACAAAAAATATAATAGAAAATTTATCTAAGCTAAAATTTATAATTACCAGTGGGCTGAGAAATAAGTCAATAGACTTAGATGCTGCCAAAAAAAGAAAGATTATTGTCAGTGGAACAGAAAGTAATTTAAACCCAACTCCAGAATTAACTTGGACTTTGATACTTGGCTTAGCCAGAAATATTAAGGAGGAAATAGATAATATGTATCAGGGTTATTGGCAAACCACTGTTGGTGTTGAGCTCAAAGGGAAAATCTTAGGATTAATTGGCCTTGGAAAAGTAGGTTCTCAAGTTGCAAAGATAGGTAAAGCTTTTGGTATGGAGGTAATGGCTTGGAGTGAAAATCTTAATCTCGATAAATGTAAAGAGCTAGATGTTTTGCCTTGTTCCAAAGAAGATTTAATTAAGAATTCTGATTTCTTGTCAATTCATGTTCAAGGTGGTGAAAGATATAAAGATTGTATTACTTTGAAAGAATTAGATAAAATGAAAAAAACTTCTTTTTTAATCAACACTTCAAGAGGCCCAATCGTTAATGAAGATGATTTGATCATTGCTTTATCTACAAATGTGATTGCAGGTGCTGGACTGGATGTTTATGAAAAAGAGCCTTTACCAGAAAATAACAAACTTAGATTTTTACCTAATGCTTTGCTTACCCCTCATTTAGGATACGTGACTGCTGAAAACTATAATGTTTATTATAGTCAAATGATAGAGTCACTTGAAGCTTGCGCATCAGGTAAGGCAATCCGTGTAATTGAATAGTTATGGATTTATCAGTTGTCAATCACGAAGATTATTTTGCAAAAATTGGTGATGATCATAAATTTCCGATTAATAAATTTGGAGAACTTGCAAAGTATTTAATTAATAAAAAGATAGTTAAAAAATTTCATCAGCCGTATGCATGCTCTGATGAAACTTTGAAAAGAGCTCATTCTGAAAAATATATTAAAGATGTTAAAAATAAAACACTAGATCAAAATACAATTAAGAAAATTGGATTTCCATTAGTGGATAGTGTCATTCAAAGATCATTAGTTGCAACTGGTGGAACAGTGCTTGCTACAAAGCTTGCAATAAAAAATGGTGTAGCGTGTAATACTGCCGGTGGTAGTCATCATGCTAATTATGATGGTGGTGCAGGTTATTGTGTATTCAATGATGTAGCAGTTGCCGCTCAATATTTGCTTGATAGAGGTTTAGCTGGCAGGATTTTAATTGTTGATTTAGATGTTCACCAAGGGAATGGTAATGCAGATATTTTTAAAGATAATAAAAATGTATTTACTTTTAGTATGCATTCAAAATCAAATTACCCAGCTAAAAAATCAATCAGTGATTTGGATGTTGAACTGGAGGATAATATGGAAGACGCACAATATATAAAGGTGCTTGAATTTTATCTTAATCAATTAAATGAAGAAAATTTTGATTTTGTTTTTTATATAGCTGGTGTGGATATTCACCATAATGATCGTTTAGGAAAACTAAAAATTTCGGATGAGGGAATTAGAAAGAGGGATCAAATGGTAACAAAAAATTTTTTTTCACAAGGAGTTCCATTGTGTGGTGTTCTTGGTGGTGGTTACAATAAAGATTTTAACAAATTAGTTGAATTACATTCTTTTTTACATCAATCCTGTGCTAAATTGATTAAATGACTAAAAAAAATCCCAACTTAACTGCTGAGCAAAAATTAGTAATGTTTGAAGATGGTACTGAGCGCGCAGGTAGTAGTGAACTCAATAATGAAAAACGAGAAGGTAGCTATCATTGTGCTAATTGTGGAATAAAATTATTTGACTCTGATGCAAAATATGAAAGTGGATCGGGGTGGCCATCATTCTATCAATCTTTGCCTGATGTCTTTGAGACCAAAACCGACCATCTTATTGGTTATGCTCGAACAGAATATCATTGTAAAAATTGTAATGCCCATCATGGACACATTTTTGATGATGGTCCTCAACCTACAGGTAAAAGATATTGCAACAATGGTGTGTGTTTAGTATTTCATGAAAAAAATAAAAAATGATTTTAAAGTATATAAGTTTTTTAATTGGCTTAACCTGGTCTTATTCTTTAATAAAGACGCAGTCTATTTTTAGTAAAAAAGCAGGTCTTATATTTAAGGTCTTTGTTTCAAAAGTTTCTTGGCTAACCTTTTTAGCCGCAATTTATTTTGGTTATAAAAATTTCACAATTGAATATATTTTAATTGGGATTGTAATTTCAATTGCTTTAGTTCATGTGGGATTTATTTTCTTAAGTAAACTTTTAAAGACAAAATTCACAGAAAAACAATTGCTTCTAGCAAAAAACTTTTTTGAATACTCACTAATTGTGTGGGTTCTGTATTATTTTTTCTATTAAATAATTACCTATTTTGGTCGCTCTTAGGTAACTAAATATTGTTTTTTCTAAAAATTATATATAAAATTTAGTATGTTTGAAAAATTAGAAGAATTAGCAAAAAATAACAAAAAAATTTCCGACTTTCATATCAGAACTGGCTGGCCTTTAGCTTATCGACAAACAGGTGAAATTCACAAAATACCTGATGTGTTAGTAAAAGCTCAAGACCTTCAAGATTTATTGTCTACCAATTGTAATGAAATTGAAATGAAAAGATTTCAGGACACTCATGAGCTAGACTCATCGGTGACATTAAGTGGACTAAGATTTAGAGCAAATTTTTATAAAACAATTCAAGGTCCTGCTGCTGTATTAAGAAGAGTGGAAAGTGTAATCCCAACCATGGATCAATTTGATCTACCTCCAGTACTTTACGATATCATAGATATGCATAAAGGACTTGTGTTAGTAACAGGTCCTACTGGTTCAGGTAAATCAACAACACTTGCTGCAATTGTAAACGAGATAAATAAAACAAGAACCTCAAATATAATAACTGTTGAGGATCCAGTTGAATTTATTCATAAGGATATCAAAAGTATTGTTTCTCACAGAGAAGTAGGCAAACAAACTCAGACTTTTGCAACCGCCTTAAAAGCTGCTCTTCGAGAGGATCCAGATGTTATTTTAGTTGGTGAGATGAGAGATTTAGAAACAGTTTCTCTAGCATTAACAGCTGCTGAAACTGGACACTTAGTGTTTGGCACACTGCACACTAGTGGTGCACCAAGTACAATTAACAGAATTATAGACGTATTCCCACCCGAGCAACAAGCTCAGATACGAGCACAAATTTCTACATCTTTAAAAATGGTCGTAACCCAAAGACTTCTTAAAACTAAAGATGGCCAAGGCCGTTGTGGTGCTTTTGAAGTGATGAAGTGTACACCTCCGATTCAAAACTTGATAAGAGAATCTAAAATACATCAGATCCCAAGCATCATGCAAACTGCTGTTAAAGATGGTATGATCACAATGACCAAATCTTTAGAAGATTTAGTAAAAGCAGGAAAAATAGATGCGAGCGCAGGACGAGAAAATTAAAGGTTTCAGCCTTCTAGAATTACTTGTTGTAGTCGTAATTATTGGTGTCATTTCTGGAGTTGGTTACCCAAAATTTAACGAATGGCGAATTGATCGAGAAACAAGAAGCGCTGTTTTTAAAATCAAATCTTTATTTGATGGTATTAACGCTCAAGTAAAAAGAGGACAATACGCTTTTGTTCAAGTACACATAAAAGAAGGAATAGACTCAGGAGATGATAATAAACGTAAATTATTTGTGACATCAAAAGGAATGAAACCAGCCAAACTAGCAAGTTTAATAAATGATTCAACTAGCACCTGGTGGAGTGATATTAATGATAGATGTAATACTGACAACGCTGCTTATTGGGATGATGATCCACATCAAGGTAGAAATAGTGTTGAAGTAAGAGAAATTGTGCTTGATAATATAGCAACAACTTGGACAAAAGATACAGTAGCTGTTTGTTTTGGTAAAAATGAAAGATGGTTTACTGCAACATCAAATTTTACATCGTCACCACCACCACCGAAGGAAGAAGAAGGGGAAGGGCTATCAGAGCAAAGTATGTTAAACTCTCCGAGCAATCAATTAATTGTCTGTAGAAGAACATCTACTCAGTCTGAATGCGATAAGGATCCAAGTGCATCTGAGCAGTCATTTAAGATAGTATGGTCAAGATTTGGTAATGTGAAATTAGAAAAATGGGATAAAAGAAATGGAGGTTGGGCATTACAATAAAATGATAAAAAAAAAATACATGATCTCTGGATTGTCTATTTTAGAGGCACTAGTCTCAACTGTTATAGTTGGCATTGGATTTATTGCAATTTTACAAATGACAAATTTTTCAGTCCAATCAATCGATAATTCTGGGGAGCGAACTAAAGCAAATTTTTTAACTGAAATGATAGCAGAGGATGTCATTGGTAGTAAAGACTCTTATTATGGGGAAGACCCAAATAATAAAGATATAAGGTTTAATGCACAAACTGGAGAATTTGAATTAGATGGAAAGTCAGTAGATAATTTTTCAAGTCATCTAAGCAAAACTAAATGGACACCTACTCTTAAATGTGGGGGAGCGAACACAACAACAGGTACTGCTGTGCAAAAAAAAGAAGATATATATGAAAGTCAAAAAATCGATGCTCCGAGAAATAAAATGGATAAATGGAATACAATATTTCAAGAAAATAGATTTCTAAAATGTAAAAGTTCAGCTGAAGAAAAAAAATTGCAAGTATTTAAAATTTGTCGTTGGAACGATAAAACAAAATGTCATTATCAGGTAGACTCTGTGTACGACGAACCTCTTTATATGGGTAGGGTTGAAATGAGATTAAATAATGGAAAAAAAAGAAAA